>CAZPSQ010000228.1:0-9851 GCA_964588755.1 uncultured Prosthecobacter sp. | reverse complement strand
CAGCCGTGGGAGGCGGGGTAGCCGGGCAGGAAGCCCTCATGCATGCCGATGCCGCCGACGAAGCGCATGAAGTGGTGCATTTTGGAGCCGTCGAAGCGGGTTCCGGGCGGCGCCTTGTCCTTGGTGACATCGATGTTTGCCACAACGATGTTGCCTGCGGAGTCCACAAAGTCTCCGTACAGGTTGGACTTATGCCACTGGTCCTTCTGGATGATTTTGAAGTTGCCTGTCTTGGTGGCGTGCCGCTCGTCGCCAGTGGAGAGGGCGGAGACGCCGGCGAGGGCGCCGCCTTTGTAGAAGTAGGCTTTCTGGTCGCTAAGGTCGATGATGATGTTCGGGCTGCCGCTCATGCCGTCGCCGTCCCAGTAGGAGACCTGGTCGGCATTGTACATGGAGGAGTGTGGAACGCTCTGCGGATTGAAGGCCTCCAGGTACATGGTCTGGCCGCGTGCGGGTCTGCCGCTCTGGCAGGAGGCCAGCAGGGCCAGGGCGGAGAGCAGGGCTAGGCGGATGATTTTCGAGGGGGCCAAATGGATCATGTCTGGGAAAGGAAACGAAGACAGCGGGTGGCAGGACGCTGGAACCAAACGATAAAAGTGCCGTGCCTCCGGCATCTGTCCAGCATCAATCCAGGCCGAATTCCCCTGAAAAAGTACCCCCAACCGGACTCGAACCGATAACCAAGGAATTATGAGTTCCCTGCTCTAACCATTGAGCTATAGGGGCGGAGACGTGGTGCGAATTCTGAGTATGCACGCCGGGGCAGCGGGGGCAACCACAGATCACGCGCAGGGTGGAGATCAGTGCATCTGCTCGGCCTCGATGTCGAAGAGGAAGGCGAAGTCGTCGGCCTTCAGGAGGCTGGTGAAGCCGCCTTCGCCCAGGACATTGCTGACCATGAGGTTCTTCTTGTGCTGGAGGGTCATGATCTTTTCCTCGATGGTGCTTTTGGTGAGCATGCGGTAGGCCATGACGGGCTGGGTCTGGCCGATACGGTGGGCGCGGTCGATGGCCTGGTTTTCGACGGCGGGGTTCCACCAGGGGTCATAGAGGATGACGTAGGAGGCGGCGGTGAGGTTGAGGCCGCTGCCGCCGGCCTTCAGGGAGAGGAGGAAGACGCTGGCTTTGTCGTCCTCCTGGAAGGCTTTGACAATGCCGGCGCGGTCTGTGCTGGCACCGGTGAGCCAGTGGAAAGGGAGTTTCAGCTCCTCCAGCTTGGTGCGGATGATCTTCAGCATGGAGACGAACTGGCTGAAGAGGAGGACTTTGTGCCCTTCGGCATGCAGCTCCTGAATGAGGTCGAGGGTGGCGGTGAGCTTGGCGCTTTCCTCATTGACGGCGGTGGCGTCGATGAGGCCGGGGTGGCAGCAGATCTGGCGGAGGCGGGTGAGGGCCTGGAGGATGGCAAAGCGGCGGCGGTTCACCATGTCAAAGCCGGAGCTGCTGAGGACGAGGTGCTGGGCGCGGGCGAGCTCCTCGCGGTAGAGTTCGGCCTGACGGCCGCTCATTTCGCAGAGCATGTTTTCCTCGCTGCGGGAGGGGAGGTCGCGTGCGACCTGGGACTTGGTGCGGCGGAGGAGGAAGGGGCGGAGGCGGGCGGCGAGGCGCTCTGAGGCGCGGGCGTCCTTGCGGCGGTCGAAGTGGCGGTGGAAGTAGGCGCGCTCCCCCAATGCGCCCGGGGTGGCGAAGGTCATGAGGCTCCAGAGGTCGAGGAGGCGGTTTTCCAGGGGGGTGCCGGTGAGGACGAGGCGGTTGTCCGCGCGGAGCTGGCGGGCGGCGCGGGCGGTCTGGGAGTCGGGGTTCTTGATCTGCTGGCCTTCATCAAGGATGGCGGCGAGCCAGCGGATGACGGAGAGCTCCTCAATGACATTGCGCATCTGGGCGTAGTTGATGACGAGCACGTCGATCTGTGTCTGCACCAGGGAGAGGTCAAAGAGGTCGCGGTCGTGGAGGACGAGGACGCGCAGCTCTTTGCAGGCTTTTTGGAACTCGAGCGCCCAGACGTCGAGCACGGATTTCGGGCAGACGACGAGGACGGGGAGGTGGGGGCCGTCGGCTTTTTTGCGGGAGCGCAGCCACAGGACCCAGGCGATGCTTTGCAGGGTCTTGCCCAGACCCATGTCATCGGCCAGGATGCCGCCAAAGCGGTTGGTGGTGAGGTAGGTGAGGAACTGGTAGCCTTCCACCTGATAGGGGCGGAGGGTGACGTTCAACCCCTCCGGGACCGGGGGGCGGATGTCGAGCTTGGCGGACTCCATGCGCTCGACGATTTTGCCCCAGGCCTTGGGGCTGACGATCTCGGCGGCTTTTTCCTGCGCGAGCTGGCGCCAGTGGAGGCGGTGGGCCTCGTCGCTGTTTTCATCGATGTCGATGCCGAGGCTGTCGAGGAGGGCCAGCTGCTCCTCGCTCATTTCCAGCTTCACGCGACGCCAGGTGCCGTCGGCGAGGCGGACGAAGTCGCCCTTGGCGGCGATGAGGCGGCGGATGTCTGCGGGCTTGAGCTCGGCGCCTTCGATGTCGAAGACGAGCTTCAGGTCGAGCCAGTCGATGTTGGCTGTCTGGGTGGCCTCCAGCCGGACGCGTGCGATCAGGGGGTCTGCGAGGATGGTCTGCAGGCGCTCATCGGCATTGAGGGAGATGTTTTCCGGGAGGTGGGTGGCCCAGCGGTGGAAGAGGTCGGGGAACTCCTTGGCCATGCGGACGCGCCAGCCGTCCGCCTCATGGTCCCAGGTGCGGCGGAGCTGGTTCAGGAGCTCCTCGGCATCGCGCAGGGCGCGGCGGTCGCGGCAGATGATGGCGTCGCTGGCCTCAACATTTTTTTTTTCATCCACGGGCTGCCAGCCGGAGATGCGGAGGGCCTCGCGCACGCGGCCTTCGCCATCGACGGCCTCGGCCTTGAAGGTGACGAACTCCGCGCTGGTGGAGTGGGAGGGCTTGGCCATGCAGGCGGCGGTGATCTTCACCCGCAGGTCCTCATGCTGGACGCGGCTCTGGATGGAGTCCGGCACGGTGATGCCGATCTCCCGCATGAAGGCGATGCCCTCCGGCATGGCGAGGGCCTCCAGCGGCATGCTGACGGCGGTGTCGAGGCGGGACTCGTCATGCAGCCAGTTTGGCCCGTGAAACAAGGTGTCCGCGCTGAGGTAGAAGGTCTGCGCGCCACGGAGGATGCGGAGCGGCAGGGGCACGGGCTCATTCTGCGCGGTTTCAAGCTGGAGGGTGAGGGAGAGGCCGTCCGCGCTGAGCTGGGAGGCCCAGTGGAGGGGCTCCGAGGCGCGGTGGAAGGGCGCCTCATCCAAGGTGACGAGGAGGTCTGTGAGGGCGGGCTGCTGAAACAGCGTGGCCAGCCACTGCGCATGGTGCCGGGTCTCCAGGCGGAAGGAGTCGTTCCAGTCCTCCTCGCTCTGGGCGAGGCAGGTGACGAGAAGCAGCTCCGAGGGGCCGGAGGTGATGATGCGGCCGTCGCGATGGTCTTTGCGCAGGTCGTCGAGGAGCGCGGAATCCACACTGGTGAAAGGGGAGGGTGTGTCACCGTCCAGACGGATCTGCAGCCGTGCGTCATTGACGGTGATGAGGAGGCGGAAGTCGCACAGGCGGCGTGCTGGCGGGGCGGCGCGGAGGGTGTCCTGCCGGGTGTCGATGAACTCGCGGATGCGCTTGCGCCAGGTGGGGACAGTGCTGGCGTGGCGCCACTCGCGCAGGGACTCGCGCGTGCCTGCGATGTCCGCCATGCCGCGGAGGAAGGCGGGCGGGGAGAGGCCCTTGTCCGCGAGGGCGAGGGCGATGTAGTTCCAGAAGTCGCGCAGGGAGGTGGGAGGCTCCGGCCAGAGGGCGACGGGGTCCACGCTCTGGATGGCCCATTTGGAATGGAGGCGGACCATGTCCTGGTCGAAGATTTTGCCGGTGAGGCGGACGCGCTCGTAGCGTTTTTCGACCTTGCTGAGGTAGTTTTCCTCATCCGGGGTGAGCTGGCGGCCGAGCTTGGTGTTGAGGATCTGCTCGAAGTCTTCCTCCTCGACGGGGGTCTGGGGCAGGGTGCCGCGCTGCTCCCGGCGATGCAAGGCGACGAGGGTGGCGCAGAGGGCGAGGTTTTCCAGGACGTCGTCGTCGTCGATCTCTGTCTCGCCATGCCAGCCGCGCTCGCCTTTGAGCCAGCGGACCTGGACGGGGCGCTCATCAAGGCGGACCTCGCACATCATCTCGTCCTCCATGAGCTCGAGGCCCATCACCGCGTCGTCATCGACGAGCCGTTCCGCCTCCTGGCGGGTGCGGGCATCGTATTGTTTGAGGAGCGAGGGGATGGCTTCAATGAGGGCGGGCATGCGGGGGGCTTGCCCTCAGGTTTTTCTCTGCGGGCGAACAGGATGCGTAGCACGCCAAAGGCGCTTGGAAAGGAGCATGACGGTGTTTTTTCCGCCCCTGTCCAAAGTCATGCTGCGAAAAATGTTCAAAAATTTTGATGTTGAGCGCGGCTTTGGCGTTTTCCGCCTCACGGCGGGTTGCCTTGACCTGAGTTCTGGACAAACAAGGCACACACATGCTGCTGCCACTCATCACTTCTGAAGGCGACCTTCTGCTTGAAGGGGAGGCGACGTCGGCCGAGGAGCGCAAGCTGTCGAAGGCGGGGGATGCGGGAGGGCTTCTGGTGCTGCTGGCCAATGATCTGCTGACGGCGGAGGTGGCGCCGCCATGGCGCTGGCTGCGGGAGTGGGCGCGGCTGTTTTTCACGCGGCTGTGCCAGACAAAGGACGTGGGGCAGGCGGGGGTGCCTTCCCGCGAGGAGCGGGCGGCCTTCCTGGCTGCGGCACCGCCTTTTGCGGGGGCGGAGCACGCGAGTGTGGAGCTGCTGGAACGCTGGTGGGAGGATCTGGGGCGGGAGGTGCGGGAAAAGGCGGGGGGGGCTGTGGAGGAGTGGCTGCGGAGAGCCTGCCCTGCGTGGCATGTGGTGGGCCGTGTGACCTTTCATCTGGCGGAGAACAAGACGGACACGCAGCGACCATTCGCCTTTCTGGCCACGTTCACGGAGAAGCTGGGCGCGACCGGGCAGCCGCAGCACCTGCCGCTGGCGCGTGCATTGCAGCAGTACGCGGGGCAGAAGGACCAGACGGCGCTGAACGCGCTGCTGGAGCCGGTGCGGCTGGCGGCAGGGAAGTCCAAGCTGCTGCGCGAGTGGCTGGAGACGAGGCGGCTGTTTCAGCCGATGGCCATGGCCCCGCAGGATGCTTATCGAGTGCTGCGGGAGACGGAGCTGTTTCAGGAAAGCGGGATCGTGGTGAAGCTGCCGGACTGGTGGCGGCTGGGGAAGACGACACGGCCTGCGGTGCAGGTGACGATCGACGCGCCGCAGAAGACCTCCCTGCACGCGGGCACGCTGCTGAGTTTTAAGATGGATGCGAGCCTGGATGGCGAGCCGCTGACCGACGCTGAATGGGAAAGGCTGCTGAGCGCTGAGACGGGCCTGGTATCGCTAAGAGGCAAATGGGTGGAGGTGGATGGCGCGCAGCTGCAGCAGGTGATGTCGCATTGGGAAAGGGTGCAGCACGCGGCCGGGGAGGGGGGCATTGGCTTCCTGGATGGCATGCGGCTGCTGGCGGGCTTCGGCGGGGGCAGGACAGCCGCCGAGGCCGGGGAGCTGGAGCATGTGCATGAATGGAGCGAGGTGCTGGCAGGCAAGAAGATCGCCGAGATGCTGGCGCGGCTGAACGACCCGGAGGCGCTGCCGCCACCGCCCAACCTGCGCGCCACGCTGCGCCCCTATCAGCTCAAGGGCTTTTCCTGGCTGCGCTTCATGACCAGCCTGGGCCTGGGGGCCTGTCTGGCGGATGACATGGGGCTGGGCAAGACCTTGCAGGTCATCACGCTGCTGCTCAGCCGCCAGCGGGAGGCCAAGTCGCCCGCGCTGCTGGTGGTGCCTGCATCGCTGGTTGGGAACTGGAAGGGGGAGGTGGCCAGGTTCGCGCCGGACCTGAGGCTCTTCATCGGGCATCCCTCGCAAACTTCGCGGGAAGATTTGGAGCTGGCGGCCAAGCATCCTGCGGAGGCGCTGCGCGGGCATGATGTGATGCTGACCACGTATCAGTTTCTCCAGCGGACGGAGGCGTGGCAGAGCCACCCCTGGAGCCTTGTGATCCTGGATGAGGCGCAGGCGATCAAGAACGCCGGCAGCAGCTCCGCCAAGGCGGTGAAGCGGCTGCAGGCACCGAACCGGATCGCGCTGACCGGCACCCCCATCGAGAACCGCCCGGGGGATTTGTGGAGCTTGTTCGACTTTCTCAATCCCGGGCTGCTCGGCGGCCCGACGGACTTTGCGGCAGTGGTGAAACGCAGCGCCAAGTCCAGCGGGGGCTTTGCGCCGCTGCGGCGGCTGGTGAAGCCCTATGTCCTGCGCCGCATGAAGACGGACCGCAGCATCATCGCGGACCTGCCGGAGAAGATTGAGCTGAAGGCCTACTGCGGCCTCACCAAACGGCAGGCCACGATTTACGCGAAGCTGGTCGATCAGCTCGCCAAGATGCTTGCGGACAAGGATATGGAGCCGATCAAACGCCATGGTCTTGTCCTTGGATTCCTGCTCAAGTTCAAACAGGTCTGCAACCACCCCAGCCACTGGAATGGTGACGGCGCGTGGAATCCGGCGGACAGCGGCAAGTTCACACGATTGGCGGAGATCTGCGCCGAGCTGGCGGAGAGGCGCGAACGAGCGCTGATCTTCACGCAGTTTCAGGAGACCTGTGATCCGCTGGCACGCTTCCTGGCCACGGTCTTTGGGCGTGACGGACTGATCCTGCATGGCGGCACCTCGGTGAAGAAGCGGCCCGAACTGGTGGCTGCCTTTCAGCAGCCCGGCGGCCCGCCCTTCATGGTCATCAGTGTGAAGGCCGGAGGCACAGGGCTCAACCTCACCGCCGCCAGCCAGGTGATCCATTTTGACCGCTGGTGGAATCCCGCCGTGGAAAACCAGGCCACCGACCGTGCCTTCCGCATCGGCCAAAAGAAGAATGTGATCGTCCACAAGTTCGTCTGCCAAGGCACCGTGGAGGAGCGCATCGACGCCTTGATCGAGGAGAAGACGGCCCTGGCCCAGGAGCTTATTGGCGACGGCGGCGGCGCGGAAAAGCTCCTCACTGACATGAGCGCGGGCGAGTTGCTCGACTTTGTGAGGCTGGATGTGAACGCGGTGGAGTGATTGGATTTGTCTTTCAAGCCGTGAGTTCCCGTGTAAAACCGGTTTCATGTGGTGGGACTACGAAGACGTCAAAGAGCAGAAAAAGCGCCTGGAGCGCGAGATCGCCAAGCGCAAGAAGCGGGGGGAGAAGTTTGAAGTCCTCCCGGCGCCTGCGGGGCAGAAGAAGCTCTGCACCACTTTCTGGGGGCAGGCCTGGTGCAAGAATTTGGAGTCCTACCAAGCCTATGAGTCCAGGCTGCCACGCGGCCGCAGCTACCTGCGCCAGGGCAAGGTTTACAACCTCGAGATCGAGAAGGGAAAGCTGGGCGCGGTGGTGGCGGGCTCGGAGCTGTATGAAACGAATGTTCACATCCAGCCGCTGCCGGAGAAGCAGTGGAAGGAGATGGTGAAAGCGGGCGCGGGTGAGGTGGGCTCCATGCTGGACCTTCTTTCCGGCCGGCTGGGCGATGGCCTCATGCGGCTGCTCACGAATCCGGAGCGTGGTCTCTTCCCGAAGCCTAAAGAGATCCGCTTTGACTGCTCCTGCCCGGACCATGCCGACATGTGCAAGCATGTGTCCGCCGTGCTTTACGGCGTGGGTGTGCTGCTGGACACGAAGCCGGAGCTGCTGTTCACGCTGCGCGGGGTGGACAAGGCGGAGCTGCTCTCCAATGCCAGCAGCGAGGCCATCACCGATCTTTCTGCTGGAGCAGGGGACCTGGGGGGAGTGGACCTGTCGGCCATCTTTGGCATTGATCTGGGTGGCGTGCCGCCGGTCGTGGAGATGCCCATCGAGGTGGGGAATGACGCGCCTGCCACGGGCAGAAAGAGGGCGAAAAAAGCTGCGGTGAAAAAAGCCCCGGTGGTGAAAAAGGCTGCTGCCAAGAAGACGGCTGCCAAGAAGGCGAGGGCGAAGAAAGGCTGAGGGGATGTGGTGATTTTCGAGGCTGGTTCCTGGGTGACCTGGAGGGCGGGGGGGATTTGCTGATCGGTTGCTTCGTTCACCACGGCGGCTGGAGGACCAGCCGCCCCACCTTCCTGCGCTGGGCGCTTGGAGGCCTGCGCGTCTTGGGCGTGGGGTGACTCGGGGAGGCTGGTTTCTGGGTGACCTGGAGGGCGCGGGGGGATTTGCTGATCGGTTGCTTCGTTCATCACGGCGGCTGGAGGACCAGCCGCCCCACCTTCCTGCGCTGTGCGCTGTGAGCTACTCTTGTTTCAGCCGCAGGTTGTCGATGAAGAACGCGGTCTTGGTGGTGCCGAGCGCGCTGAAGAGGAGGTAGTGGGCGGAGTCCCAGGTGGGCTTGCAGGGCAGTTCGTTGAAGGCCTTGGTGGTGCCGTCCTGGCGGGTCAGCTCCACGCTCCACTTGCCGCTGCCTGCGGTGGCCTTGATGCTGATGCGGACCCATTCGCCCACGGGGATGTCGGCAAGCGGTATGCTGCTGCTGTTGTTGGCGACGAGCTTTCCTTTCTGCCAGCGGACGTAGGGGCCGGCGGCGAACTCGCCGTCCTTGGCACGCATCTCAAAGAACCAGTCCGCGCCTTCCTGTGCCATGATGTCGAAGGTGGCGCTGAAGTCAGCGCCGGTCCAGGTGGGGTGGATGTCCAGGACGGGATCGTATTTGTGGGCAAGGTCAGGCGCGTCCTGCACCTTGAGGCTGCGCTTGGATGCGGGAGGGGTGCCCTTGCTGGAAGGCAGTGTGAAAACCACTGGGATGGGGGAGGCTGCCTCCTCCGACGCGCCGATGCTTTCGCCTTTGCCCTGGTGGGTGTACTTGCCGCCGCGGATGCCGAGTGTGCCGAGAGCGACGTGCTCGAAGCTCTGGTTCACGCTGTAGGGCGGGGCAGGCCAGGGCTGGGCTTCCTCGGCCCAGGCGGGGTACGTATGGCCCTCAGCGGCCAGCTTGTGCCATGCGGCATCCTTTTTCCTGACGCCGGCGAGGCCGAGGTCCCAGGGCTTGAAGCCGGTCTTTTCCGCAGGGGAGCCTGCTTTGAGGCGGAAGTCACGTTTGGCGATGTCCTGAAACTGTGGATTGGCAAACTGGCTGCCGGTGTCGCGGCCCAGGGCGCGCCATTCGTCCCAGCTGAAGTGGGTTTTTGTCAGCAGCGCGGGCACCTTGCCGTCGGTGGGCCAGTAGAGGTTTTTGCGGAAGATGAGGCTGTCCTTGGGGTCGCCACGCTCGGCCTTGTCATTGAGCTTCCAGTTCCACTCCCCGCCGTCGAGCAGGGGGGATGCGGGGTCCCAGACGACGATGTTTTTTTCATAGGTGAAGGTGAGGCGCGCCTCGTTGCGGCTGCGCTGGATTTGCGCCTTTTTGCCGAAGGCAAAGATGTTGTTTTTGACGCGGTTGGCGTAGCCGTAGTGCTGGTGGAAGCCGGACTCGCTGGTGTCATGCACAAGGTTGTTTTCAAACAGGACATCCCCGCTGCCTTCATCCGTGTAGAGGCCCCAGCCGCCGTAGCGGTGGCTGGCAATGTGATGCACGTGGTTGCCCTTGATGACGGTGGAGGGGGCGTTGCCGAGGCCGTAGAAGCCGCCCATGTCGCTGAGGTAGGCCCACCCGAGATGGTGGATGTGATTGTTCTCGACGAGGGTCTCGCGTGAGGAGGTGTCGCCATAGCCCCAGTTCCATCCCGCGCTGACGCCGGTATAGTAGAAGTCGCCGATGTCGCAGTGGGTCACGGCGCA
>CAZPSQ010000227.1:0-9865 GCA_964588755.1 uncultured Prosthecobacter sp. | reverse complement strand
CCCCGCACCATCGGCCGCAGCCGCAGCGCGGGGTGCGTACGCTTTGCCAATTGGGACGCGATCCGCCTGCCCACCATCATCCGTCCCGGGTCAAAGGTGATCGTGCGGTAGGAACTGCAACATCCGCCAAGTGGCAGCGTTTTCTGCCTATGAACGTGCTTTTCAGTCGTTCGCTGCTGAGCCTGGCTTTTCTTCACGGTCTGGCTCATGCCGGAGAGGATGATCTGCGGCGGGCTGTCACCCAAGGACTGGGCTACATCGCCAAGGCGGGGGATGTGTGGACCGAGGAAAAGAACTGCAATGGCTGCCACCACCTGCCGGAGATGCTGTGGAGCCACCGCGAGGCGCGGCGGCGGGGTTTTGCCATCGATCAGGCGAAATATGGGGAATGGCTGGCTTGGGCGAATCCCAAGGTGAAGGGGATCGCCGCTGGAGTGGAACAGGTGGCCTTCATGACCCTGGCCTTGCCGCAGGACGCACCGGCAGAGGCGCAGAAGCTGATCTCAGACGCCATGCAGAAGGATGGCACCTGGAAGCCAGCGGGGCAGTTCGTGGCGCAGAGACGAGCCACGGATGAGGCCAGGCTGCACTCGACACGTCTCTTTTTGCTGGCGCTGGCTGGCACGGAGAGCGGCCGGAAAATGGCGGACGCGGCACGCGCCAAGTCTGCCGGATGGATGGCCGAGGTGCAAGCTGCCCATCCGCCGCAGTCCATCGAGACCGTGGCCTTCCAGGCGCTGTACGCGCAGAAGTTTGGCCTGAATAAGGAGCGCGAGGCCGCATTGACGACTCTGCTTGAACAGCAGCGCGGCGACGGCGGCTGGAGCTGGGTCATCGGTGATCCGCAAAGCGATGCCCTGGCCACCGGGCAGGTGCTCTATGCGCTGCATGAGCTGGGGGACGGGATGGCGGGGGATGCCATCGCACGCGGGCAGCAGTGGCTCATCCGCATGCAGGCGGCAGATGGAAGCTGGCCGGTCAAGGTGGGCTGGTACAGTCAGAATGATCGCGCCGCCCCCCAAAAGCCCGGCTCCCTGAAGGCCGTCACCGGCATCTACACCGACTGGGCCGCCGGGTGGGCCACCATCGCCCTGCTGCAGGGGCTGCCTGTGCGGGAGCTGGCCTCACCGTAGGTCCAGCATTTTTGCCTTGCCGCATGGCGTTTCATGCCCGGAGTTGCGCGCCATGCCCCGCATTCTTATCGCCGGACTGTTTCATGAGACGCACACCTTTCTGGAGGGCGTCACACGCATGGGTGACTTCCAAATCCGCCGGGGGGCGGAGATGCTGGCCTGCAAGGGGGACAGCTCTCCCCTGGGCGGAGTGCTGGAGCTGGCGGAGGAGCTTGGCTGGGAAGTGGTGCCCGCTGCGGACTATCGCGCGCAGCCTTCTCCCACGGTGGAAGATGCGGTGGTGGAGGCCTTTTGGAAAGATGTGGCACCGGTGGCGTCTTCGGAGCAACACGATGCTGTTTACCTTGTGCTGCATGGTGCCATGACGACGCAAAGCATTCTGGATGTCGAGGGCGAGATTTTGCAACGTCTGCGCGCTGTGACCGATGTGCCGGTGTTTGGCGTCTTTGATCTGCATGCCAATTTCTCCCCCAAGATGGCTGCGCTGGCGGACTGTCTGGTGGGCTACCGCGAAAATCCGCACACGGATGCACGGGAGGCGGGCCTGATTGCCGCGCGCCTTCTGAACCGCTGCCTGACCACGGGCAAACGACCGCGCATGCAGCTTGCGCATCCGGGCCTCATGTGGCCGCCTACGGGGACTGGCACAGCCGCAGACCCCATGCTGTCGCTGGAGAAGCTGGCGCGTCAGCAGGAGGAGGGAAGCGAGACTCTTTGGGCCATGAACATTGTGGCAGGCTTCAGCTTTGCCGACACGCCCGACACCGGGGTGAGCTTTGTGGCCTGCACGACGGAGGACGCCACACCGCAGCTCGAAAGGCTGTCCGAGTGCGCGCACCTGCTGCACCACCTGGGAGAGGTCACGGACCCACCTGCCGATGAGGTGCTGTCCACGCTCAAACCTTTGCCTGAAGGGCTGACGGTTCTGGTGGAGCCCTCGGACAACATCGGCGGTGGTGCGCCCGGCGATGGCACAGGCCTGCTGCGGGCCCTGATCCGCCACGGCGTCTCCAACGCGGCAATCTGCGTCAATGATCCAGAGTCGGTGCGGGAGATTGAGGCCGGGGCGCGGCACATTCATCTGGGCGGGAAAGGCAGCCGCCTGGATGCGGGCCCACTGGATCTGGAGGTGGAGCTGGTGGCCCTAAACGACGGTCGTTTCGAACTGGAGAACAAGAACAGCCATCTGGCCAGCATGTGTGGGGACTTCTTTGACATGGGGCGTTGCGCTGTGGTCCGACACGCGGGGCTGACGATCCTCATCACAAGCGTGAAGACGCCGCCCTTTGACCTGGGGCAATGGCACAGCCAGGGGATTGAGGTGGAGAAGCTGGGAGTGGTGGCGGTGAAGGCCGCCGTGGCGCACCGCGCGGCGTATGATCAGATCGCCGCCCGGATGCTGTGGGTGGACACACCCGGGCCGTGCAGCAGCAATCTGAAGACGCTGCCGTACATGCATGCGCGTCTTCGGTGAGGGGCTGGTTTGGGTGTGGTGTTTACCGCCAGGCATGAGTCGTGGGAAGACGACCGCGAACCTCTCGTCCAACAGGCCTTGGCGCGGATTCTTTGGGGAAAGGCAGGGGGGGATGATCGGGGCGGGCAATTGAGGGTTGCAACAGGTGGAGTGGGCGGCAGTATGCTTTGAAAGCCTGTTTTCAGCCGTGCTGCGACGCTGGCTGGAGGCATTGAAATCAACTGAGCACCAGCACCTCTGATGACACCTTCCCCCCATGAAATCCTGGCCACCGTGCTGTTCGCACTGGCGGTTTTGCACACATTTTTCGTTCGGCGTTTCGCCCGGCTCGCGCATCATCACCCGAAGGACTCCCCGCAGCATGTGGTGTGGCATTTTCTGGCGGAGACAGAGGTGGTCTTTGGCCTGTGGGCGGCGGCGTTGTTTGTGCTGCTGGCCGCGTTGAAGGGGTCTGTGCATGCGGCGGTGGAGCACATCGAAAGCCTGAACTTCACGGAGCCAAAGTTTGTGCTGGTGGTCATGGTGGTGGCGGCCACGCGGCCTGTGGTGCGGCTGGGGGAGGCGCTGGTGTCGCGCGTGGCGCGCCTGCTGCCATTCCGGGAGAGCATGGCTTTTTATGTGGCGGCCTTGTCCGTCGGCGCCCTGCTGGGCTCGCTCATCACAGAGCCTGCGGCCATGACGCTGCTGGCCATCCTGCTGAAGCGCCGCTACTTTGACTGCGGGATCAGCAGCCGGCTGGCCTATGCCACGCTGGGACTGCTGTTTGTGAATGTGTCCATCGGCGGCACGCTGACGCACTTCGCCGCGCCGCCGGTCCTGATGGTGGCGGCAAAGTGGGGGTGGGACACGCCATTCATGCTGGTGAATTTTGGCTGGCGCGCCGCCGCCAGCTGCATCGTCTCCACCGCGCTGGTGGCGTGGTGGTTCCGCAAGGAGCTGCTGGCGCTGGAGCCACGCCAGCACCAGGACCGCCCGGTGCCGGCATGGCTGACAGTGCTGCACATGGCCTTCCTCGGCATGGTGGTGGCCTTTGCGCATCATCCGGATGTGTTCTTTGGTGTCTTCATGCTCTTCCTCGGACTGGTCACCGCGACACGCACGCATCAGGATCATCTGCGGCTGCGGGAGGGGTTGCTGGTGGGCTTCTTCCTGGCGGGGCTGGTCACGCTGGGGTCCCTGCAGTCCTGGTGGCTGCGCCCGCTGCTGCTGAGCATGGGCGAGTCCAGCCTCTACTTCGGCGCGACGGGACTGACCGCCTTCACCGACAACGCGGCACTGACCTATCTGGGCTCGCTGGTGGAAGGCATCTCCCCGGAGCTACAGTATGCCCTGGTGGCAGGCGCGGTCACGGGCGGTGGTCTGACTGTGATTGCCAACGCGCCTAATCCTGCGGGCGTCGGCATCCTGCAGACGGCCGGCGCCTTTCGCGACGGCGGCATCAGCCCGCTGGGCCTGCTGCTGGGAGCGCTGCCGGCCACGCTGGTGGCAGTGGTGTTCTTCTGGCTGCTGCATTGAGGGCACGAACTGCCGGGGGCGTCCGCGCCCCATCGCATGAGGGAGGCCTGGCATCGGCGAAGGCGCATCAATCAGCGCCTCCTTAAGCTTGTGACCGCCGCCTGGGACTTACCGCGCGCCGTGCCTCGCCTTCAGGTGCTGCACGGTTTCGTCCGCTGTGTCTGCCTGGATCATGACGAGATCTCCGGGCTTGGCGGCGGCCAGCGCGAGATCGACGGCTTTGAGGTGGCCTTGGATTTTCTCGCAGGACCGGGTGCGGGCGCAGCCATTGAGGCCCTGGGCGATGAGGTCCATGATTTCTCCGGGCCCGCGGCCGCGCACGTAGTCGCCTTCGTAAAGCCAAGCGGCGTCGAAGAACTCGCCCAGCATCCGGCCTTGCTCGATGATGTCGCTGTCACGACGGTCGCCAGCGGAGGTGTAAACCACGATGCGCCGCTGGTTGGCGAACTGTCCAAGCCCGTGCAACAGGGCCTTCAAGGCATCCACATTGTGGCCGTAGTCCACGATGACGGTGGTGCCGCTGAGGTCCAGCACATTGAAGCGGCCTGCGTTTTGATCCATGCTGGGAATGAAGGTGCGCGCGCCCTGCCGGATGAGGTCGTCGGCCATTCCCAGCGCCCATGCCGCAGCCACGGAGGCGAGGGTGTTTTCAATCTGGAAACCAATGATGCCGCCGTGGGTGAGGGGAATCTCCGCCAGCGGCATGAAGACCTCCTCACGCGGACCTTCGGCGCGGATGATCTGGCCATCCCGCACAAAGAGGGCGCGTTCGCCACGGATGCGATGGCGAACGATCTCGGCGTTCTCGCCATCCAGGGCAAAGAAGGTGGTTTTGCGCGGGTACGTCTCCGCCATCCTCACCACCAGCGGGTCGGCGGCATTCAGCACGGCGGTGCCGGAGGTGGAGACGGCGGCGACGATGCACTGCTTCACCTCGGCAAGCTGCTCCGGTGTGTCGATCTCGTTCAAGCCAAGATGATCGCCGCTGCCGATGTTGGTGACCACGGCCACGTCGCAGTGGTCAAAAGCCAGCCCTTCCCGCAGGATGCCGCCACGGGCTGTCTCCAGCACGGCCGCATCGGTCAGCGGGTAGGACAGGATGCTGCGCGCGCTCTTCGGCCCGCTGCAGTCGCCATCGTCGATCATGCGGCTGCCGACAAAAACACCATCCGTGCTGGTGAAGCCCACGCGCCAGTTGTTGTGCGTGAGCAGGTGCGCGATGAAGCGCGTTGTGGTGGTCTTGCCATTCACACCGGTGACAGCGACGATGGGAATGCGGCCATCATCTTCCGGCGCAAACATGGTGTCGATCACGGCCTTGCCCACGGGGCGGGGCTCGCCCTCGGAGGGGTAGAGGTGCATGCGCAGGCCGGGGCGGGCGTTCAACTCAATGATGACGCCATTGCGCGGGCTGAGCGGCGCGGAGATGTCCGGGGCGATCATGTCGATGCCGCAGATGTCCAGGCCGACGGTCTGCGCGGCCTCCACGGCGGCGGCGCAGATGCTGGGGTGGACCTCTCCGGTGCAGTCCACGGCAGTGCCGCCGGTGCTGAGGTTGGCATTGCGGCGGATGAGGATGGTGCGTCCTTTTTCAGGAATCGACTCGGTGGTCATGCCCTGCTCGGCCAGCACGGCGGTGGCCACGGCGTCGATGCGGATCTTGCTGAGGGCGGCGGCATGGTCGGCGGCACGGCGCGGGTCGCGGTTCTTTTCGGCAATAAGCTCCTGCACGGTGTGCAGGCCATCGCCCACCACATGGGCGGGAAAGCGGCGGCTGGCGGCGATGAGCTGCCTGCCGATGACCAGCACGCGGTAGTCCTCGCCCTCGGCAAACTGCTCCACAATGATGGAGTCACCTTCTTCCTTGGCCGCGGCAAAGGCGGTGAAGACCTGCTCCCGGGTGTAGAGATTGAGGGCCACGCCGCGGCCCTGGTTGCCATCGCGCGGCTTCACCACCACGGGCAGGCCGATTTCATTGGCGGCGGTCCATGCGTCCTCGGCGGAGGTCACCGGGCGGCCTTGGGGAACGGGGAGGCCCACCTCCTGCAGGAGGCGGCGGGTGAGGTCCTTGTCCTGCACGATGTCCTCGGAAATGGCGCTGGTCTGGCTGGTGGCGGCGGCCAGGATCTTTTTTTGTTTGGCTCCCCAGCCGAGCTGCACGAGGCTGCCTTCGGTGAGACGGCGCACGGGGATGCCGCGCAGCTTCGCCGCATCCACCATGGCACGGGTGCTGGGTCCCAGGCAGATGTCCTGCGCCAGCCCACGTAGCTCCTCGATGGCGGCGTTCACATCAAAGACGAGGCCAAAGAGGGCGGCATCGACAAGGCGGCGTGCCAGCTCAAAGGCTGCCTTTGCCACCACCTCCTCATCGAACTGGGTGATGATGCGCAGGACCTGCGCCTGCGCGGTGGGCATCACCTTGCCAAAGCTCACCTGCAAGTCTGTGCGGCTCTGCAAATGCAGCGTGATGACCTGCAGCAGGCCGGCCAGTGTGGGTGCGTCCGGCCTTTCAGCCTCGACAAACGTTGTCTCCAATGCGGGCAGCCAGGACACCAGCCAGTCCTTCCAGTTGGGGACGACATCGATCAGCGGTGGGAACTCCACACGGCATTCGAGAACAGTTTCGCGGGCCCAGAAGTTCGGCCCGCGCAGGGCGTGAATCTTGCGGACAAGGGTGGAACGGAGTTCGCTGGAGGACACTGGGGTGGGATAGTGCGCACGATGATGTGCAGGTTCGGAGGTTTGACAAGTGCGGCATCAGACTGAACATGAGGCCGCGCTTGTCCCGTCCACCCCTTACCCTTTATCAGGAAAATCTTTACCAGTATGCCGAATCCCGTTTGGCAGCGGGGGAGCGCATGCTGGCGCAACTGCCCACCGATCTGGACGCCGATCTGCGCTTTCACGCCGGCTTCATCGGGCTGACGAGCACACGTCTGCTGCATGTGGAGTCCTCCGGGGCTGGCGATGGCCTGATCTGCCGGGAGTGGAAGCTGGCGGAAGTGGAGGACCTGATGCTGGAGGAAATGGGACCCACGGCGGTGATCCACCTGATGCAGGCCGGGGCCAGTGGATGGCACTGGCGGGTGACGTCAGGCCACCTGCGGGAGGTGGAGACATTCATTTCCCGCTTCAAAGAACAGCGAGGCAGTGTGGTGATGGCGGCTGAGACTGTGGCGGATGAGGAGGACGAGACATTGTCCCCCGCCAAGGACGAGCCACCCCGGGGCGCCGGGCAGCCGCTGCTGCGCCTTTTGCGATTTTCCAGCTCCTGGCACAAGCTGATGGCGCTGGGCCTTGGCCTCACCGTGGCCAGCACCGGCGCAGGGCTCATCGGGCCGTGGCTGACGATGTCCCTGGTGGATGATGTTTTGATTCCGCTGCAAAGCGCGACGCAGGAGGTGCATGTGAAGCACGTCTATCAGTTCGCCGCAGGCCTGCTCGGTGCGGCGGTGCTGACGTGGCTGCTGAAGTGGGCCACCACGTATGTGGTCTCGCGGCTGGCGGAGCGCGTGACGAGCCAGATGCGCCGTGCGACCTTTGAGCATCTGCAGACGCTTTCGCTGAGCTATTTCAACAAGAAGCGCACAGGGGATCTGATCTCCCGCATCGGCTCGGACACGGACAACATCTCCCTGTTCATCTCGATCAACTTCATCGACTTCGCCTGCGACATGCTGACCATCGTATTCACGGCGGCCATCATGTTCAGCATCAATCCCATGCTGGCCTTTGCCGCGCTGGGGCCGCTGCCCATCGTGGCGTGGCTGGTGCAGTGGGTGCGCGGGCATCTGCGCGGGGGCTTTGCCGCCGCCAGCCGGGCGTGGAGCGCGATGAACAGCGTGCTTTCCGACACCATCCCCGGCGTGCGAGTGGTGAAGGCGTTTGCCCAGGAGCAGCGGGAGATTCAGCGCTTCCGCCAGCAGGACCAGCACATCTTTGACACGAACGACCGTGTGAACCGCACCTGGTCCTTCTTTGAGCCGACGATCTATTTCCTCACCGACATCGGCCTGCTGGTGGTGTGGTCCGTGGGGGCATGGTGTGTGGCGCATGAGCACACGACGGTGGGCGTGCTCACCGGCTTTGTGCTCTACGTGGGCAAGTTTTACGGGAGGCTGGACTCGATGAGCCGCTTCGTGGCCTCGGCCCAGCGTGCGGCGGCCAGCGCGCACCGTGTGTTTGAGATCCTGGATGTGAAGCCGGACATGCCCATCACTTCCGGCACGCGCAAGGTGGGGCGGCTGAAGGGCGAAATCGAGTTTCGCGACATCCGCTTCCGCCACGGCTCGCGCCAGATCATCCGTGGCATCAGCCTCAAGATCGCCCCCGGCGAAATGATCGGGCTGGTGGGGCCAAGCGGAGCAGGGAAGACCACGCTGGTGAACCTGGCCTGCCGCTTCTTTGACGTGAGCGAGGGGGCCATATTGGCAGACGGCAATGACCTGCGTGAGGTGGATGTGATGGACTACCGCCGGAACCTGGGACTGGTGCTGCAGGAGCCGTATCTCTTCTTCGGCACCATCGCGGAGAACATCGCGTACGGAAAGCCGGAGGCGACCCGGGCTGAGATCATCGCCGCCGCGAAGGCCGCGCGTGCCCACGACTTCATTCTGAAGCTGGCGGACGGCTACGACTCCATGGTGGGCGAGCGCGGCCAGCAGCTTTCCGGGGGCGAGCGCCAGCGCATCAGCATTGCCCGGGCGCTCCTGGTGGACCCTGCCATCTTGATTCTCGATGAGGCCACCTCCTCCGTGGACACGGAAACGGAGCGTGAGATTCAGGCCGCGCTGGATCACCTCGTCAAAGGCCGCACGACCATTGCGATCGCCCACCGCCTGGGGACCCTGCGCCGGGCCAACCGGCTGGTGGTGGTGGAGAATGGAGTCATCACCGAAACAGGCACGCACGAAAGCCTCATGCAGCACAGCGGCACCTATGCGCGCCTGCATCAGGCCATGGAGGAGGTGAACCGCGCATGACGCTGACCCTTTCCAACACCAGCCTCATCCTCACAGACGCCCAGGGCGTGCGGCATGAAAATGTGCGTCCTGTGCGCCTTTTCCCGCTCACAGACCCACAGCGCTGGATTTCCCTGGTGGGTGACAGCGGCCGTGAGCTGGCCTGCGTGGAAGACCCCGCCGCGCTGGGCGAGGAACAGCGCGCCGTCTTGGATGCCGCGCTGGCCCGGCGCGACTTTGTTCCCGTCATCCGCCGCATTGCCAACATCACCCGTGCGCCGGAGGGGCATGACTGGCACGTGGAAACCGACCGTGGAGCCACCACTTTCCGCATCGAAACGGATGAGAGCATCCAGAGCCTCGGTGGCGGACGCCTTGTCATCATAGACAAGCTCGGCACGCGCTACCTTGTGCCGGAGATCGCGGAACTGGACCGCGAAAGCCGGCGGCGGCTGGAGAGATACTACTGATGGAAGCTGACGTGGCGTGGCGCGCCCATCAACCGCCCTCGAAAGGAAGGGCCGGACAGCATGGTGAGGAAAACCGGCTGGAGCCTACCGGCCCACCACCAGGGCGTCCTTGGTGCTTTTCATGAACAAGGGGGCGATCTGGGCGATGAATTCGCGGGCGTCCTCCACGGCGTTGAGCTCGGCAAGCGGGTCCTCGCGGCCGATCTGCTGCTCCGGAAGGGGCACGTAGATGGATGCCATGGCCCAGCGGTGCTGGATGTTGCGGAAGACGGAATCGAAATAGGAGAGCAGGATGTGCTCATAATGCTCGGG
>CAZPSQ010000226.1:0-9870 GCA_964588755.1 uncultured Prosthecobacter sp. | reverse complement strand
GTGGAGCACGGCGTTGTTTGAGCGTGTGCTGCCGCGCCATCTGCAGATCATTTACGACATCAACCACAAGTTCCTGACGGGTGATGTGGAGGCACGCTGGCCGGGCGATGCTGAGAAGAAGCGTGCCTTGTCCCTGATTGAGGAGCGGGGCGGCAAGCATGTGCGGATGGCGCACCTCTCCGTGCTGGGCGGGCATGCGACGAACGGGGTGGCGGCGCTGCACACGCGGCTGCTGTGCGAGCGTCTTTTCCCAGAATTCTTTGAGCTGTATCCGGAGCGTTTCCTGAACCTGACCAATGGCGTGACCTTCCGCCGCTGGCTGGATGTGTGCAATCCGCAGCTCTCCGCGCTGATCACCGAGTCGATCGGTGAGGGCTGGCTGAAGGACTCCAGCAAGCTGCGCGCGCTGGACAAATTCGCCGATGATGCGGCGTTTTGCCAGCGGTACGCGCAGATCAAGCGGGACCACAAGGTGCATCTGGCCAAATTGATCCAGGACCACTGCGGTGTGAGCGTGAGCCCGGACGCCCTCTTTGACGTGCAGATCAAGCGTCTGCATGAGTACAAGCGCCAGCACCTGAACCTGCTGCACATTGTGACGCTGTACCGCAAGCTGCTGGAGAACCCGAACCTGGACATCTGCCCGCGGGTGTTCCTCTTTGCGGCGAAGGCGGCGCCGGGCTACTTCCTGGCCAAGAACATCATCCATGCGATCAATGCGCTGGCGGCGAAGGTGAACAACGACCCGCGCATCAATGGCAAGCTGAAGGTGGTCTTCATGCCGAACTATGGCGTGTCCTTTGCCGAGAAGATCATCCCGGCGGCGGATCTTTCCGAGCAGATCTCCACCGCAGGGAAGGAGGCCTCCGGCACGGGCAACATGAAGCTGGCGCTCAATGGCGCGCTGACGGTCGGCACGCTGGACGGGGCGAATGTGGAGATCCTGGAGGAGGTGGGGCCTGAGAACATCTTTATCTTCGGCCTCACAGTGGAGGAGGTGACGGACCTGCGTGCCAAGGGCTACAACCCCTGGGACTACTACTGGGCCAGCGAGGACCTGCGCCTGAGCATCGACTGGCTGGCGTCCGACTATTTCACGGGGAATGCGGATGAGTTCAAGCCGCTGCGCGACAGCCTGCTGAACCACGGGGACCCCTTCCTGGTGATGGCGGACTATGACAAATACGCCGCCGCCCAGGCGGAGGTGGACAAGGCCTACCGCGACCAGAAGAAGTGGGTGAAGATGACCATCCACAACACGGCCCGGGTGGGCAAGTTCAGCAGTGACCGCACGATCCTGGAGTATGCGGAGAAGGTGTGGAAGCTGCCGCAGGTGGGGGTCTGAGAAGATGCGGGTGGCAGCCGCATTTGATGCAGCCTGGGCTTGCTGATGGCAGGCCCAGTGGGCGGGTTTAACGCCACCAGGAGGGCAGGTCGTTCATGGTTTCCTTGAGAATGTCGCGGATGGCGCGGCGTTCGGCAGGGGGGAGGTGGGCGTGCTGCGCGTCTGGCTGGTCGCGCAGGTACATGGCCATGTGATAGTAGATGCGATCCTTGAGCTCGCGGGGGGTCTCTTTCCAGGTGTCGGTGTAGAGCATGAAGCTGCAGCGGTGCTTGAAGATGCGGGTCTTCATGTCGAAGTCCTTGAGGGAGAGTCCGGCCTTGGTGGCCTTGCGGTCGCGGAGGAAGTCGGTGGCGTAGGCGGGGTCGCCGTTGATGCCCTGGGCGGGAAACTTGGCCTCGTCGGCAAAGACGATGTAGCGTGCCATCTCCTGCGCGCGTTCCTCGATTTCGGCGCTGGCGGCGGCGCCGAGCATGCCTTTGTTGTCGCTCTTGAGCTGGCGGAGGGTGTAGATGGCGTAAACGAGGCGGTTTTCGAAGCCGATCTGGTGCTCGTGGATGAGGTGGGGCAGGATGTCGCTGGTGGGGAGGAGGTGGAGGCTGAGATCGGAGAACTGGCCTGGCTCGACCGGGGTCTTTTGGATTCTGCCGGCCTGGGAAGCGCCCATGACGTTGGCCTTGTGGTTGGCGATGTGGTGATCGCCGGTGAGGTGCCAGCCGCCGAAGCGGTCTTCCAGCGGGATTTGGTGGCCCTGGACGTCCCGCCGGTAGGTTTCCAGACTGGAGCCGGCGCGGGAGACGAGGAGGGATTCGGCAATGAGGCCGGGGAGGCGGCGGGTGGCATTGCCCGCGTGGCAGTTCATGCATTTGACGGAGCGCTGCGCATCGGGCACCGGACCGCCGGGGCGGAGGCGGTCGTAGACGTAGAACATGGGGCCGTGCCCGGGATCGGCGGCAATGATCTCGATGAGCCCCCCTGGGACCCAGCCGACGTAGGTGTCCTCGTTGAAATACAGGGAGCGCGGGTTGCGGGGATTGATGATCTCGCTTTGCAGGGAGCTGGCGGAGAAGACCATGATCTGGGAGCTGACAGGGATGTTGAGCGCGGCGAGCAGGCTTGAGAGGAAGGCTTTGTCGTCGGAGGTGTCGATTTTGACGTCCCCCTTCCTGGCGCGGGCCTGGAACTGAGCGAAGCGGTCCCTGGGCTCGACCTCCAGGTAGGAATGGGGCGCGCTTTTGAAATCGATGATGCGTGGCTCCTTCGTCTCCGCAGCCCATGCGGCGGCGGAGGTGACGAAAATGAATGGCAAGATCAGTGAACAGGAACGCATCATGCTCTATACGATGGCAAACTTACGCAAATCGCAGCAGACAGCCATCAATCATTCGCCATCCGTATTGGGGAGTGTTCTTTCCACCCAGCCATGCCTACCATCCAGCCCCGCCGTGCCGGCGTCCTCATCCCAGTTTTCGCCCTGCGCACAGCGGAGGACCTCGGAATCGGGGACATTGGCGGGGTGCGCCAGCTTATTGACTGGGCGGCGGAGACGGGGCTGGGCTTTGTCCAGTTTCTACCCATCAACGCCACAGGCAGCGACAGCAGCCCCTACAATGCGATCAGTTCGGTGGCGCTGGACTACCTGACGCTGGAGCTGACGCCGGGAGCGGTGCCGGAACTGGATGAGAAGTTTTACAATTCGATCACCGGCATCCTGCGGGCTGATTTGCTGCGGCATGGCTCTGTGAACTATCCGAAGGTGCGCCGCCTGAAGACCACGCTGCTGCGGCGTGCCTTCAGCCAGGTGGCCCAGGATGCGGAGCGGATGGCGGAGTTTGAGGCTTTCCGCGGGCGGGAGGCGTCGTGGCTGGATGATTTCTGCCTGTTCCGCGTGCTGATGGAGGAGCATGGGCATGAGGACTGGATGAACTGGCGGCCGGAGGTCAACACGGCGGCGCTGGCGCGTGCCTGGAGGGATGCCAATGCGGAGGAGGTGGGGGAGCGCCTCCTTTTTCATGCCTACGTGCAGTGGCTCTGCTTCAAACAGTGGCGCGCGCTGCGGGATCACGCGAACGGGAAGGGGGTCAAGCTGATGGGGGACATTCCTTTCGGCATCTCCTGGTGCAGCGCGGACGTGTTTTTCCAGCCGGAACAGTTTGATCTGGAATGGTGTGGAGGCGCCCCGCCCGAAACTTATTTCAAAGACGACTACTTTGTGCAGCGGTGGGGGCAGAACTGGGGCATTCCGTTGTACCGCTGGGATGTCATGGAGCAGGACGGTTATGTCTGGTGGCGGCAGCGCACGCAGAAGCTGACGGAGGTGTTCGACATCTTCCGCATCGACCATGTGCTGGGCTTCTACCGCATCTACAGCTTTCCGTGGCGGCCGCAGCGCAATGCGGAGTTCTGCCACCTGAGTGATGATGAGGCGGGCGCGCTGACAGGCGGACGGCTGCCGCACTTCATCGAGAATGATGACGACACCCCCGAGCACAAGGCCGCCAACCTTGCCAATGGCGACAGGTACCTGCGCATGATCCTTTCCGCCACGGGCAAGTCGGAGGTGGTGGCCGAGGACCTGGGCACGGTGCCAGACTACGTGCGCCCGCACTTGCTGAGCCTGGACATCCCCGGCTTCAAGGTCAGCCACTGGGAAGATGATGGAAACGGCCATGTGGCCATGGGAGCGTATTATGACAACTGCGCCTTCACCACCTACGCCACGCATGACCACCAGCCGATGAAGACGCACTGGGAGCTGCGCCGGATGGAGAGCGCCAGCGAGGACGAGTCTGTGAACGGACTGGCGAGGAAGGAGCTGCGCTTTCTGTCCGAGTTCGCCGGACTGCGCTTCAACAGCACCCATGACTGGCCCGCCTATGATGAGCACATCCGCCATGCGCTGCTGGAAGCCCTGCTGACCAGCAACGCGCGCTTTGCCGCGTTCATGCTGACGGACCTGTTTGGTCTGGAGGACCGCTTCAATGTTCCTGGAATCGCCAGCGACAGCAACTGGAGCGCGCGCCTGCCGATGACGGTGGCGGAGATGCGCCATGGCTCGCCTTGGAAGGAGGAGGCCGCGTGGCTGAAAAAGACGGTTCTGCGTGCTGAGCGCGCCTCTGGAACGAAGGCGTGAAAAAGAAAATGTAGAATGTGTGATTTTCCGTTTGCGCGAGTGCTCTGAGCATTTACTATCGCGGCCCCAAAACGGCGCAAGGAGCGGTAGTTCAGTTGGTTAGAACGCCAGCCTGTCACGTTGGAGGTCGCGGGTTCGAGCCCCGTCCGCTCCGCCAGTTTGGATGAAAAAGGCCGCCTCATTTGAGGCGGTTTTTTTGTGGGTCAGAGTGGAGAGTGCCGATGGTCCCAAACGGTCCAGGCTGAAAATCTGGTGAGGTGGAGGAGTGAAATGGCAGCCGCGTCTGGGCGCGGCGGTGTCCCAGCCTTCAGGCTGGCGACCATGAACAAAAGCAATCAGCCCGCGCTGCTATTGCAGCGCCTGTTCGAAGCATTTCCGCTCTTCCGGCAGCATGCCGGCCTGGGGGCTGATGGCCTGGACCACGCGCCGGGCCTCGTCTTTGAATCCGGCGCTGTGCGCGATGGCGGCAAAGACGGCACGCTGCCCCTCGGACAATGGATTGAGGTCCATGTGCTGGAGGTACTGGGTGGCCTGCTGGATGTCCTGCATGCGCCAGTAGGCGAGGGCCACATTGAGCTTCCGCTGGTTGTCGCGAGGCTGGACCTTGAGCATGGTCTGCGCATTGCGCAGGCAAAGCTCCATGTTCTTTCCAAGCAGGAGTGTGACGTAATGGTGCTTTTCAGCGAACTGGGTGTCGTCTGGCCAGCGGGCGACGGCGTCCTGGGCAGCCTGCAGCAGCAGCTCACTGTTGTGGGTGGAGAGGCAGGCGTTCATGAGCCCCTCGTAGGCCATGCGTTCAATCTGTGGCGCGGCAGAGGAGCGCTTGGCGGCGCGGATGGTGAGGCGGTAGGCCTCCTCCGCGATGTCAAAGTGGCCGCGGTCCTCGCCATACTGGGCGATGCGCAGCAGGGCAGGGAAGCGGCCATTGACCTCGGCCTTGTCCTTGGCGGTGATGAGCTTTGCCCGCAGCTCCTCCGGTGATTTTTTCAGCACGTAGGCCAGGTGGGCCTGATACATGGCGAGCGTGGTGGTGTCCTGAATTTCAGCGACCATGGGGTCATTGACGAGGCGTTCGAGATCCCCGAACCGCTGCAACATCATGAGGGCGTTGAGGTAATTTTCCAGGAGTCCGCCATGCCGTTTGGCGTCGTCTTCTGGCAGGACGGCCAGGACCTGGGCAAATTCCCCCTGCTCCACCAGCCAACGGATGAAGGGCAGCAATTCATCGCGCTTCTTGTCGCGATACTTCAAGGTGGCGGTCATCACGATCTCCTTTTTACGCTCGGGAGACTGCGCGACCTCCCGCTTCAAGGCGGACACGTGGTGCCAACCCGTCGCGCGAGGATGGGACTTGAGGCGTTCAATGAGCTTGGTGGTGTCCTGAGGGGTCAGGTTTTGCAGGCTCTCGATGAACTCCAGGGTCTGCAGGCCCAGGACGTCATCCTTCGCGGCGAGTTTCCACAAGAGCTCCATGCCCTGGCCTATTTCCCCAGGATTGGCGGAGGCGATCTGAACCTTGGCTAGGCGGAGGGCGGTCTCGTTGTCATCCGGATGCGACTCATGGTAAACACGCAAGGCGTTGAGGAGGGGCTTGTTCTGGTCGCGCTGGCCCCAGACCTCCTCCGCCAGCTTCATCAGCGCCTCTCCGGGCTGCTGCTCCCGCATGAGCTTGTCGAGGGCGGCGGAGGCCTCCTTGGGCTTGCCCAGGGACATCAGCGCGCGCACGTAGAGCTGCTCATCTGCGGAGGTCAGGGCGTCGGCGTTTTTGAGCTTGTCGTAAAAGTACAGCGCGGTGTCGCGCTTCAGCATGGTGAAGTACTCGAAGTTCAGGCGGATGGCCTCGAGGCTTTCCGGGGCGTTTGAGTAGGCCTCCTGGGCCATCATCACCGCATTGACGTACTGGCCGTTCTCCGCCATCCGCCGCGCCTCCTTCACCTTGCTGCTGGCGCGCATGTTCTTGTAGCTGTTTTTCAAGGGTCTGGCGTAGACGACGCCCAGGACCAGCAGTGTGGTCGAGATGCCGACGATGACGAAGGTGGCGATCCAGCGGGCGAGGGGAGACTGGCGGTCACGATGCGCGACGGTGGGGGGAACGAGCCACTGCCAGGCCGCAATGAAGGGGCGCCACAGGATGAATGGCTTGCGGGAATAATCCCTGGTGGGATCGATGTCTTGATTCCAAAGCATGGAGGGGGCGGTGGCGGCTTGGGGCGCGGAATGTACGTGTTCGCGCAGTTCCGTCACGTTGAAAATTCTGTGACCTCATTGTCACCGTTGGCGTTCAAGACCGGAGGGCCAGGATGGAAAATTCAGTTGAAAAGGCTTTGCCACCCCCTAAAGCACGGCTCCGCGATGCGACTTCGCAGAGGAAAACCACCCAAAAATGTTCCTCTGTGGCGTTAACTCCCAACCAACCGATTTAACGACGTTATGATCCAAGTTAAGAATCTCATCAAGGTGTTCGGCACAAAGGTGGCCGTGGACGACATATCCTTCTCCGTGGAAAAGGGCGAGGTGCTCGGCTTTCTGGGCCCGAACGGCGCCGGCAAATCCACCACGATGCGCATGGTCACCGGCTATTTCCGCCCGACGAGCGGCAGTGTGAGCCTCTGTGGTGTGGACATGCTGGAGAATCCTGAGCTTGCGAAGCAGCGCCTGGGCTACCTGCCGGAAAACGCCCCCCTTTACTCCGACATGACGGTGGCCAGCTTCCTGGGCTTTTGCGCGGAGATGCGCGGCCTGCATGGCGCGGCGCGGAGCAAGGCGATCGACCGGGTGCTGGAGATGTGCTTTCTGGACAATGTGCGCAACCAGAGCGTGGACACCCTGTCCAAGGGCTACCGCCACCGCACCTGCTTCGCCCAGAGCATCATTCATGACCCGGATGTGCTGATCCTGGACGAGCCCACAGACGGTCTGGACCCGAACCAGAAACATGAGGTGCGTGGCATGATCAAGCGGATGGGCGAGAACAAGGCGATCATCTTTTCCACCCACATCCTGGAGGAAGTGGAGGCAGCCTGCTCCCGTGCCATCATCATCGACCGCGGCAAGGTGGTCGCGGACGACACACCGGAGAAGCTGAAGAAGCTGGTCCCTGGCGCGGCCTCGCTGGATGAGGTGTTCCGCAGCATCACCCGTTCTGACACGCAGAAGAAGGCCGCCTAACCCGACGCCTGTTTTTTTGTTCCTTTTTTCCCAACCTCATTTCCGACCATTGCATGAGCAACCGAGACATTCAAAACACCACGGCCGTCTTCAAGCGTGAGTTCCTGGCCTACTTCAACTCTCCCGTGTTGTACGTTATTGTTGTCATCTTCCTGCTGACGACCCACGGCTTCACCTTCTTCTTCTCGCGCATGCTGGACAGTGACGATGTGTCCCTGTCCACGCGCTTTTTTGTCTGGCACCCCTGGATCTACACAGTGCTGGCCCCTGCCGTGGGCATGCGCCTGTGGTCGGAGGAACACCGCCTGGGCACCATTGAACTGCTGATGACCATGCCGGTGTCACCGTGGCAGGCCATTTTGGGCAAGTTCTTTGCCGCAGCCGTGGTGTGGGCGATCGGTCTGGCGCTGACCTTCCCCATTGTGTGGACGGTGTATTACCTGGGCAATCCAGACAGCGGCCCTATCATCAGCGGCTATGTGGCCAGCTACTTGTATGCCATGGCCTGTCTGGCCGTGACCTCCGCCATCAGCGCCCTCACCCGCAGCCAGGTGGTGTGCTTCATCATCAGTGTGGCGTTTTGCCTGCTCATCGCCCTCATCGGCGACCCCGGCCTGACCCAGGCCGTGGTGAATGCTGTGCCCTCCGGCTGGGAGTCCATCGTGGGCTTCATCAGCTACTTCAGCTTCATGGATCACTTCTCTGAGATGACCAAGGGCATCTTTGTCCTGCGGGACGTGCTCTACTTTGTCTCCGTCATCGTCGCGGCCTTGCTGGTCACTGACCTCGGTCTCCGCTCCAAGCGCGCCTGATCCACCTCCGACCTCCACTTTTCAACCACCCCAACCACCGCTTTTTGCCACGTATGAGTGCTTCCAGCAAAACAGCCGCCATTGGCTTCACCACTCTCCTGACCATCGCCGTCATCATCGCCGTGAACTTCCTCGTCGGCGGTGTCGGCGTGGGCAACGTCCGGCTCGACCTCACCGAGGACGGGCTTTTCACCCTGTCTCCGGGCACGAAGAGCATCATCAGCCGCATCAATGCGGGCGAGCCGGTGACCATCAAGTTCTATTCGACCAGTGATGACCGTGTGATGCCGAACCTGCTGAAGCCGCATGCACGGAACATTGAGGACTTGCTGCTCGAATACGAGAAGCAGGGCAATGGCAATGTGTCGCTGGAGGTCATCCACCCCAACCCGGACACCGACGAGGAAGACAAGGCGAAGGACGACGAGATCCGCGGCATGCAGGTGAACCAGGAAGGCGACCGCATCTACCTGGGCATGAGCATTCAATGCCTGGACCGGAAAGAGATCCTGCCGTTCCTCAATCCGGAAGACGCGGCCTCCCTGGAGTATGATGTCTCCCGCTCGATTGCGAAGGTCATCAAGCCCACGAAGACCGTGATCGGCCTGATGAGCGCCATGCCGATTGGTGGCACGCCTTCGATGCCTTTCCAGCAGCAGCGTGGTCCGGAGGCATGGGCCATTGTGCAGCAGCTCAAGGCTGACTATGAGGTGCGGGACTTCCCCGTCACGGCTGACAAGATCGACAGCGATGTGACGGTGCTGCTGGTTGTGCATCCGGCCGACATCACGGAGCATGCGGAATTTGCCATCGACCAGTATCTGCTGGGCGGCGGCAATGTGGTGGCCTTTGTGGACCCGCAGAGCCTCCTGGCGCAGGCCATGAGCAGCCAGCCGAATCCGATGACCGGCCAGCCGGGCAACATGATCAACGGGTCCTCGGACCTGCAACACCTCTTCAAGGCGTGGGGGATCAGCTACAAGAAGGACATGGTGCTGGCGGACATGAACTACCGCGGCATGCTTCAGGGGCGCCTGATGCCGACCGCGCTGCAACTGCCGAACAAGGCGATCAACCAGGACGACCGCATCACCAGCGGGCTGCAATCCCTGACGCTGATGAACGCCGGCTCCTTCAGCCTTGAGGCGAAGGACGGGCTGAAGGCGATCGAACTGGCCACCAGCTCCGAGGCCTCTGAAATGATCGACACGACGGAAGCTGACAAGCTGCGCCGCCAGCCGATGGTAAACTTTGCCGCCAGCGGGAGGAAGCAGGTGGTGGGCGTGCGCATCACGGGCAAATTCAAGACCGCCTTCCCGAATGGCCGCCCGGCCGCGCTGGCTGCGCCGAAGGAAACCGGCGGCGCGGAGCAGGATGCCACAGCACCAGCACATGCTGGAGAAGCCACGGACCAC
>CAZPSQ010000225.1:0-9914 GCA_964588755.1 uncultured Prosthecobacter sp. | reverse complement strand
CGCCGCCCCAGATGACGAGGGTCTCGTCCAGCAGGCCGCGGGCCTTGAGGTCGGAGAGCAGGCCGGCGATGGGCCTGTCCACGGAGTGGCAGAGCCGGGTGTGGTTGGTTTCGATTTCCTTGTGGCTGTCCCACTTGCTGCCGGCACCGCTGTAGAGCTGGACGAAGCGGACGCCGTTTTCCACGAGGCGGCGGGCGAGCAGGCAGTTGCGGCCGAAGGTGGCGGTCTCCGGGCTGTCCATGCCGTAGAGCTTGCGGGTGGCCTGGCTTTCCCTGCCAAGGTCAACGACGTCTGGTGCCTCGGCCTGCATTTGATAGGCGAGCTCAAAGCTGCGGATGCGCGCGTCCAGCTCGGTGTGGCTGGCGCGGGAGGCGTTGAAGGAGCGGTTGAGGCCGCCCAGGAAATCCAGGCGGTCGCGCTGACGGCGGCGGTCCACGCCTTTGGGGTTGTCGAGGTATTTGACGGGGGTGCCTTCGGAGTTGAATTCGACACCTTGATAGACAGCGGGCATGAAGCCGCCGCCCCAGTTCCGCACGCCATTGACGACGGTGGCCTCGCTGTCCTTGATGACGACGAAGGCGGGCAGGTTCTGGTTGTCGGTGCCGAGGCCGTAGGAGGCCCAGGCACCGAGGGAGGGGCGGCCGCCGAAGATGGAGCCGGTGTTCATGGAGCACACGCCGCCGGCGTGGTTGATGCCGCTGGAGGCGCAGGAGCGGATGACGGCGAGGTCGTCCGCATGGCGGGCGACTTCAGGGAACCAGTCGCTGATCCACAGGCCGCTCTGGCCGTGCTGCCGCCAGGTCCGTTTCGACCCCAGCAGCGGGGATTTGCCCTCCCCTGCGGCGGTGAGCGGGCTGCCGAAGCTGGCGGGCAGGGGCTGGCCTGCGAGCTTGTTCAACAGAGGCTTGTGGTCGAAGGTGTCGAGATGGCTGGGGCCGCCCTCCATGAACAGGAAGATGACACGCCTAGCCCGGGCAGGACGGTGCGCCATGGGGGCTGGCGCGGCGGAGGCGCGGTCTCCGAGGAGCGCGGCCAGGGCGACGGCACCAAAGCCGCAACCGGCTGACTGCAGGTAGTGCCGACGTGAGACGGGAAGATCGTAGCGATGGCAGGGCATACGGGAATCAGTGCAGGTAGAAGAATTCGTTGCTGTTGAGCAGCGCGAGGCAGAGGTCGTTCATGGCCTGGCGCTGTGGATCATTTTCCCCGGCAGCCGAGGTGTCGGCACCGCTCCAGGCAAACTTTGGACCTGGGGGATCTGTGGCGCGCCAGATGACGAGGCCTTCTTCCCACTTCTCCGCGTCAGGAGCCAGCGCACCGTCCGGGAGGGTGCCGCTAACGACCCGCAGCGCCTCGATCTGACCGTCCCACTGGCGTGCCAGGGTGCGTTTGGCGAGACCGCCGAGAACGATGGGCGAGGTGCCCTGGCTGAGCCTGGAGAGGCGGTCGAGCGGCACGACGGACGCCTGCGCTGGGGCGGCGGGGGTGTCGAGATCACGCAGGGTGAAGGCGACCTGCCGACGGGGCGACGAAACGCGGGCGGCGAGGTGATAGCGGCGGCCAATCTCCAGGTGAAGGGTGGAGGCCACGACCTGATAGCCGATGTTGGCATTTTCGTCATAACCGACGAGCTGCATGAGGAGGTGGCGCGGCTTGTAGCGGGATTTGACGCCGGTGACGTCGATGCTCCAGCCGAAGGATTCGGGCCGGTCCTTGCCGCCGTCCCACCGGGAGGCGAGGGTGCGCAGCTCGGCGTTCGGATCAATGCTGCGGAGATTGATGACGGCCTCGACAGTGAACTCGTCCCCTTCCCGCTCCTCCGTCTCGACCAGGAGACGCTCGCGCGAGGTGCCTCCCTTGAAACCTAGGCTGGCCGGGACAGCCTCCTCTTTCACCGCGACGATGGGCGTGGCGGCCTGCACGCGCTGACGCAGGAAGGCTTCCGCAGCGGTCTTTTCCTGCGGCTCAGGGGGGCGGCCCAGCACGGCCAGCCATGCGTCTTCGACGCGCCGGACACGGGAGGCGAGCGTGCTGGCGCGGGCGGCCAGCCAGTCACCATTGATCAACTGCAGGGCCTGCGCGGGCGTGGTGGTGCTCTGGCGTTCCGCAGTGCTGGCAAAACCGTTGGGCATGTCGAGCGCGCGCAGCAGCTCGTTCGGGCTGTTGCGCTTTTTCATGGTGTAGATGGAGCGGCGCGTGCCGTTGCCGTCGGTGGCGGGTCCGCCAGCCCGGGTGTCCAGCTCGCCACTGACGGCAAGCAGGGCGTCGCGCACTTCCTCCGCGTCGAGACGGCGGGGATGAAAGCGCCACAGGTAGTGGTTCGAGGGGTCGATGGTGGCCGTGGCGAGGTCCGGCTCCCGCCGGGCCGTCTGGCGGTAGGTGGCGGAGAGCAGGATGGCGCGGTGGAGGGGCTTGAGCCGCCAGCCGCCTGCGATGAACTGGGTGGCCAGATAGTCGAGCAGCTCCGGATGAGTGGGCGGCTGGCCGAGCGTGCCGAACTCGCTGGCGGTGCCGACGATGCCGCGGCCGAAGTGATACTGCCACACGCGGTTCACGATGACCCGCGTGGTGAGCTGGTTGTCCGGGCGTGTGACCCACTCCGCCAACGCCGTGCGGCGGCCGGTGGAGGTGGCCGTCGGTGTGATGTGCGGCGGACGGGGATCGAGGATGGTGAGGAAGCCGGGCAGGATTTCCTGCTGGCCCCTGCGGGTCTTCAATGTGTTCGGCGGTGCGTCCGGTCCGGCGTCCGTGACCACGAAGGCCTCCTGAAGCGGCCGGGGCTTCAGGGCGTCGAGTTTTCTCAACTCCTCCTGCAAGGCCTTGTACTGAGCCTTCTGCTCGTCCGTCTTGAGCGTGGCGGCGGGATTGGCGGTGCTGCGGGCGTATTCGAGCTGGCGCTCGCACAGGCCGGCGAGCTGCTTCTCCAGCCCGCTGCGATGAGTGGCAGGCTTGTACATGATGGCCTGCAAATCCTGGGGAAAGCTGACCCGCCAGCGCTCGACCACCTGGTCAACATGCGGCCGGGTCAGCACGTCCATCCTGGCGCGCACATCCGCAGTGGCGGCCTCCCATGTGGCGCGCTGGGCCTCATACGCCTGCCGCGCCTCCGGGGTGGCCAGCGTCAGATCATCCCGCCAGCGCACGGGGGTGAGGAAGGCGCGCAGGGCGTAGTAGTCCTTTTGCAGGATGGGGTCGAACTTGTGGTTGTGGCAGCGCGCGCAGCCCATGCTGAGGCCGAGGAAGAGCTCGCCCGTGGTGTCTGTCATGTCGGTGAGAATGACGTCCCACTGGCCGCGCACGTCGCGCAAGTTGTATTCATACACGGGGTGGCGGTAGAAGGCGGTGGCGATGAGGACGTCGGGATTTTCCGGCGCGATCTCGTCTCCCGCGATCTGCTCGCGCACGAACTGGTCGTAGGGCTTGTCGTTGTTGAGCGACTGGATGACGTAGTCCCGATAGGGCCAGACTGACGGGCGGTAGAAGTCCACGTTGTAACCGTCGCTCTCCGCGTAGCGCACGAGGTCCAGCCAATGCTGGGCCCAGCGCTCGCCATAGCGAGGGCTGTCCAGCAGCCCGTCCACAAGCTGCTCATAGGCCCGGGGGTCCTGGCTGCGGGCAAAGGCGTCGCTCTGGGCCTGAGTCGGGGGGAGCCCATGAAGGTCGAAATACAGACGGCGCACCAGTTCCCGGCGGTCCGCCTCGGGCGCGGGCGCCAGCTTCCTTTCGGTGTGCTTCTGGGCGATGAAGCGGTCGATGTCACCGCGTGCCCATGTGCCGCCAGCCTGCGGGGGCGTGACCTTTGCCAGGGGGCGAAAGGACCAGTGGTTCCGCTGCTCCTGGGTGAAGCCCTCCTTGGAGACGGCCCCCTTCTGAGCGCCGGCCGCCGGCCACGGCGCGCCCATTCGTATCCACTTTTCCAGCACGGCGATTTCGGCGTCTGGCAGCTTTTCCTTGGGCGGCATTTTGAAGCTGTCATTGGTGTGGCGCACGGCCTCCATCAGCGGAGATGCCTCCGGCTTTCCAGGCACAAGGGCAGGGCCGTTGTCGCCACCGGCGATGAGGTGGCCGATGTGGTCAGCGCGCAGACCGCCCTTTTGTTTCTCGACGCCATGGCAGCCCTGGCAGCGCTGCACCAGAAGGGGCCGCACCTCCTTTTCAAAAAACACCGCAGCGGCAGCAGAAGCCGGTGGTGGAGCGTCATCCGCCGAGAACGACGGCGAGACCACGAGGGACAGAGGGAGGCCAAGCAGTGGAAGCCAGAGCCGGGAGAGAAGCGGCCGGTTCATGCGCGACGAGTGCGGTGCTGCTTCTTCAGCGGCGTCTGCTTTTCTTGGATGTCCGTGCCAGACGACAACGCGCCGGATGTGCGCCAGTCCCTTGGCACGGGCAGGTCGCTGAAGGCTGGGAGCTGGTGAAGATTGTCGGCAATGCCGGGAACCGTCCACTCCAGCGTGCTGGTGATGTGCCAGGCCATCAGGCCTGCGGCTGCGGCGGGCTCCCGGGCGGCGAGGGCTTCCAGCACTTTGCGGTGGCCTTCGATGGCGAAGCGATGCAGGTCCGTGGCCTGCCGCCCCTGGAGGCGGTCCACCGAAGCCAGCGCCATCTCAAACTGCCAGCGGATGGTCTGCCAGAGCGCCTCCAGCCGCTGGTTGCCACCACACCGCATGATGTACTCATGCATGGCCGCATCCAGCTTCCGGAACTCGGTGACGCCCACGGCGCGCTCCTGAGCGGCAAGGTTTTCCTCCATCCAGCGTGAATGCTCGCCGCTCCAGCGGATGGCGGCGAGCCGCGCACCCATGGCCTCCAGCGCGACGCGCGCCTCGATGATCTCCGCGATGTCCTTCTCCTCCATGGTGCGGACGCGTGTGCGGCCCGTGGGCTCAAACTGCACAAGCCCCGCGCGTTCCAGCTGGATCATCGCCTCCCGAACCGGGCCGCGGCTGACGCCGAAACGCCGCGCGAGGACAGGCTCTGCAAGCGCCTCCCCCGGCTTGAAGACACCGGAGATGATGTCGGCGCGCAGTCCGGCGAGGATCTCATTGGCCAGATTGCGACGAGGCTGGGAGGACTTTTCGGCCATCGTGAGATTGGAAGGGGGTAGGCGGTTGCAGGCAATGTGTTAACATAATGAAAAATAATTGTCAAAAGTGTTAACACTTTTTCAAACAATGAACCGGGGTTCGCGCATGAAGCCGCCAAAAGGAGGGCAGACCTCTGGCAGAAGGACCGAAAGGACGAAAGGGACAGAAGGGACGCCATTTTCCGCAGGCGCCAGGTGCGGGGCTTGTTGAGATGGATGGGGGGAGGGAGACAAAAAGCGGCGTGGCCTCACATTGTTAAGAGTTGGGGGTGTGGCGGCGCGTTTCCTTGTTCCACAGGAACAAGGCTACTTTTTCTCATGCACACCCGTCGTTATTTTCTTTCTGGCATGGCCACCGCCGCAGCGGCCACCTTCACTGAAACGCTGCGCGCGGCGCCTGATCCGAAGAAGGATGTGGTCATCGGCCACGGGGCGCACCGGTACAAGGTGAACAAGGACTGGGTGCCTGCGGGCCAGGGGCGGCACCACCCGATCCTGAACTGCCATGAGATGGTGCAGGTGAAGGACGGACGGCTGTTCATGATCGGCGACCACTGGGACAACCAAATGCTGGTCTTCAAGCCGGACGGGACGATCCTGGACTCCTGGGGTTCTGTGTGGCCGGGCGGGCATGGGCTGACGCTTTCCAACGAGAACGGTGAGGAGTTTCTGTTCGTGACGGACAGCGGGCTTTGGAAAAGCGGGGGCGGCGGGTACCGGCAGACGGGGCGGGTGACGAAGACGGACCTGAGCGGGCGGGAGATTTTTTCCATCAGCCACCCGATGAGCGTGGGGGCGTATGAGGCGGACATGGTCTTCAACCCGACGGAGACGGCGGTGGCGCCGAACGGGGACATTTATGTGGTGGACGGGTACGGATCGCAGTTCGTGCTGCGCTATGATGCGCGGGGAAAATTCATCCAGCGTTTTGGCGGGAAGGAGGGCGTGCCTGCGGAGGAACGGCTGAACAACGCGCATGGTGTGGCGATCGACACGCGCCAGGGGGCGGACAAGGCGACTGTGGTAGTGACCTCGCGCGCGGACAACTGCTTCCGCCGTTTCACGCTGGAGGGGAAGTTTCTGGAGACGATCTCCGTGCCTGGGGCGATGGTGTGCCGGCCGGTGATCGCGGGTGAGCACTTGTACGCGGGGGTGTGCTGGTCGAAGACGCCTGAGATCAACAAGCTGCCGCAGAACCCCTCCGGGTTCACAGTGGTGATCGACGCAGCCGGGAAGGTGGTGAGCGCACCGGGCGGCACGGAGCCGGTCTATGCGGACGGCAAACTGACACCGCTGATGCAGGCGGAGCGGGTCTTTGACCACGGCCATGATGTGTGCGTGCTGGAGAACGGCGACCTGGTGGTGTGCCAGTGGAATGCTTTTCAGACGTATCCCATCAAGCTTGAAAAGGTGGCCTGATGCATGCGTGCCAGGGCAACGGCCGGAGAACTGCCCCGCAATGATTTGTGATTGATCGTTGATTCCACCTCCTGCATTTGCCACTGGTCCGTTTTCCGACATGAAATACCTCACGATTGTGCGTCACGCGAAATCCAGCTGGGCCGAACCCGGCCTTGCGGACCATGACCGTGCGCTGAACGAGCGCGGCAGGAAAGCGGCGGGGGCGGTGGCCACGTTTTTACACCGCACGTACTTCGGGGGGAGTGAATCCCCCGCCCTGCTGCCAGCGCCGGAGCGGCTGGTGACCAGCACGGCGCTGCGGGCGCTGAGCACGGCGCAGATCATGCGGGAGACCTTTGCGCTGCCGATGGACAAGCTGCTGCTGGAGTCGGGGCTGTATCTGGCCGAGGCGGGCCGAATCCTGGAGGTGATGCGCAGTCTGAATGAAAACTGGCAGCATGTGATGATGTATGGGCACAACCCGGGGATGCACGACTTTGCGGAGCGTATTCTGGCCCGGGCCCACATCCCCAAGATGCCGACCTGCACGGCGGTGATCATGGCCCTGCCGCATGAGTTTTGGGGCCTGACGGACTGGCAGGAGGCGCAGTTGATCGGCTACATCACGCCCAAATCTCTGGAGCGGCGGTTTCCGGAACTGTATGCGGGCATTTCCCGCGAGGACGGGGAGGACTGAGCCCAGTCCTTGCTGGAGGCCGACGAGAGAGGTAAGACTTTTTTCTATTAATGAAAAATTAACCAGAAAAAAGGCTAGTATAAACACAGTTGATTTGTTTTACTTGCCCAGCTAAGCGTGGTGGGAATCACTCGCAGCCCATCTTTCCCCCCGTGAATTCCACCCCTCTCTGATCATGGCGCTGATTCTCGTCGCTTTCATCAGTGCCCACGTGCTGTGCGTGGTGTTTGTGGCACGGATTATCAAGAGCCAGAGGGGCGCAAGGCCGACGCCTTCAGATTCCTGAAGGTTCCGGCTCGGCGGATGGCGGAGGCGTTGCCGCCTTGCGGATGGTGACTTTGTCGATGCGCTGGCGGTCGGTGTCGGTGATCTCAAGCTCGCAACCACCGGCGGAGAATTTTTCCCCCTCTTTCGGCACATGACCCAGGCGGTGGAGGATGAAGCCGGAGAGGGTGCGGTAGAGGCCCTCGTCAATCTCCTCCGCCGGCAGTGTCAGGCCGGTGACGGCGGCGACCTCCTCAATATCCATCTGCGCGTCGGCGATCCAGACGCCAGCCGCCTCCTGCCGCACCTGCGGGCGCTCGCGCTGGTCCTGGTCCGGCATGGAGCCGAGGATGGCCTCCATCATGTCATTGAGGGTGACGAGGCCGGCGACGCCGCCAAACTCATCCACCACCAGGGCGACGTGGCGGCGCTGCTTGCGAAACTCCTCGATGACGCGCGGGCAGCCCATCATTTCCGGGACGAAGACGGGGTCTGTGAGGAGGGCTTCGAGCGTGGCGGACTGGCCCTGCTGGCTTTTGGCCCAGAGGGTTTTGACTGAGATCATGCCGAGGACGTTGTCGCGCGTGCCGCGGTGGGCGGGGAAATGGGAGTGGCCGCTGGCGATGATTTTCTGGCGGTTTTCCTCGTCGCTTTCATCGAGGTTGATCCAGACGATGCTGTTTTTGGGGGTCATGACGTCGCTGGCGACGAGGTCGTCCAGCTCCAGCACGCCCTCGACCATGCGCTGCTCGCCGGGCTTGAAGACGCCGGAGAGGGTGCCCTGATGGATCATGGCGCGGACTTCCTCCTCAGACACGCCGGGCTCGAGGCCGGGCTTGGCCCCCAGGAGACGGGCGATGAGGCCGCTGGAGGCATCCAGGAGGTTCACCACCGGGGCGGTGATGCGTGAGAGCAGGGCCATGGGGGGGCTGAGCCGCATGGCGGTGCTTTCGGGGGACTGGATGGCGAGGCGCTTGGGCACCAGCTCGCCAATGACGACGGTCAGGAAGGTGATGCCGCTGACGACGATGATGGTGGCGAGGGTCTCCGCCCAGGGGACGAGCGCGGGGACCTGGGCAAAGACGGGCTCCAGTTTGTCGATCAAGTTGCCACCGCTGGAGGCGCCGGCCAGGGTGCCTACGAGGGTGATGCCGACCTGCACGGTGGAAAGGAAGACGCCGGGGTTTTCCACCAGGGCGAGGGCGGTTTTGGCACCGGAGGCGCCCTTGTCAGCGAGGGGCAGCAGGCGGGCTTTGCGCGAGGAGACCACTGCGATCTCAGCCATGGCGAAGATGCCATTGGCGATCAGAAGAACGAACAGCAAACTTAACTCAAAAAGAATTCCAGTCATTGACCGCAACCAACCGCGAAAATGCCTCCGGTGCAATGACAACACTAAGACGTAATGAATTCCGCCACATTTCCATCAAGCTCCCATGCGGCTGCGGTGCTCGCTGGGGCGCCAGCCGATCCATTTTTTGAAGGTGTTGCTGAAGACGAAGGGGTTTTGATAGCCGACCTCATGGGAAATGGTCTCGATCTTCAGGTGTGTGGTGCTCAACAGCTCCGCAGCCTTGCGCATGCGGAGCCAGGTGACGTGGTGCATGGGGGTGCGGCCGAGGGTGCGGCGGCAGAGGCGGCGGAGGTGCTCCGCGCTGACGTGGGCCTGACGGGCGAGCTCGTCCAGGGTCCAGTCGTGCCCGACATTGGCGGCGACTTTTTCCCAGATGCGGTGGAGGCGGTCGTCCACCTGCCAGGGCTGGGCGAAGCGCTCGATGTAGTGCTGCACGAGCTCCACCCAGTGGAACATGGCGGCAGGTTTGGCGTCCTGCCGCTGGGCCTCCTCAATGAGGCCTTCGATGGCGTTCCAGAGGGCGGCACCGGAGAATGGGGCCATGAGGGGGGAACTGCTGCTGAGGATGGGTTTTTGGGAGGGCTGCTGCTCGTAGCGGACCCAGGCGCAGCGCCAGGTCTTTCCCGGGACGGCCTGGAAGGCGTTCACCATGAAAGGGGGAAGGGCCACGGCCATGCCGGCGGAGCATTTTTTCCAGGCGCCGTCCACCAGCACGCGGCCTTCCCCCTCCAGACAGGCCAGGAAGTAAAGGCCGCCCTGGTGCATGCGGACGATGCGGTAGGGGGCGCGGGCGGTCATGACCCCGGCGTGGGCGATGCGGTGCTGCGCAAGGGTGCCGCAGACCGGGGCGCCACGCAGCCAGGGACGGCTGTCCTTTTCTGACGCCCGCACCACGCGGAACTCGGTGTCCGGCCCATGCGTGTGCGTTTCAGATAGCTCTTGGATGGCAGTTTGAGCGTGCATGGACGGAGGTTTACGGTTGTTTACAGTTGTTGACTGTAGTTGACGATGGTTTGCAAACCACTGTCATCCACCGTCAACTATCGTAAACCACCGTCAACCAACCACTCGCCATGCCCAATCCCTGGACCGGAATCGGAAATCCCTACACGAAG
>CAZPSQ010000224.1:0-9918 GCA_964588755.1 uncultured Prosthecobacter sp. | reverse complement strand
GGCGGACCCGAAAGCCGCCCCACGCGCCACCGTTATCGAGTCTTCCATGGTCGCCGGCAAGGGGCCCGTGGCCACGGTCATCGTGGTTCAGGGCACGCTGAAAGTCGGCCAGCCCTTCATCTGCGGCCCTTACTGGGGCAAGGTGAAGGCTCTTGTGAACGACCGTGGCGAGTCCATCAAGGAAGTGCTCCCCGGCAGGCCATGCGAGGTCATCGGCTTCAGCGACATGCCCAACGTGGGCGATGACGTCGTCGTCATGAAGAATGAGCGCGACGTGAAGCGCCTCAGCGAGGAGCGCCTGGAAGAGCGCCGCCAGAAGAAGCTGCATGTCCCGCGCCGCTCCACGCTGGAGCACCTCTTTGCCAGCATTGAGGAAGGGAACAAAAAGTCCCTCAAGCTCGTCCTCAAGTGCGACGTGCAAGGTTCCGTGGAGGCCACGGCGAAGTGCCTCGCCGACATCAAGAGCGACAAGATCAACCTCGACATCCTGCACAAGGAGGTCGGCCCCATCAACGAGTCGGACGTCCTGCTCGCCAGCGCGTCAGATGCCATCGTCATCGGCTTCAACGTCAAGGTGGAGAACAAGGCCCTCACTGCCGCCAAGGCGGAAGGTGTGCAGATCAAGCTCTACTCCATCATTTATGAGCTCATCGACCAGGTCCGCGAGGCCATGGCCGGCCTGCTCGACCCTGTCACCCGCGAGAAGGTCATTGGCCACGCCCGCGTCAAACAGGTTTTCAAGGTCACCAAGGGCTGGGTGGGCGGCTCCGTCGTCACCGACGGCCGCATGGAGCGCAAGCAGCGCGCCCGTGTGCTGCGCAACGGCCAGCCCGTTTACGACGGTGGCTTCGAGACCCTCCGCCGCTTCCACGATGAAGTGGGCGAGGTCCGCAACGGCCTCGAGTGCGGCATCAAGCTCTCCGGTTTCAGCGACTACGAGGAAAACGACGTCATCGAGTGCTACGAGCTCGAGAAGATCCCGCAGACTCTTTGAGCCAGGGAAAAGGAAAAGCACCTCAGGTTGTCCGCAGTTCGTCCTTTGGCGGGCTGCGTGCGTAATCTTCATCAATCCATCGACACACCTCTCTCATGAGCCTGCGCACCCAGAAAGTCAGCGAACTCATCCGCCGTGAGCTGAGCATGATCATCGAGAAGGACTACCGCTCGGAGAACTGCCTCGTCACCATCCACGACGTCAACGCCACCCCCGACATGAAGCAATGCTTTGTGTACGTCGGCGTGGTGGGCAAGTCCTACCAGCAGGACGCCGCCATCGAACGCCTCACCAAGGCCCGTGGAGCCATCCAGCGAGACCTCTACAAGCGCGTCAAGCTCCGCAGCAGCCCCCAGCTCTTCTTCCGCCTCGACAAGTCCGTGGAGCGTGGCGTCCCGCTGCTGAACATCATCGACAACCTGCCCCCACCCCTTCCAGACCTCGAGCCGGAAGCGGAGAATGAGGCGGGCAAGGACGAGGATTGAGCTTGAGTGGGGAACTCCCACTTTGACCAAGTCCCCCATGTCGTGGAGGATCTGAATGGGTCCCATAGGCTGTATAAATCCTATGCTGTGCGTGCGCGAGGGGAGTTGTTAGGTATTCCTTGGCTTCCTGCCTATGGAATTGGAGGATTGACATCCTTCCCGGTCCTTCATTTAATTCATGGACCTGCCACCATGTGATGAATCAATCTTTCGCCATTGCCATGCTCCTTGCCACCCTCGGTGCCGGTGCGCTTCATGCGGAGGATGTGCCGGACATCAGCCCGAAAGCCGTGGATGCCATCAATGCGCTGCAGGAACTGGGCAGCTTTGATGAAGCGGCACAGGCCGCACAGATGCTCGTGGCCGCGCGTGGCAGGGCGCTCGGCCCTGAGGCCCCGGAAACCCTCCGCGCCCGCATCCTCCTGGCGCAGGTTGTCAGCGAACAGCTCTGGGTCACGGGGGAGACCGAGACGCAGTTGCGGGAGCTGCTGCCGGTGGCCACGAAAGTCTTCGGCGCGCAGCAGCGGGAGACTCTTGTCTGCCTCTCCACCCTGGCCTTTGTCCTGGCTTCTCAAGGCGACAACGCGGCCGCGGAAGAGCTTTGCCGCGGCCTGATCCCCATCGAAACCAAGGTGCTGGGCGCGGAAGATCCCGAGACCCTGAAGGCCCGCCGGATGCATGCCAAAATCCTCCACCGGCTGGGAAAACATGAGGAAGCCGGGCGGGCGGAGAGTGAGTTGCTGGATTTCTGCCAGCACGCGTTTGGTGCCGAGGGGAAAGAGACGCTGCGCATCCGCGTGGCCATGGCCGCCACCCAAGGGGAGCTGCACCGTCCCGCCGCAGCCGAGGGCGAACTGCGCGCCCTGCTGCCAGTTCTGGCCAGGGTATTCGGTGCGGAGCACTACGAAACGCAGAAAGCCATCGACGCATTGACGATCGTTTTGCGGCACCAGGAAAAATATGCCCAGGCTCAGCAGGAGCGCCAAAAGTGGGTGGACATCGCCACGCGCATTCTCGGGCCGGATGGGAGCCACACCCTGGGACTGCGCTTGCAGCAAGCCGAAGATCTGCACGCCCAGGGCAGGGATGCCGAGGCCACCCAGGAGCGGCAGGCGGTGCTGGCCGCGCTGGACCGCACTCGCGGCACCGAAGACAGAGTCACGCTGCGAACCTGCCACCTTCTGGCGCTTTCTTTGAAACAGCAGAACAAGACGGCGGAGGCGCTCCCCTTCGCCCAGCGCGCCCTAGAAGGCCGCCTCAAGCTGCTGGGCAGCAAGGCGCATGACACCGACGCTTCCCAGCGCTTGGTGAACCAGCTAACCTACGCCTCCCCGCAGGACCTCAAGCCGAAGGCGGATGCCGCCGGGCCGGATGCCAAAAAACGCCCGGTGGCCATGGTGGACGGCGCGCTGATCTTTGCGTCGGACATAAGACAGCTCGTCGAGGCGCAGGCGGAGGTCCTCCGCTACCACCATCAGTCCGAGCCGGACCGCCTGGCCAGAGAACTCGCGAAACTGGACCGCAGTGCTCTCGGCATTCTCATCGACAAGCACCTCCTCATCAACGAGTTCAACCGCAGCGGCCGCGTCGTCAAAGCAGCCTTCATCGACACTGATCTCGACAACCTCATCAAGGATGGCTACAAGGGCAGTCGCGAGGCCTTCCTCCAGGAGCTCGGTCAAAGGGGGCCTGACGATCGAGGAGTTTCGCACGATCCGGGAGCACCTGCTCATGACAAACACCATGCGTTCCCTCTTTGCCGGCGAGGTCGGGGTCACCGATGCAGAAGTGCGCGACTACTACGACAAAAACAAGCGGCGCTGGAGCGCCCCGGAGCAGGTCAAGATCCGCACCCTGACCCTTTCTCCCAACAAAACCGACGCCCGCAAGCTGGCGGAAAAGCTGCGCGGGGAGGTCGCCGCAGGTGCAGATTTTGCCGAGACGGCCCGCACCCACAGCGGAGACAGCCATGCGGAGGACGGTGGCGCCTGGGACTGGACGTCCCTGCCAGATTTTAGCGAGTGCGTGCGCGAGGCTGCGGCAAAGACTCCCAAAGGCGGGCTGAGCGGCGTCATCGAGCAAGGCGGCTCTTTCATTTTCCTGCGTGTGGATGACCGCCGCGTGCCGGCTGCACCGCCGTTTGAAGAGGTGAAGGACAAAGCCGCAGAGGCCCTCAGGGTGGAAAAGCGCCAGGAGCGTATCGACAACGCGCTCAACGAGCTGCGCGCCAAGGCGGACATCCAGATGATGGAGGCACTGTGAGGCCGCGTCACAAGCGCTGCCACCGCTCCCCCAAGAGCACGCGAAGAAAAATTGACCGCACAGGCCAACGAAGAGCGGTAAGCGTCACGGTAAACGCCCTCTGACATCGATTGCATCATAAACCTCATGGCGGCCAGCTACGAGACTTATGAACACGGGCACGACATCGATCATCTTGAAGACGGACAGCCGGGGCCATGTGCACACGCCACGTCAGCGGCGTGAGGAACTGGTGGCGGAGTTTGAGCGCAGCGGGCTGCCAGCCACACAGTTCGCGGCGCTGGCCGGGGTGCGTTACCAGCCCTTTGCCACCTGGGTGCAAAAGCGCCGCAGGGAGAGAGAAGGCGGGCGCGCCGGACACAGCCGTCGAGGCCGGGAGCGACGCGCTGCGGTTGGTGGAGGTGTCGCTGGGCACGCAATGACCAAGCGTCTTGAGAAGGGCACGTTTAGCTGGCCGCGCAGCGTGGAGCCGGCAGGGCAGGCGCAGTAGTAAAATTGAGAAGGTTCAATTATAGTGGGTGTACTCGCTGGGAGGTGGTTATCTATAGGCGGGATGATCGAACCCACATCGGCCTTTGGCCAGCTTGCCCGGGAGTTCAGCCAGCTGCCCGACCCACGTTGTCAACGCCAGCCCCAGCACCTGCTGGGCGATCTGCTGCTTATTGGCCTGTGCACGTTCCTCACCGGCGGACGCACGTTTCAGGACATGGAAGACTATGCTGGTGCCCATGCGGCCCATGCGCAGACCGACACCGTCTCCCAGATCGTTGCGCAGGGAGGGGGCTATGTCATCTGCGCGAAAGGCAACCGGCCACCCATGCCGCCTTGCAGGAGCTGCTCGACAGCCTCGCAGCGCGGCAAGCCCCGCATCATCACAGCGTGGAGAAAGGCCATGGGCGGCTTTCCAGGCCTTTCGCGCCGCCTCGGACTGGTCCGGGGTGTATGGCAGGGTGGGAAGGCGAGAGGTGCAGGAAACCAGATGTGCAGAGGTGCCACTCATAGCTGCCTCCCTTCGCTTTGGGCTGAAAATCTGGTGCTTTTGTCCTAGTTGTCCTAGACGATGCCGCTGCTGCGCAGTGGCGGAGAGGGTGGGACTAAAACCCACGGTATTCAACACGCTGAATTTCAATGAGTTCAAAAGCACGGATCGGGTGGAAGGGTGACAAAACGGGGTGACAAACGCAAGTTTTTTTGAATCCCGATTCAATCGCGCACGGAGTGGGATGCGTCGTTCGATTTGAATTGACGGTCCGGCGTCCACCAGGAATAAATTTGCATCCCTCGATATTGCGCGCATACTGTTCACAAGAACATGCGCCGCTGAGGACTGAACGAATGCAAACCCTCTTGGAATTTCCGAATGTACAGAATGCCGCGCCTCAAAGGCGGAAATCTGTATTGCCGCGATACTATGAGTTCTTTGCCGGAGGAGGTATGGTTCGCGCGGCCCTTGGAAACGAGTGGGACTGCCTCTTTGCGAACGATTTCGACCACAAAAAAGGCGCTAGCTACAGAGCGAATTGGGGATGCGAAGAATTGAGAGTGGCAGACATACGGGCATTGAAGCCTGAGGACCTTCCAGACGCGGCTGAATTGGCATGGGGTTCTTTCCCTTGTCAGGACCTGTCCCTAGCTGGAAGCGGTGCTGGTTTGAAAGGAGAACGTTCTGGAACATTTTATCCTTTTTGGGACCTCATGCGGGGCTTGATTGAGGACGGACGTGCTCCGAAAATAATTGCATTGGAAAATGTGTGTGGGGCAATCACCTCGCACGAAGGGAAAGATTTTTCCTCCATCTGTTCCACGTTCACGGATGCCGGGTATCGCTATGGTGCCCTTGTCGTGGATGCTGAATTGTTCCTTCCGCACTCTAGACCAAGGCTTTTTTTCGTTGGCGTTCATGAATCGCTAAACATCCCGCCGGAACTTCATTGTGAGGCTCCACATTCCCTTTGGCATCCCCGCGCTCTGGTGAATGCCCGCGCTTCTCTTCCCCAAGGCTCCAAGGAGAAATGGGTTTGGTGGAAGCTGCCGAAACCTCCAAAGAGGACTATCAAGCTTTCAGACTTGATAGACCATAGTGTTTCTGAGGCGGATTGGCATTCGGCGGATGAAACCTCCGCTTTAATTGAGAGAATGAGTTCCATTAATTTTGCAAAGCTTGAGGCTGCAAAAAAAACTGGAGTGCGCATGGTAGGCGGCATCTACAAGAGGACCCGCCTTGATGAGTGGGGGAGGAAGGTCCAGCGGGCCGAAGTGCGCTTTGATGAAGTTTCAGGCTGCCTTCGAACTCCTGCGGGCGGTTCAAGCAGACAGCTTATAATCGTGGTTGAAGGGGAACAAATCAGGTCAAGACTCATCACAATTCGAGAGACTGCCCGGCTGATGGGGTTGCCAGACAGCTATGTGTTGCCTCGGAACTACAATGAAGGCTATCACCTTACGGGCGATGGCGTAGCCGTACCTGTGGTTCGTCACTTTGCTAAACACCTCTTTTCTCCTCTCTTGAAACAATTCCAACCTTTTCGACTCGTCGCGTGAGCGCAATACCTTGCCAGCAGAACGCGGAACTCGACCAAAAGATCAAGGCATTTGCAGAGGTGCTTAAAACGCAAGCGCACACCTTGGGCAGCGAGCAACACGGGTTGGACGAAAAGGAATTTTACAACTCAGGCTTGTTCAGAGGGGCCATTGAACGTGTGAGAGGTCAATTCAGTGCAACCATGCGTGGAAAACGCGAGTTCGTTCAATTCGTTTTGAACTACATGCAGGATCAAGGATATATAGGAGAATGGGAGAGTGCAGGTGAGGCGAATCGTCATGACTACTCCGTAAAGTTGAAGTCTGGAAAAACTGCGGTGATTGAGCTAAAAGGTTGCCTTGATGGAAACAACACGAACATTTTTGAGCGTCCCCCGCATGCCCAAGAGTTCATAATCTGGAGCGTATGCACGAATCCCGGTGCGGACCCTCGACACAACGCGTGGTCAGGAATTCACACCCGACTTTCTGCTGAAATTATCAGTCGTGGGCAACGCGTGGATGGACTGGTGGTGTGGGACATGGTTTGTTCCACCATCGGAAGGCCCTGCCCGAAGATTCTCACGGACAGCAACGAAGACCGATTAACGGAAGTTGGGGCATTTCGCCTGCCTCCACCGTGCATCTATCTGTTCCCAGCAACGATCCCGAGTGTGCGAAATAATCCCCGTCCGCAAGCGCAGAGCTTACACGAGGTAGAGCTACTGAAAGCCTTCCACGAATGTTTCAAGGGGCGGGACGATGAAGTGAATCATGTGACTTTCGAGGTAGCCTATGCCGGAAACGATACCGTTCGGCAGACAACGATCATGCGTAATGGTACAATCCAAAGGCAATCAGGGCAGTCTGCAATTCAGCGGGCGTAATGACCCAAGTCTGACTTCCGCATACCGAAGGCCGCATTTCGAGCTTGCGAGTAGGTGGTTGTCAAAGTTCAATGGGCAATGAAAACGAGTGAGGATCAACTTATGACTGTGGGGGAACTCCGCCAAAAACTGGAAGGGTTCCCTGATGATGCCAGAATTTTCTTTGGATGCTTTTCCCTCGAATTTTATCGTCTCAAGCTCAGGGGGCCAAAGTTGCTTCAAATGGAGTTCAGCCAGACCGTTTCAGATGATGAAGAGGGCCGTGTTTTTGTGGAAAACCATGGAGTTCCATGAAGCGAGCTTGCGTGTCAGCCACCCCTTGCTTTGAACCCGGATTCAATACGCTAACGTCTTCTGTTCAGGTGCCGCTTTGACGCTTCGCACACTGAGCTTGGATTTCCCGGGATGCTGGCGATTTGATGGAGAGAGCACATTCGAAAGTTGACGGATGTCCCGGTGCTTCGCCACGCGGTGTTTATGCTGTATGGAGGGGCCTTTCGGGCGAGCTAGCGTCTTCTTTTGCGGCGGGGTCCCGGCAAGGCAGAGTTGATGCGGTCAATCAGCGTCTCGCGTTCACTGCGGGGCAGTTCGTCCAGCAAAGCGAATATAATGGCGGCGGTGGGAACAACGGGGAAAGCTTAAAAAGCTTGCGGTATTTGCCTGATTTGGCGTAGATGAAGAGCGGAACTTCGAAATCTACAATGAAAGACTTTTTTATTAGCTACAACAAGGCTGACCGAGCACATGCCCTAGCAATTCAATGCTGGCTTGAAGATGAATCCCATTCAACTGTCATGCAGGCTACTGATTTTCATGCAGGATCAAATTTCGTCCTTGAAATGGATGCAGCGTCGAAGACGGCATCTAGGACAATTGCTATTCTGTCACCTGACTACCTCAGGTCCGCATTCACTGCGCCTGAATGGGCGGCGGCGTTTGCTGACGATCCGACGGGCCGGGGGCGGAAGCTTGTGCCAGTGCGAGTTCGTGAATGCCAGCCGGAGGGGCTTTTGAAGACGATTGTCTATGTTGACCTTGTGGGACTAGACATGACGGAAGCTCAACATAAGCTGCTGTCGGCACTGAGTGGAAAGCCTGTGTCGGCCCCTTTAAAAAGAAAAACTCCTCGGAAGGCCGCTTCCGCTAGCAAGCCGCCAAGCGTCACTATGAATGGTCATGGAGAGCAAGTGTATCAGTCTGGTGGTGACATGTACGTGAACCCTAAACCCGCTGTCAAAAAGGTCATTTTTGCTCGTGAGCCGCATCATGTAAGCGAGTCACAAGCCGCTGAGATCAAGCGTCTTTTGACTGAACTAGGGGAGCGGGACGAGTTGGCAGGCAAAGGCAAAACCTACGGTTTATGGATGAGCAAATTTACGGGCAAAAGAGGCTTTGACCTGACTACCTACAAAGCCCTCCCTGCTTCAAAGTATGATGAAGCCATCGGATGGATTAAAATTCAGAAGGCGATGGGTCGCAGTGGCTTGCGCCGCACCAATAATCAGGTTTGGAGAAACGATCACTATGCGGCGATATGGGCAACTGCTTCCAAAATGAAATTGGACAAGGATGCGGTTCATCAGAAGGCGAAGGAGTATTTTGAACTCAAAAAGGAGGTCAAGTCTCTCAAAGACGACTTGGGCGAGCGGCAGCTTGCGAAGTTCGCGGGATACATGAAAAGAGAGGCAACGAAAGCCGCGAAGAACAAATTGGTTTAAGTTTATGCCTGCCACTGAAAAACTGCCGCTGGAAATTGTGCGTGACTGGTTCAAAGAAGTTGAAGAGCCAGCCAAAGGCTTGATGGAATTTTTCGTAATGGTTCGCATTCGTGACCACGACTTGTCCTCATCCCGGGACATCCTTGGTGAATGGCTGTCGGAAAGATTGGATTATTATAAACACGTCGGACGAGCCATTCAGGTGCGTGGTCTCATTGACTACATTCTAGCAGAGAGGGGCACTGTTGAATTTTGGGAACACGCTTTGGACACGCAGCTTGAAATGATCGAGCATGCACAGACGCCCAAAATGGTGCGCCAATCGGTGAATAAACACCTTCCATCCATGCCAAAGGCCAAGGAAGTGTGGCTGCAAACCGCAGCTTCGTGGGAAGCTCTTCGGTCAAATTACCTCACAGATGAACGTCTTTGGATGTGGGAGAGGGAGATGGAAAAACGATACAGCCCGGTTTGAAGTCGGATTCAATACGCCAGCGTCTCATCATTCCGCGCCGCCTTCACACGTTGAACCGTGAGCTTGGATTTACCAGTGATGCTGGCGATTTGGCGAAGAGAGTACGTTCCGGCATTCAGGAGGCGGAGAATGTCCCGATGCTTCGCCACCCGGTCTTTAGGCTGCATGGAAGTGCCTTTCGGGCGTCCAAGTGTTTTCCCTTTGCGGCGGGCTTCTGCCAAGCCGGAGTTGATGCGGTCAATCAGCGTCTCGCGTTCACTGCGGGCCATTTCAGCCAGCAAAGCGAACATGATGGCGGCGGCGGGATTCCTCTTCCCATTCTCCAACAGGGTTTCGATGCCCTGTTGATGCCAGTAGAGGGAAGCGTGGGCCTCTTCCAGTGCTTCAACGAAGCGGTGAGCGATGGAGCTACGGCGGGCCAATCGGGACACTTCATGAACCAGAACTTTCTTCACTGCGCCGCTTTGGGCGAGCAACAGCGCCCGTTGAAGTCCTTCCCGGTCTGATTCATCGGTTTTACCGGAAACCGTCTCTTTGCACACTTCCACCACCTCATAGCCCTTTTTGGCCGCGTAGG
>CAZPSQ010000223.1:0-9978 GCA_964588755.1 uncultured Prosthecobacter sp. | reverse complement strand
CCCCCAACACCAGCGCCTGCCAAGCCCCCGGCGCCCCCTGCCAAACCCGAGGCAAAACCCGCGCCCGTGACGGCTCCTGCTCCTGCTCCTGCTCCTGCGCCAGCCAAGCCAGAGACAAAACCCACACCACCCCCAGCCAAGCCAACTCCAGCCCCAGTGCCCACACCGGCCCCCGTGCCGCCGAAGACCGCCCCCAAACCGGCACCTGCGCCCGTTCCTGCCAAACCGGCACCCACGCCTCCACCCGCCAAGCCCGAGGTGAAGCCAGCACCAGCGCCAACACCCGCCGCAGCCAAGCCGGAGACAAAGCCTGCGCCACCCAAGCCCGTTTCGATTTTTCCCGACAAAGCCCTCGAAGCCGCCGTGCGGAAGCAGGTATTTGCCAAACGTGAGAACCAGGAACCCCTCACCGCCGAAGATGTGGCCACAGTGTCGATCATCGAGGGCAAAAAAGCTGGCATCAAAGACCTCACCGGCCTGGAAAAATGCGTCGCCCTGGCCTCGCTGACCCTGCCGGAAAACCAGATCGCCAACCTCGCCCCGATCAAAGGCCTGGAACGCCTCCAGTTCCTCGATGTCTCCCATAACCAGATCAGCGACATCTCCCCCCTGGCCGCCTGCAAAGCCCTGCAATACGTCGAGCTGACCGGCAACAAAGTCACCGATGTCTCCGCCCTCGGCGGCATCCAGGCCCTCACCTCCCTCTATCTGGCGGGCAACCAGATCAAGGACGCCTCCGCCTTGTTCAAGCTCCCCAAAGTCTGGACGCTTTACCTGGAAGGCAACCAGATCACCGACCTCACCGGCATTGGCGGCATGAAGTGGCTCTCCATGCTCTCCCTCAAAGGCAACGCGGTGGCGGACATCTCCGCCCTGGAGCCGCTCACCGAGCTGCAGTTCCTGTTTTTGGAGGGAAACAAAATCACCGACCTCACCCCGCTGCATCGCATGTGGAAGAAGGACAACGACGGACCACGTGAGTGGGCGCCCTATTGCCAGATTTTCATCGAAGGCAACCCCATCGACGAAAACTCGCAAAAGCTGGTGCAGGAGCTGAAAAAGGCCGGTGCCCGCATCACGCCCTGAGACACCATCGTGCTCATCCGGCATTCCAAATCACGCGTGGCGTGACGCGTTGCCACCGGCCACCCACCTGCAACCCTTTGCCCTTCCCGTCCATCCTCCGCCCCACGGCACCCTTCTGATCGTAAAGTGCTTGCCGCTGAGCCTCCGTGAGGCGTAGCATGGGAAGACATGCAGTCCGCGTCCGCCTGCCGGACCACCGAACCGCAACGCCCCAAAAAGCCCATGCTGCATCACCATCATTCCACCACCTGCCGCCATCACAACGCGGACTCAGCCCAGCAGCTAGTCGCCAATCTGCTGGAGCGGGCCCGAGAAGCGGGGCTGCGGCGCACCAAGGCGCTGGAAAACATCCTGGCCATTCTCATCGCCACTCACCAGCCGTTGTCCCTCGCAGACATCGCCGAGTCGCCAGAGCTGACCAGCGGTGCCGACAAGGCCACCGTTTACCGTGTTTTGATCAAACTGGAGGAACTGGGCTTCATCCGCCGCCTCGGCCTGCATGACCGCAGCACCTACTACACCCTGATCCAGGCCGACCACCATGAGGACTACCTCATCTGCACCCAGTGCGGCCGTATCCAGAGCCTGGACATCTCCTGCCCCGTCGAAGCGCTCGAGAAAGAAATCGAAAAGCAGTCAGGCTTTCGCAAGCTCTACCATGAGCTCGAGTTTTACGGATTGTGTCCCAAGTGCGCGGCGTAGCCCGGCCTTGGCAATCAAGGGCGCACACCACAGTGTCGCACCACGCAGACGCTGTGTTTAGACCGGTTCTCGAGAAGATGGTCGCTGCGAGCAGCAGCCCCAGCGGCAAGGCGAGTGCGCAGTCTACTGTTTGAAAGCGACCTACGCCGCCAATGAGGCTGCCCCGCAGCGGGGAACACGGCAAGATTTTAAAGGGCCAGTCCACCACTCCGACGCCGCGGTGTGGGGAAGGGTTCGTGCTCCCGCGCGGCTTCGGGATGTCTTTCCACCCTCTTGCCGAAGTTCAGACTCGCTCCTCAGTCCCAAAAAAAACTCCCGCACCGGAGACCAGTGCGGGAGGGTTGAATCAACAAAACAGATCAAAGGAGAAACCTTTTATCAAGGCGAGGTCACTGGAGGGGCTGTCTGATTGCCGCCACCGCCCTGGGCGCCGCCACTGTTGGGGGCTGGCGAGCTGCCGCCGCCCAGGTTACCATCACCATTGGTGCTTGTGCCAGGGGTGGTGGTCGTAGGGGTTGTGGTCTGGCTGGGTCCCTGAGTGGTGCTGCCGTCCGAATTTGTGGTCGTCGTGGTGGAGGTGGAGTTGCCAGCAGAGTCGGTGTTTGTCGTCGTGGTGGTCGTGGAGCCATCGCCATTCTTCGTCTCAGAAGTGGTGGTGGTGCCGCCATTGCCATCAGGCTGTGTCGTCGTGGTCGTGCCGCCTTGTTCCACAGTGGTGGAAACCACATTGCCACTGCTGTCCGTCACCGTCGTGGTGGTGCGGGTGTTGTCGCTCTGCGCCGCCTGGCTCTGGGAGCTCTGCTGACCAGCGTTGTCGCCGCTCACATCACTGTCTCCAGCACCAGCGCCGAACGCGTCACCCACTTCGGTGACCACAGTGGTGGTGGTGCCATCCGGGTTTTGGGTGGTGGTGGTTGTGCTGGTGACAACGCCATACACATTGCCGGTGGCGGTGACGCCGCTGACACCGAAGTCCGGCGGGTTGAAATCAGGCTCCCAGCGAAGGGCAAGGTAGCGGGTCTTCACCGCCTTGGCCGGCTTGGCCTTCAAATTGCCCAAGCCCTGGGTATCTTCCGCCACCGCGACCGGGGAGACAGAGTTGAACTCGGTCGGGTCAAAGGCGAGGCGGCCGCGCCAGTCTTCTTTTTCCGGCAGGCTGTCGAAGGCGAACACTTCGAAGCGCACCGGACGCGGGGAGTGCACAGATGCGAACTCGTTCAGAATGCGAAGCTGGCCGAAGTCGTAAATGATGGTGCGGTATTTCTCATCCGACTCTGGGAAGGAGAACTTGTTGTAGGTCACCGCCGTGTCCATGCCGTTGGCAGGACGTGGGGCAGCATAAATGACGCGCGCGCCACCCAGGCCGCCGATCAGGTTCATGGGCTTGCCTGATTTGCCGTCTGAAGACTGCTTCAGCGCATACCCCTTGTCGGTCTGGGCACCGTAGAAGGACAGGTTGCGCAGCATGCCACCTTTGGAGAGGGCAAACTCCAGCTTGATGAACTTGGCCTGCATGCCGGCGAACTTGAACTCGACGGTGCGGTCAGCCGCAGAGAAAACTTTTTCCTCCAGCACCGCCCAGCCGGTTTTGTCGGCGCTAGCGGAAAGGGTGGCACGGCCTTCGATGCCGTCATTGGTGAACGACGACTGCGAAATCAAGACCGGCTTGCCGAGATTGATCACGGCAAAGCTTTTGCCTGCGGAAACAGTGGCGGGCTTGGTGATGTCATCCGTCAACAGTGCATCCACCTGACCGAACCCCGAAGAACTCTCCAGCGACGCCTTGCTGTGAGCCCCTGCGACAGCAATGTCCACAGGCTTCTCTTTGATGATCGGAACACGGGACCATTTGGCCTGGACGGAACTGACCGCCAGCAAACTGGCGAGGAGGGCAATGGTTGATGCTGGCTTCATGATTTAAAAATGGATCTGCCTAGTTTGGGGGAGTTCGAACAAATCGGCAAGCTCACGCGCGGCGATATAATTGTAGATTCAACATATTTACACCACAACTCAGCGCCGGTGTAAACATTTTTTGTGTGCCAAGACGGAGGAAATATATCTTGATTTGTTGAGAGTTTCCATATATTTTAGAAAAATGAATTGTCCACGCTGTTTCGCGCGCACCACACCTGAACAGAATGTCTGTTCAGCCTGCGGCTTTTCGGCAGTGACCCTGCATCGCCTGATTGGAAATCAATGGGTTAGGTTAGAGCGCATCACAGACTCAGCCCATTGCCTGAGACTCGAAGATTTGCGCCGGTGCGAGGTGGTTCTGGATGATTTTGAGCGCAGCTTCCCGCAAGCATTTTTTGCCGCCTACTTAGGCATTTTGCCGCTTGATGTGAATGTTTCTGAAATCGGTTTCTGGTTGCTCAACCAAGGGGCCTTTAACACCCCTCTGGTCAGCAGGCGGAACGACTACGGCATCGTGCTTGCCGTTGATCCCTCCGCCAAGACTCTTGCATTGAGCTTTGGCTACGCCATTGAGAGCTACTTTGATGCCAGGACCACCCAGAAGATCTTGGCGGAGATTGGCGGGCAGCTGGCCACCGGTGCGTTTGGCAAAGCCATCGAAACCGCCTGCGGCCGCTGCGGTCAGGTGCTCAGACGGCACGCCAAGAGCGTGCAATGGAAACCAGAGGCAGGCCTGCAAGGAGGCCCGCAGCCCCACATGGGTCTCGCCCCTTTGCGCAGCGGACACCGTGCCGCCAAGACCGAACCCACCCCGCCCCGCTGAGAATGCCGCCCAGCCCACAACTGTCACGCAGGTCTGCATGTCCCCGGGCCGGGATGGCGGCTGCCATGGCCCTGTGCATGCTGGTGTCCAGCCTGCCCCCCATGCTGCGGGGAGATGCCCTCCAGCAGGCGGCGGGGGAGGACGACTCAGCACTGCCCCTGCCGCGCTGGAGCGAACAGGAAATCCGCGCGTTTCGCGAGCAGATGACCAGTGGGTCAGGCATTCTGCTGCCTGAGGCAGAGGTGCTGAATGACGACCTGCTGACGAAACCGCTTCCCTTTGGCCCGCGCCTGGACCAGGGCGGCGGCCATGCCAACGCGGAGATCCTGCCGCGCCTGCGCCCCGAGGACCTGCGCCTTTTCCTGCCTGAGTCCCTGCTCGGCTCATCCTCAGCAGAACTTGGCGCCACCCGCCTCGTCCCCACTCCGGTGGCCGCGCTGAAAGACGTGCCCGCCGAGTTTCTCGCCGTTGGTGCGAACGCTTTGGCCAACGAGTATCTGATCGATCCCGCCAGTCACATCACCGAGGTGCACCAGCAGGATCTGACACGCTTCCTGGAATTTCATGGCCACGAAGCGATGATCAAGCTGCACATCCTCATTTTGGGCGCCGACCAAAAGCTGCCTGCGAACGCCAACCTGGACGCCATGGCCTCCGGCAGCCTGGCGCGGGGCACCGCCTGCCTGGTGGTCTATCCGCTGGGCGAGCCCTGGCGCGCGCGTCTCTTCCTCAGCAAAACCGTGCATGATCACGCCTCCAGTGAGTTCATGAAGGAAACCGCCCGGGCCTGCGTGGCCGAGGCCATGCAAAGCAGCGATCTCCACGACCAGCTGCGCAGCTACGCCGTGGAGCTGTCCACCCGGCTGTTCTGGCTGCAGAAGGCGCTGGGGACCAGCCCCGAGCGGTCCGCCGCAGGACAGCCTTTGGCGGAAATCTCTGGAGACGCCTCTGCGGCGGCAGTGACTGGCCACCAGACTTCCCCGTTGATGCCTGCGGCCACTTTGGCCGGCGTCATGGCGCTGGGCATGCTCTCACGTCCTTTTTTCCGCCGTTTCCGGCAGTGGCGGCGGCTCCGCCTGCAGAACCGGGTGTGGCTGCTGCCCGAGGTGGAAACCGTTCCCCGCCTGGGGGGGGCCTTCACAGGTGGAGGCGGGGGGATGATGGGTTATGGACAAACTTCCACCTGAGCTCCCTCGCATCGTTTCAACACTTTTTGAACTTCGATTTGTCAAAATCAACGCCTTGAATGATAATTGTTTAGATTAATCATAAAACACCCATGGGATGACTCCTGAAACCCTCCAGTTTCAATGCGGCTACTGCAGCACGACTTTGACCGTGCCTGCCAACATGGCAGGGGTCTCCGGGCCGTGCCCCAGTTGCGGGAACACGGTCACGTCTCCCACCCCGGCGCCCGCTCCCGTGATGGCGGCGCAGCCACAATGGCCGCCGATGCCTGCTGCTGCCGCCGCACCGGCCCCTGCGTGGACTCCGCCACCTGCGGCCGCAGCACCGGCCCCAGCATGGAACATGCCTCCCGCCACGCAGCAGGAGCCGTCGCATTCCACTTTTCCGCAAGGCATGGTGGGTAGTGGCGGGCTTGCAGGCGGCCTCCCGCCGAAACGCCTGCCCGGCCAGTCCCCCCTCACCAGTTCCCAGCCCCCAGGCGCAGGCACCCCGCCATGGGGAACCCAGCCGGCCATGCCTGCCGGTGAAATGGGCGGCATGAGTGGTGTCGGCGGTGGCGCGCTGCCCAACCACTCGCGCCTTATTCCTGGAGCGCCCGTTCTGCCCAGCGGAGCCACCGGTGGTGGACAGATGGGGCTGGGCGGCCTGCCAGGGTCGCTGCTGGGCCGCGAAGTGGCCTCCGCGCCAGCGACGCCAATGACCCAGCCGTTGCCGCAAGCCCCGATGTCCGGCGGCCTGGGACTCAGCCTGGGTGGCGGCTTTGGCTCTTCGCCTCATTCCGCCGCCCAGTCTCATCCACAAGCCATGTCAGCAGGCCGCAAAATGGCGGACCTGCGCGAACCACGGGGGGCGAGCTTCCTGCGGCTGGCCTTTGCCGCGTTGTTTTTGCTGGGGTTTCTGGGCGTGGTGGGCTTCTTTTTGAAGGACCACCTTCCCCCCGGTGTGCTCAGCCTTCTGCACCGGGAGGAGCCGGAGGAGCCTGTGGTCGCCGAATCCGCGCCCCCGGCGCTGCCGACACCACCGGTCCTGCCGCAGCAGGCGGCAGAAAACCCGCCGCCTGCGGAGGCCGCCCCGCCACAGCGGCCCATGGGGTTCGATCCTCTGGAGAGCACTCCTGAAAAAGCCGTCGCCGCAGCCCCTGCGCCCGTGGAGGAAACCATCGCCACACCGACCATCCCGGCTGGCGTGCCGGAGATCGGAAAATCTTTGGACACGGCGTCTGTCAGTGGCGGCAGCCAAGGCACCGAGTCCGCCCCGACGGCAGCCCTGTCCAAGCCGCTGTCACAGCCCTACAGTGATGATGGGGATGGAGCCATCCCAGAGAAAGCCAGACCCGCCGCCGAGGCCCTGCGGAAGTTCCTGGGCGCCACCACGCTGGAGGAGCGCCTGCGCCACACGCTGGGCGCGGAGGTGATGCAGCCGCTGATGGAACGCTACTACACGCGCTCGCCGGAAGGCGCCGTGCCAGTGGACCGCATTCAGTTCCTGCGCCTGGAACCCAATCCCGAAGTGGGCTCTGGCTCGCACTGCATCTTCAGCCTGGAAAACAAGAGCTGGGAGTTTCCGGTCCCCGTGATGCTGGAGGAGCAGGCTGATGGGTACAAAGTGGACTGGCTGGCCTTTGTCGAGTTCAAGGACCGGCTGCTGGAGAAGTTTTTCAAAACCTACCAGGAAGGCCCGATGCCCTTCCATGTGGGGATCATGCGCCACCACTACTTTGAGGATGGCATTCCCAACCTCGACCGGAAGGATGCGTTCCGCATCTCCCCCGCCCCGCCCAACACCTTCCAGGCCTCCGCATTCGTGGACAAGGACTCCGCCTTTGGCGAGGAGATGCGCAAACGGCTTTCCTGGGACAAATACAGCTGGGCGATCGTGTATCTGGAATGGAAGAAGCTCGGCTCCCAGCAGTGGGTGGAGGTGACGGCCATGCCGCAGACCCACTGGTACTCCCTGCCCACCGGCCCCCGGCCCATCTCGACCTCCCAAAAGCCCTCGCAGCCCGGCGCCTCTTCCAAGGAGATGCCGGCCGGCATCTCCAGAAACGGCGTCGGCAGCGGCGGGGCGGCCAAATCGAATCCTCCACCGAAAGGCATTTCCAAGTCCACGCCGGGCCTGCCCGGAACCATCAGGCGCCCGCTGCCTGCGGGTGCGAGATAAAGCTGGTGAAGCGAAGAGCGAAAGCTCCGATTGGCTGGGACGATCACCCAGCCTGAGCGTCCTCAGCTCACCTCCAACTTGCCCGTGCTGTCGCCCACTTTTTCGGCGGGGACGCCGAGGCGGTCGAGCATGGAGAGGTAGAGGTTGGTCATGGGAGTCTCGCCGGGCAGGACGATGCGCTTGCCAGGAGTGAAGGTGCCGCCCGCACGGCCTGCGACCAGGATGGGCAGGTTGTCGTGGTTGTGGCGGTCGCCGTCGCCAATGCCGCCGCCGAAGACGATCATGGAGTTGTCGAGGAGGGTCTTGTCGCCCTCCTTGATGGACTTCATCTTGTCGAGGAAGTAGCCGAACTGACGCATGTAGAACTGGTCGATCTTGGCGATCTTTTCCAGCTTCACCGGGTCCTTCTGGTGATGGGAGAGGGAGTGGTGGGCGTCCGGCACGCCGATCTCGGGGAAGCTGCGGTTGCTGCCGTCATGCGCCAGCATGAAGGTGGACAGACGCGTGGTGTCGGTCTGGAAGGCGAGCACCATGAGGTCAAACATGGTGCGGATGTGCTCCTCGAAGGAGGCGGGGATGCCGTCGGGAATCTTCACGTCCGGCATCTGGGAGGAGAATTTTTCCGCGCGCTCGATGCGCTGCTCAATGTCGCGCACGGAGGAGTAGTATTCATCCAGCTTGCGGCGGTCGCTGGCGCTGACCTTGCCCTGGAGGCTTTTGGCCTCGTCCAGCACGGCGTCGAGAATGCTCTTCTGCATGCGCTTGGCGCGCGCGCCATCCGCCCCTTTGCCGGCGGTGGCGCCGAGGCCGAACATGCGCTCGAACACCAGCCGAGGGTCCATTTCCGGGGCCATGGGCATGGTCTCATTTTTCCAGGCCAGATTGAACTGGTAGGCGCAGGAGTAGCCGGAGTCGCACTTGCCGGCGCTGCGCTGGCCGTCGGTGCTCAGCTCCAGGGAGGCGAGGCGGGTCAGGTGCCCGATCTTCTGGGCGGCGATCTGGTCCACCGAGATGCCGAGATGGATGTCCGCGCCGGCCGTCTTTTTAGGCTGGCAGCCGGTGAGGAAGGTGGCTGTGGCGCGGGCGTGGTCGCCGCCGCCGTTGCCGTGGCTGCGGGCAAAGTCCTGCATCAGACCGGACACCACCATGAAGTCGTCGCGGTTTTTCTCGATCTGCTTGAGCGTGGGGGACATCTCGTAGGAGGTGCCTTCGCCGGTGGGCATCCACTTTTCCACGTTGGTGCCGTTGGGAATGTACATCCAGGCCGCGCGGATGGGCTTGGCCACGATCTTTTCCGCCGCAAACGCACGGTGTCCGAAGGACTCCAGAAACGGCAGCGTGATCATCGATCCCAGGCCCCGCAGCACGTGGCGGCGGCTGAGAGAATGGGCGGCGAGGGCTGTTTCGCGGAATTCGTTCATGGCAGTGATAAGACTACGGTTCGAGGGGGTGCAAACTTTCGCCACACCACCCAGGCTGTCCAGCGGGGAACGTGCCAGGGGCTCAGGCGGTTGCACGCGCCTCATGGAGCGCCAGGAGCTCGTCAAAGACCGGCGTCAGCCCGAGCGGCTCCAGGGCGCGCTCGCGCAGCAGTTCTTTAAAGACATCCCGGGGCTGCAGTTCGTTCAAATCTGGACCCTTATGCTGCCAGGCGGCGGCCTCGCTGGCGGGCAGCTCGGCCAGCACTTTCAGCACCTCAAAGCGGCCGCCGGCGGCGTCCCGCACCTGACGGTCCAGGTCGGCCTCGGGGGTGTCGAGCCGGACGCTCACCTCGGCCCAGCTTTGGGCGGGGACGGCCGCCAGATCCTCCGTCAGGGTGGCACGGGTGGCTTTCACACGGGTGAGGAGCCGGGAAACAGGCAGGGGCAGCGGCTCGATCTTCATGTCCTGGGTGTCCAGCACGACGACGGACTTGGCGTCCCCGGCCTCGGAAAAGCCCAGGGGGATGGGGGAGCCGCTGTAGCGCACGTTTTCCTGCCCGGCCACGCGCTGCGGCCGGTGCAGGTGGCCGAGGGCCACGTAGTCGAAGCCGGTGAAAACATCCGCTCCGACGGCGCCGAGGTTGCCGATGTGGATGTCACGCTCGCTGTCGCTGGTGGTGG
>CAZPSQ010000222.1:0-9984 GCA_964588755.1 uncultured Prosthecobacter sp. | reverse complement strand
TGATGGCGATCGGCGGGAACACCTCCGGCCTGAAGTTCAACGACACCGGCTCGGTGCTGACACCTGAAATTTGGAACCCCACCACTCGGCAGTGGCGCCAGCTCGCGCCGATGAATGTGCCACGCAACTACCACTCCCTGGCGCTGCTGCTGCCCGACGGGCGTGTGTGGTCCGGCGGTGGCGGCCTCTCCGGCAACAGCGCGGACCACCGCGACGCGCAGATCTTCACCCCGCCGATGCTGTACAACGCGGACGGCAGTCTGGCCACGCGGCCGGTGATCACGCAGGCGCCGCCCTACATCGGCGTGGGCACCACCTTTGCCGTGCAGGCCACGCCGGGGATCACGAAGTTCAGCTTCATCAAGATGTCGTCCCAGACGCATTCGATGAACACGGACCTGCGCTTCCTGAACCTGCCGTTCACGGAGACGACGCCTGGGGTGTACACGGTGACTGGGCACGCGAACCTGAGCGTGATGACGCCGGGCTACTGGATGCTGTTTGGCGTGGGCGCGAATGGGGCGTGGTCGGTTTCCAAGGTGATCCAGGTGGACCCGGCACAGAGTGTGAGCATTGCCAATCCAGGCGCGCAGTTCAGTGCGGTGAACGCCCCAACGACCCTGGCAGTTTATGGTGTGGCCCCGGGCAATGGCAGCGTGACCTACAGCGCGGCCAATCTGCCGCCCGGCATGGCCATCAACGCCAGCACCGGCGTCATCAGCGGCACGCCGACGACCGTCGGCACCTACAGTACCGCACGGGTGACGGCCACGGACGGCATCACCAGCGCCAGCGCCACCTTCACCTGGACGATCACGCCGCCGAATGTGAGCCAGAACTTCGCCAGCTTCACCTCCACCGCAGGCCTGCAGCTTAACGGCAGCACGGTGGTGGCCAACAATGTGCTGCGTCTGACACCAAACACGGCCAACCAGGCGGGTTCGGCCTTCCTCACAGCCCCGGTGCCGGTGTCGGAGGGCACCTCCTTCACCAGCCGCTTTGTCTTCCGCATGAACGGCACGGGCGATGGCGCGGATGGCATGACCTTTGTGCTGCAAGGAGACGCTGCCACGGCGCTTGGCGCGGGCGGCGGCGCGCTGGGCTATGAAGGCATCTTGAAGAGCGTCGCCGTGGAGCTGGACACCTACCAGGGCGGCACCGACCCGAATGCCAACCACATCGGCGTGCTGACCAACGGCGTCGTCTCGCCACACCTCAGCACGGCCAATGCCCCTTTTGACCTGGAGAACGGTGCCAGCCATACCCTGTGGGTGGATTATGACGGCCCGGCGGACACGCTGCGCGTGTATCTGGCGCAGGGCGTGGTCACGGCCAAGCCCGCCACCCCCGTGCTGACACAGACGGCACTGAAGCTGGCAAACATCGTCGGCCCCACTGCCTGGCTCGGTTTCACCGGTGCCACGGGCGGCTCCACCAACACGCATGAGGTGCTGGCGTGGTCGGTGAACGTGAACGCCTTCGCGCCACCCACGCCGCCGGTCGTAACGAACCCCGGCGCGCGCAGCAGCGTCATCAGCCAGGCCACGACCTTGCAGATCCAGGCCACGGACGCGAACCAGGACACGCTGGTTTACAGCGCCACCGGCCTGCCCACGGGACTGTCCATCAACCCGGCCACCGGACTGATCAGCGGCACGCCCACGGCGGGGGGCAGCTTTGCGGTGACGGTCAGCGTCACGGACGGCAACACCACGCCGGTCAGCGCGGCCTTCACCTGGGCCGTCAACAACGGCCTGGTGGTGCAACCGCCGCTTTCCGCCCCGGCGGCCTCCGGCGGCGCGGTCACACTCACCGCCGCGAGCACGGGAGGGGCGAATCCGCGCTACCGCTGGAACTTTGGCGACGGCACGCCTGAGACGGCCTACGGCAGCAGCCCCGGCGTCAGCCACACCTTTGTCAATCCGGGACGCTACAGCGTGGTCGTCACGGCCACGGACGACACCGGCGCAGTGGTAACGAACACCTTCTACCAAGCCGTGCACGCACCGCTGACGGCGAAGAAGCCCGCCGTCTCCTCCAGCATCATCCTGGAGGACCGCGCCACCGGCAATGACCGCGTATGGCTGGTGAATCCGGACACGGACTCCGTGACAGTGATCGACGCGGTGACGCGGGCCAAGCTGGCCGAGACGAGCGTGGGCCTGGCGCCGCGCAGCCTGGCGCTGGCGCCGGACGGCCGCGTGTGGGTGACGAATGTGGAAAGCTCGACGATCTCCATCCTCAACGGCAGCACGTACGCCGTGGCCGCCACGGTGACGCTGCCACGCGGCTCACGCCCCTTTGGCATCGCTTTTGATCCGAACGGCACGGCGGCCTATGTGGCGCTGGAGGGCACAGGCCAGCTGCTGAAGCTGAACCCTGCCACCGGGGCGCAGGTGGCAGTGCTGAACGCGGGCCAGCATGCGCGGCATGTGTCCGTGAGCGCGGACGGCGCGCGGGTGTATGTGAGCCGCTTCATCACCCCTGCCCTGCCGGGGGAAAACACCGCCACGGTGGACACCACCGGGAAGGGTGGTGAGGTGCTGGTCGTCACCGCCGCGACGCTGGCGCTGGAGCGCACCATCCTGCTGCAGCACAGCGAGAAGGCGGACGCGCCGAACTCCGCGCGCGGCATCCCGAACTACCTCGGCGCCACCGCGCTTTCGCCGGACGGGCTGGCCGCCTGGGTGCCGTCGAAGCAGGACAACATCAAGCGCGGCGCGCTGCGCAACGGCAGCGGGCTGAACCATGACCAGTCCCTGCGCGCCATCGCCAGCCGCATCAACCTGGCCACGCAGGCGGAGGATTACCCGGCGCGGGTGGACTTCGACAACTCCGGCATGCCCAGCGCGGCGATCTTTGACCCCTGGGGCATCTACGTCTTCGTGGCGCTGGAAAGCAGCCGCTCCGTGGCCGTGGTGGACGCGTGGAACAAGGAGGTCATCACCAGCTTCAACGCCGGACTGGCACCGCAGGGCCTGGCGCTTTCACCGGACGGCCGAACGCTGTTCGTGCACAACTTCATGAGCCGCAGCGTGACGGTGCATGACGTCAGCAGCCTGATGCAGGGCGGCAGCGCCGCGCCGGCCACGCTGGCCACGGTGAACGCCATCACCACGGAGAAGCTGAGCGCCACCGTGCTGAAGGGAAAGCAGCTCTTCTATGACGCGGCGGACGTGCGGCTGGCGCTGGAAAGTTACATCTCCTGCGCGGCCTGCCACAACGACGGCGGGCATGACGGCCGCACCTGGGACTTCACCGGCACGGGCGAGGGCCTGCGCAACACCATCACCCTGCGCGGCCACGGCATGCACGGCGCGCTGCACTGGACGGGGAACTTTGACGAGGTGCATGACTTTGAGGGGCAGATCCGCGGCTTTGCGGGCGGCACCGGCCTGATGACCGACGCGCAGTTCAATGCGGGCACGCGCAGCCAGTCCCTGGGCGACCCGAAGGCGGGGCTGAGCGCGGACCTGGACGCGCTGGCGGCCTACATCACCTCCCTGGGCACGGAGTCCAACAGCCCGCACCGCAATGCGGACGGCTCCGCCACGGCGGCCGCCGCCGCAGGGGAGCGCGTGTTCCGCCAGCAGAACTGCGCGGCCTGCCACAGCGGCACCACCTTCACCAACAGCGCGCTGAATGTCTTCCGCGATGTGGGCACCATGAAGCAGCCAACGAGCGGCAAGCGCCTCAACGGCACGCTGACCGGCTTCGACGTGCCGACGCTGCGCGGCCTGTGGGCCACGGGGCCGTATCTGCACGACGGCTCCGCCGCCACGCTGGGCGCCGCCATCACCGCGCACCAGGGTGTGACGCTGAACGCCACGGAGCTGAACAATCTGGTGGCCTATTTGCAGCAGATCGACAACGCGCCGGCCACCGCGCCGCTGCCGGTGACTGTGGAGCTGGCCAGCGTGGCCCCCGCCTCCCTGAGCGATCCGTTTGAAGTCACGGCCACCTTCAGCCATGCGGTGACGGGCTTTGCGCTGGGGGACATCACCCTCACCGGCGGCACCGCCAGCGGACTGACCGGCAGCGGCACCAGCTACGCCTTCACAGTGACGCCGACGGCGAACGTGAGCGTCAGCATCGCCCCCGGCATGGCGCAGGATGCGGACACGGTGACAAACCTTGCCTCCAATGTGCTGACCCGCGCCTACGTGGCGCCGAACAACGCGCCGACGTTCCTGAGCCAGGACGTCGGCTCCGGGTTCCTGGCGGGCAGCAACACGTACAACACCACCACGGGCGTACACACAGTGGTCGCCTCCGGCCCGGACATCTACGGCACGGCGGACGGCTTCCGCTTTGTGCAGGTGACGCTGAACGGCAACGGGGAGGTGCGCGCCCGCGTGCGCAGCATGACGAACACGAACCCCTGGGCAAAGGCGGGCGTGATGGTGCGCGAGACCCTGGCGGCGGGATCACGGCATGCGATGACGCTCATCACCCCTCCAGGAGCGGGCAACGGCTTTGGCATGGTGGCGCGCGTGGTGGCCAGCGGGGCGACGAGCTACGCCGGCGGCGCGCCGCTGAACACCGCGCCGAACAACTGGGTGCGGCTGGTGCGGGAGGGCGACACGCTGACGGGCTACACCTCCGCCAACGGCACCGCCTGGACAGTGGTGGACAGCTTCACGCTGGCGGGCCTGCCCGCGCAGGTGCATGTGGGAATGGCCGTGACGGCCGCCGACAGCGGCGTGGCGGCGACGGCGGAGTTTGACAACGTGCAGGTCATCGGCACCCAGGCCGTGGTGGCACCCTCCGTGGCGCTGAGCACGGCCTCCGCCAGCGAGACGGGCCCCTTCACCGTGCAGGCGCAGTTCAGCCAGCCGGTCACGGGCCTGACGACGGCAGATTTCAGCGTGGTGAACGGCACGGCATCCGCCCTCACCGGCAGCGGCCAGACTTATGCGGTCACGATCACCCCGGCGGCCGCAGGCTTGGTAAACATCAGCCTGCCGACCAATGCGGCACAGAATGCCGCAGGCACCGCCAGCACGGCCTCGAACGTGGTCTCCGTCACCTACAGCGTGCCGTCGAATCCTGGCGCACTGGTGCTGACTGGACAGGACATCGGCGGGCCGAATGTCGCAGGCAGCACAGTGGTGAGCGACGGCGTTTACACGTTGAAAGGCTCTGGCAGCGACATCTTCGGTAGCGCGGACGGTTTCCACTATGCACTCACCCAACTCACCGGAGACGGGGAGATCCGCGCCCGCGTGACGAGCCAGACGAACATGAACCCCTGGGCCAAGTCCGGTGTGATGATCCGCGAGACGCTGACCGGCGGCGCGCGGCACGCGATGGCTTTCACCACGCCGACGGGCGCGGGCAATGGCTTTGGCATGGTGTCCCGCCCCACGGCAGGCGCGGCCACGACGTATGCGGGCGGCCCGGCCCTGAACGCCGCGCCGAACAACTGGGTGCGGCTGGTGCGCAGTGGTGCCACCGTCAGCGCCTACGCCTCCGCCAACGGCAACGCCTGGACGCTGATGGGAACGGCCACGCTGACCGGCCTGCCGTCCACCGTTTATGTGGGTCTGGCGGCCACGTCCGCCTCCCCCTCCGAACTGGCCACGACCACCTTTGACAATGTGCAGGTGACAGGCACGCAGGCCGTGGTGGCACCCACGGTCACGCTCAGCGCGGCATCCAGCATCGAGACCGGCCCCTTTGCCGTGCAGGCGCAGTTCAGCCAGCCGGTCACAGGCGTGGCTCTGAATGACTTCGTGGTGACGAACGGCACGGCCTCGAACCTCACAGGTTCCGGCCTGGCCTACAGCGTGACCATCACGCCGCAGGCGGCGGGCACGGTGACTGTCAACCTGCCGGCCAACGCGGCGCAGAACGCGGCCGCGGCGGGCAGCACCGCCTCCAACACGGTGAGCGTGACCTACACGCCAGCCACCAGCACGCCAGTGACGCTGGCCGGGCAGGATGTGGGCACGGTGAATGTGGCGGGCAGCACGGCGGTGAGCGGCGGTGTCTACACGCTGAAGGGCAGCGGGGATGACATCTTCGGCACGGCGGACGGCTTCCAATACGCCAGCATGCAGCTCACCGGAAATGGGGAGATCCGTGCGCGCATCACCAGCCAGACAAACACCAACCCCTGGGCCAAGACGGGCGTGATGATCCGCGAGGCGCTGAGCGGCAGCGCGCGGCACGTGACAGCTTTCACCACCCCAGCAGCGGAGAATAACGGCTTTGGCATGGCCTGGCGCGCCACCGCAGGCGGAGCCTCCAGCTACGCGGGCGGTCCGGCGGTGAACGCCGCGCCGAACAACTGGGTGCGCCTGGTGCGCGACGGCAATAACATCACTGCTTACGCCTCTGCCAACGGCAGCGCTTGGACGCAGATGGACACCGCGACGCTGGCCGGGCTGGCAAACGTGGTGCGCATCGGCCTCGCCGTGACATCCTCCTCCCCGCAGGAGCTGGCCACGGCCACCTTTGACAATGTCCAGGTCATCCAGGCCACCACCGCGCCGGCTGGCTCCATCACGGAGAGCAATGTGCTCGGCGATGGCTATGGCGGCGGCAGCGACGGGCCGATCGTGGCGGACGCGGACTTCGACGGTGATGGAGTGAACGACCTCGTCGAGCACGCGCTGGGCACCCTGGCGGACAGCTTTGACGGCGGCTGGTGGCTGACCACCACGGCGGAGGGCCGGGTGGACGCGCACCTGACGCGGCCGCGCGCGATCACCGGCATGGACTTCCGTCTGGAAAGCAGCACCGACCTGCGGACCTGGACGCCGCTGGTGCTGGCACCCACCGCCAGCGACGCGGGCGGCGGCCTGGAAAAGCTGAGCTGGAGCGGCATCACCAGCCTGGGCGGCCAGAGTGTGCAGCGCGGCATCGTACGCCTGCGTGTGACGCACAGCGCCAGCGGAACGAGTGTGGCCACCACGCCGCAGGCCTGGCAGCGGCATGCCTTCAACAACAACGGCACGGCGACGCAGACGCAGACCGTGGGCGTCAGCGTGGTGAACGCGCCGCTGTATGCGGGCCGCGTGGCCCAGGTGACTGGAGCGGATGAGATCGCGCTGGAGAACATGGGGGGCATTCAGATCGTCCCCTCCACGGCGTGCTACCTGGAAGTGCTGGACGGCGCGCAGGCCGGGCACCGGGTGGAGGTCTTCAGTCTGGGCGCGGGACTGGCAGTGCTGGGCCTGGACTCCCCGCTGTCCACCCTGAAGGCACTGTCGCCGGAGCTGACTGGCGCACGTGTTGTGGTGCGTCCGCATGTGACCCTGGCACAGGTGTTCCCCGTGACCGTGTTCCAGGCAGGGGCCGTGGCGGAGGCCGCCGACCAAGTGCTGTTCCATGAGAACGGCGTGTGGCACACGCACTGGCTCACCGCCCGCGCTGGCAGCCGCATGTGGATCTCCGCCAATGACACAGCCCGGCCGGAAGTGTCGCAAAACGGCCGGATCATCCCGCCCGGCACGGGCGTGATGGTCAAGACGCCTGGCAACAACACTAGGGCGGTGACGCTGACCGGCCACGTGCGCACAACGCCATGGCGCATGGCGCTGGCGGCGGGCACGAACCTGCTGGCCCTGCCCTGGCCGGTGGACTCCACCCCGAAGGGCCTGGGCATGAGCCTGGAGGATGGCTTTGCCGCCTCCGGCAACCAGACGCTGGCTGACCAGATCCAGCTCTGGCAGGCTGACAGCACCCCCGGCCGCACCACCTACGACGCCTATTTCCTGCTGAAAAGAGGCGCCGACGGCCTGTGGATCTCCCGTGCCACGGTGTCCACGGTGGACGTGGGCCACACGCTGCCCATCCCCGCCCACCGCGGTTTCTTCTTGAAAGCTCAGCCAGCAACAGCGGCCAAGGGGTGGCAGTTGCCGTGAGGATATAGCGATTCTCGAGGCCCATTTCCGGGAAGAAGCCAGCAGACGTGCGGCGGAGCTTGGAGGACCAAGCTCCCTCCACCTCTCGACGCGCTCTGAACATTCGAACGCCCAGTGAAAGGTGGGGTGGCCGGCTCTCCTGCCGCCGTGGTAAACGAAGTGACCGATGAGCAAATCCCTCTACGCCCACTTGGACACCCGGAAATCAGTTTTGAAAATCGCTATGACGTGCCCGAGGAGACACAATGGAGGGGCGTCCCGGCGGCCCCCTGCAATCGCTGGCCGTGCCCTGCGAAATGGTTTTGCGCAGAGCACCTGGGTAGCGAAAGCGGGCAGTTTGCTGTGTCCGCGGGTTCTTCGGGTCTGCGAGGATGCAGGTCTGGTGGCTGCTGAATCGGCTGCCCATCTTGCTGTGGGCTCGAAGGTCCGCTTCGAATCCGCAGTCACAGCCGTTTTGCGGTCATCTGCCAGCTATTTCTTCTTCGAGGTCTTGGACTTGCCTTCGCCTGACTTGGATGAAGTTGAAGACTTGCCCTTGCTGGATGATTGCGAACCAGTGCCTGTGGCGGTCGAAGCAGCGGGGACGGAGATGGGGCCAGCTGGAGCGGCAGGCAACACGGTGGGGGTGTGGGGTGTGTCTGTCGTCGCTGCTCCGGCGGGATCCCCTGGCGGTGTGGTGGGGCTGGGGGTGATGGTCGTCGTGGGAGCGGTGCCAGGAACGGTGGGCGGGGTTTCCGTCCCTGGCTTCTTAAACGGGTCTTCCCACACATGCAGCGCGTAGCCTGCGCCAAGGCCTCCCACCTCGCCAATAAGTGACTGGCACTGCTCCTGCCATTTGGCCAGATCCGGCGCAGAGCGGGTCTTTTCCGCAGTGCCTGGGAAAATGAGGTAGGTCACCTTCAGGTCACTTTCCGGACGAATGTACGGGGTGGCCTTGGGATTGAGGGACTTTGCCATGAGGAGGGAGGCCTCCCCCATCTTGAAGCTTGGCCCGTAGTCGCCACAGATGGCCGGATAGATCTTGCCTTCGTGGATCACAGCCGCGTAGTCGCCCATCTGGGGGGTGAACTTGTTCTGCTCAGAATAGCCACGGAACAGGAGGGAGAGGACAATGAACGGGTCCTTTTCAGCTATGAGGCTGCTCCGGGCCTTCATCTCGCCGATCTCGACCTTGAGGGTGCTGACAAGGGCGCTAAGCTCGCGGTTACGGGCTGCCGAGAGGCCTTTCTGAGCATATTCATCCTGCGCTTTTTTCAGGCGCTCCTCCCATCTGCCGAGCAGAGGGTTGGGAGTGCTGGAGGTTTTGGCCCAGGCATAGCTGGTGAAGGGCTGGTAGTAGTCGGAGAGATAGATGTACTCGTCCAGCGTGGGCATGCGGTCGCCGTCGGAGCCATCAGCGACCACGTCCATCTCAGACTGGATGAGGAGTGCCTTGCGCTGGGTGGCGGGATGGGTCAGCTCCAGGATGGTCTCGCAGTCATAGAAGTTGTGGCGGTCGAGCACGCGATTGAGCCGCGTCAGGTCGTTCTGCACGCGGTTGGTTTTATTCTCGTAGAGCTTGTGGTAGAAGCCGGAAACCTTGCCATTGCCTTCGGCGAGCATGGCCTCCAGGCCGGGCAGCATGGCAGGCAGGTTCTTGTTGATGCGGGAAAGCTCCGGGAGGGTCTGGTTGGGCTTGGGCACGCGGACGCTAAGCTGAAACTCCGCTTTGTAAGCCTCGGGGTCGAGCCGCTCCAGACTGGCAAAACCACCCTCCTCTGTGACGAGCTTGGTCTTGACGGTGATGCCATTGTAGAGTGTGGCGACGTCGATGTCCTTGCGCGGTATGTATTTGTCAGGGAGCGCTGGCTGCACCTCGCGTATGACCTCCTTGGTCACTTCCCGCAGCACTTCCTTGGTCACGGGGACCTCGCGCACCACCTCGCGCGGCACATCGCGGGTGATGACACGCTCCTTGGTGCCACGGGCGGATTCGACAATCTCCTGGATGGACCGCTTGATCTTGCCTGCAAAGGGGGTGAAGGGCAGCAGCAGCCCTGTGAGCAGGATCAGGAGAAAAAGCAGCCGGAACACGGTGCTCAGGCAGCCGCGCTTCGGCTGCTGCTGCCACTGG
>CAZPSQ010000221.1:0-9993 GCA_964588755.1 uncultured Prosthecobacter sp. | reverse complement strand
CGCCAGGGCGTAGGCCACGTTGTTGGCCAGGGGCGCCAGATAGTCCAGCCGGTCCGTGTAAGGCACGAACTGGTTGTAGTGCATGTTTTCGGCGATCTTTTCATCGCCGCGATGCAGGAAACCCACGTCCGGGTCCGCCTTGGTGATGATCTCACCGTCCAGCTCCAGCACCAGGCGCAGCACGCCATGGGTGGCGGGGTGGCTGGGGCCCATGTTGAGCACAAGCTTCTCGCCCACAATGTCAGTGGTCGTCTCTTCCACGGTTTCGAGATGCCGGGCGGCCTTGGCGGCGGTGTCCGGAGCCTCGTATTCTCGGGTGACGGTGGGCATGAAGGAGACGGGGGCTGATACGTTGGGGTGAAGGTATCTATTCTACGCTGGCTATGGAGCAGCAAGGCGAATTTGTGAAAAATTTCACAAGCTCGCCATGAAGGGGGGCTGAAATAGGATATATTTCCACCAAAAGTTGCCGGCGCGCGGCCATGGAGCACATTCCCGCCCGCCATGTGTTTTCTCCCCCGCCCCCCACGTTGCCTGCCGGTTTCTGCCGTGCTGGCTGCCTGGCTGCTGCTGGCCGGGGTCAGCCCCGGCCAGACCGCCCCCCCTGCGGATGGGATTGCGGATGAAACCCGCGCCCTGACGCCCGATGTGCACCGGCAGTTCGCGGAGGAACTGCGGCAGTTCCGCGCCGACCTGAAATGCGAGGCCTGGATCACCGCCTCCAGTTTTGTGCCCACGGGCCTCACCCTGCGCAAGCATGCCCAGGCGACGCGCCGTGCATGGGATGACGGGCGGCCTGCCGTGCTGATGGCCTATGACCGGGCCACCAACAGCAGCAGCCTGTCCTTTTCCCCCGCCCTCTGGCAGCGCTACCCGGCTGCGGAGCTGGTCCAGGTCATGCAGGATACCGGCCGGGTGTTTGCCAATGGCTCGATCACGCTGGAGGAGCGCATCCTGGTGGCCGCCAGGGGCTGGATGGAGCGGCTGAGGGGCTTGGAGCGCGCGCGGCTGCGGCAGTCCCTGCTGCTCCAGAAGGATGAAAAACGCCTGGCGCTGGTCACCGCCTGCACACTGGGCGGGCTGGCGCTCGCCGCGGCCGTGCTGGGCATGATTTCCCGTCGGCGGGACAGCCATGCGAAGCGGCGCTTCTACTTTCCTGAGGTGCAGGTGGGCACGCGCCTGGGTGCGCCCTACGGCGGGGGCGTCACGGCCGAGCTTAAGCCTTGACGGTCTGTCGGCGCGGAGATGCTCAGTCGTCCCTGTCCTCCTCGCCCACCGTGCCTCCGGTGGGGCTGATCCCCATCTTCTCCAGCATCTTGTCCAGATAGACCACATATTTCCACGGCAGTTTCTTGCGCTGGTACTTGCGGAACAGCAGGTCCCGCAGCTCCAGCCAGCGCTCCGTGCTGGGCTTTTCCATCAGCATCCAGCGCTCACCATCCGGATGCGCGTATTGAAATTCCCACTCGCGCGAGTTCCAGTAGGCGCGGATGTATTGTTTCCGGCCATCCTCCAGCCGTTCGTGCCATTCGTGGATTTGGTTTTTGGTCATTGAGCGGCGGCAGGATGCGCTAACATCGCCCCCATGCAAGCCGCCAGCCCGGGCAATTCCCCAGCCCTTCCCAAACTCCTCCTCTATCTGCTCGCCGTGATGGTCGGGGGCGCGCTGCTGTCCGTGCCGTTGTTTCACCTGGGCAAAGGGGCCCAGGCCTGGCTGCAGGCGTCGTCCTGGAAGGACGCCAGCCTCACCGCCTGGCTGCTGAAGGAGATCGAGCGGGCGCATTTCACACGCTATTTCAACCGGGCGGTGCTGGTGTGCGCCATCGTGCTGATCTGGCCGTTCATGCGCTGGGTGCGGCTGGACCGCAGGCTGCTGCCCGCATGGCGGCCCTGGGGTTCGGGACTAAGGCAGTGGGCCGCTGGGTTCCTCCTGGCTGCCGGTCTTTTGCTGGCCCTGGGCATGGTCTTTTGCCAGATCGGCGCCTATCAGCTCCGGCCGGACGCGCGCTGGCTGAAGCTGGGGGAGCCCATCACCGCCGCGCTGGGCGCGGGCATCGTGGAGGAGTTCTTCTTCCGTGGCCTGCTGCTGGGCCTGCTGCTGCGCACGATGTCCACACGTGGGGCGCTCGTCTCCGGCACCTTCGTTTTTGCCCTGGTTCATTTCCTCAAGCCGCCGGAAGGCTGGCAGATCGAGGATGCCGCCGTCACCTGGGGCAGCGGCTTCCTGGTGCTGAAGCAGATCGCCATCGGCTTTGGTGATGTACAGTTCCTCCTCGCCGAGTTTGCCACCCTCTTTGCCGTTGGCTGGGTGCTGGCCAGGGCGCGCATGCAGACGGGCGCGTTATGGGCCGGCATCGGCCTGCACGGCGGCTGGGTTTTCGGCCTGAAGTATTTCAGCGCCCTCACGAACCATGCCGGAGGCTGGCTGCCGTGGATCGGCGCGAATCTCAAGATCGGCCTCGCGCCTCTCCTCACCGTGCTCCTCACCGGCTGGCTGGCCTCCCTGCTGCTGCCGCGAAGCGGGGCACGATAGATGATTTCATTTGCAGGCCATCCTCCGCCACCGGAACATGTGCCTCTTGTGATGAACTCCATGCCGGAGTGGCGGAATTGGTAGACGCGCCAGACTTAGGATCTGGTTGGGAAACTAGTGCAGGTTCGAGTCCTGTCTCCGGCACCATCCTCCTGGTCTGCACGCCCGGGCCTGGAGTGATGAATTTTTTCTGAAACACCCATCCAGCCTTGCCCCGGGTGCGAATTCAAAGAGAGCACCCACAAAGACTCGGACCGGCAATGGAATGATGATCTTGAAAAGGTGTTCTCAGTCCTGATCGACTTCATAGCGCCGATCAGGACTCTTTTTTGCCCGAAGCGCCTGGTTTTAGTTCAGGTCGATCACGCGGGGGTTCACCAGCTGGCCGCTTTCGCTCCAGCCTTCGAACTCCACCCATACCGTGACATTGGCCTCCACCCACTGGCATTCAGCCACCTTGGCCTCTGGCAGCGGCGCTGGATCTTTGGGCGACCGGCCAAACAGGCCCACGAAGGGGCAGAAGCTGTGCACACGCAGCATGCGCAGCAGTTGAAACAGCCTGTCACGCAGGCGGGGCACAGCCGGGCGGGCCGAGCCCACGTAGCGCAGCCCGCCTTTGCCCTTCTTCCCGATCAGCACCTCCGCCAGCCTGCCGCCGCGCATGCGGTAGGCTCCCACGCGGAACTGCCCGCGCTGCAGCGGCCTGGCCATGTTGCGCGGCTGCTCCACAGGTGGGAGGGCGCGCGTCTGGCCCGTTTCATGGAGGGCATGGGGGAAAGGGGTGGTGGCTGCAAAATTCATGGGGGATTGGTTGGTGAGCACACAATACGTCCTTCGGAGGCGCGCCCTTTGTCAGGGGCTGGCTGGGCGGCCTGTCAGGGGTTCCTTGATGTCGGCAGGGGCGGGAAGAATGACAGGACCGAAAGAAAAATGATTCGTCACACATCTGCTCCCCCGGCCGGGCCGCGATATGACCTGCAACTGTCAGACGGCCTCATTGCATGAGGACGGCAAAAGCAGTGATGACGTGGGGCTGTGTCCAGCCCCGCGTCATTCTTTCTCTTCGGGTTGAATCCTGTGTGAAGTGACTGGAAAAACAGCGGATGAAATGGCTTTTGAAACTTGGCGGACTGGGCGCCGGCGTGCTCATGCTGGTGGCGGCAGGTGCCAGCATTGGCTGTGAGTGGTGGGTCGCACGCGCGGCCAAGGGGCGCTGCTTTGACGAGGCTGGTCTGGTGCCAGAGACGCCTGTGGCGGTGGTGCTGGGCGCCTCCCCCCGGCTGGCGGATGGCAGGCCCAACTTGTTTTTTCTGGCGCGGATGGAGGCCGCCGCCGCCTTGTTCAAGGCAGGCCGGGTGAAGGCGCTCATCGTCAGCGGGGACAATGGCACGCGTGGCTACGACGAGCCCACGGAGATGAAAACCGCGCTGGTGCGGCTGGGCGTGCCGCACCAGCGCGTGGTCTGTGACTTTGCCGGGTTCCGCACGCTGGACTCAGCCGTGCGGGCAAAAGAGGTCTTTGGCCAGGACAGGGTGGTGTTTGTCTCCCAGCGTTTTCACAATGAGCGGGCCATCTACCTGGCGCGCTCCGCCGGGATGGATGCCCACGGCTTCAATGCCAGGGATGTGCCTGTGGCCGCCGCTCCCAGGACCTTCCTGCGCGAAAAGCTGGCCTCCGTGAAGGCCGTGCTGGATGTCACCGTGCTCAAGACCCGGCCCAGGTTTCTTGGCGGGAAGGTTGCCGTGCCGCTGGAGTGAAGCATGCAGGTGGGGCGGCGCTGGCATGTCAGCGCCTGGGCATCTCGTCGCCGGCCTCTCCTCGCATCAGCTTCCCCAGCATGCCCGTCAGCCACAGATAGTGGTCGTTTGGCAGCCCTGGCTCCGCCAGAAAGCTGCTTTCGCCCACGGGCGGCTGATTTTCGGTTTTGAAGATGGCGGTGCCCTCGTCCAGTTCGTCAAACATGGCCACATAGAGCATCTGCGCCCCGCCGCGTTTCGCGGCCAGTCCCTGTGACCACAGAAACTCACCACCCAGCCGGGGGATGGCGTTGAACCGGGCCTCCTGGCCGCGTGACTTCGACAGGTTCACCCAGCTAAAGCCGGGGAAGGCCGCGGGCAGGTAGCCGATGTTGCGTGCTGCGCACCACGCCACGTCCGGCTTCAAAATCTTCTCCACCCGGTTCGCGGCGTCCTGGGGTGTGGCCAGGCGGCCCACGGCCCAGGGGCTTACAATGTCCGCCTTGGCGATGAGATCATGCAGTTTCGGGTCCGCAATGCAGTCGCCGTCCAGCGTGCGCCAGTGATACGGCACGCCCAGCATGACGGCACAACCCCCGTGTTCCGGGTCATTCTTCAGAAAGTCGATCAGCCGCTCCCACTCCGCCAGCATCGGCGCGCGGTCATTGAAACCCAGGCCCCACAGCGCCACCAGCGGCCGGCCGTGCTGGTGGAAATAGGCAGCCCCCCTGCGGTCCAGGCGCTTCTCGTCCACCAGCCGTTTCCAGTCCGCGATCACAAGGCCGATGCCGTCCTCCTTGATGCCGCTGAGGTCATACATCAGCGTCCACCCACGGCCATTTGTCTGCGCGGCAGCCTGGCAGTGGGCCAGCACCTGGTCCATCGGCTCGCGGAAGCGCCTGTCCTGTAGGGTGGCGGCAAAGCGCTGGAGGAAGGCGCCGTCGATGCCGTGCTCCCGCATCCATTTGAAATGAAGCTGTGCCACGGACGCGCGCACCGAGCTGAAGACCTCGGCAGCACGGCCGTCCGCATGCTTGAAAGGGGTGGGGAAGCGGTCCTCCTGCGGCAGTTCGCGCACGTCCGGCCACATCTCGATGTGGGCATGTCCTGGCTCAAATTTCCCACCGGCCGCGTAGTGGTGCCAGCCGTTGTTGCTGCCGTCCCCCTCGCAGCGGAACCAGCCTTGGTAGCCGCACACCACCTTTCCCATGAGGCTGCCAGTGTCCACGGTCTGTGCCTGCGTCTGGATGCTGGCCAAAAGAGAACAAAGCGCGGCCGTGAGGAGTCGGGACATGCCGATGTTTTCATTGACGGGCGTGCCGCGTCAAGATGAGATGCCGCCCGTATGAACCGCCGTCGTTTCATCCGCCACGCGGGCCATATGGCCGCCTTCACCGCGCTGTCTCCCGCATGGGCCGGGGGGCTTTCCAGCCCTTCCTCCACGGAGGCGGACACGATCCGCTCCATTGCGGAGAATTTTCTGCGCGAGCACGGCGTCGAAGGGCTGGCCATCGCCTACGGACGCGATGGCAACATCGCGTTCGAGGCCGGCTACGGCTTTGCCGATGCCGGGGGCAAGGAGCCCGTCACTCCGCAGCACCGCTTCCGCATCGCCAGCATTTCCAAGCCCGTCACTGCCACCGCAGTCATGATGAGCGTGGAAAAAGGGCTGCTGCGGCTCGACAGCAAAGTCTTCGGCCCGCAGGGCATCCTGGGGGACGCCTATGGCCGCCATCTGCCGGAGTCCGTGCAGGCCATCACCGTCGATCACCTGCTCACCCACACCAGCGGCGGCTGGGGCAATGACAAAAACGATCCCATGTTCATCGATCCCAAGGTGGCGCAGGATGACCTGATCCGCCGCACCCTGGCCAAGCAAGAGCAGACGCGCGCCGTGGGCACACATTACGCGTATTCGAACTTCGGCTACTGCATCCTGGGCCGCGTGCTGGAGAAGATGACCAGCCTGCCCTATGAGACCCTGCTCACCCAGCATGTGCTGGCGAAATGTGGCATCAAGGACATGCGCATCGCGGGAAACACCCTGGCCGAGCGGCAGCCGCAGGAGGTCATGTACCTCACCGAAAAACCTGGGGCCGCCTATGGCATGAATGTCCCCCGCATGGACGCCCATGGCGGGTGGATCGCCACGGCGGGAGACTTGGTGCGCTTCGCCTCCCAGCTTCCCAGGCTGCTCAATGCGGCATCCATCCAGGCCATGACCTCGCCCGGGCCGGCCGGGGGCGGCTACGCGCGCGGCTGGAGTGTGAACGCGGTGCCCAACTGGTGGCACGGCGGCTCCCTGCCCGGCACCAGCACCATCCTGGTCCACACAGCCAGGGGCGTCTGCTGGGCCGGCCTGCTCAACCGCCGAACGGAAGGCATCGGCCCGGCGCTGGACAGGCTTATGTGGAGGATGTCGCGCGCGGTGCCGGGATGGGGGACCTGAGTGCGGGGGCTGCCAACATCACTTCCCCGCCGCCCACTTGGCGGCGTTGGCCAGGATCGTCTTGAACGCGGCGTGGTCGTGGGTGCGTTCGTCATGGCCGAGCGCGATGCCGACGATCCGGGCCTTCGGGTGCTCCGTGGTCCACACGCTGGGGTGGCCTGTCTGGTATTTGTCGCTGGGGCTGGTCTCGGCCAGGACGGTGATCTTGGCGGTGCCAGCGGGTGTCTTGTCCGGCTCCGCGTTCACGTAGTAAAGCTCGTCCTCCACGGTGAAGCTGGCTGGCACACCTGCCATGATGGGATGGTCCGCCTTCAGGGTCTTCACATCGAAGGGATGAATCTTGTCATGGCCGCGCGAGCCGCCGCCGACGATCTGCGCGTTCAGCTCCGGCCAGTTGGCAAAGCCATACCACGTGCCTGGGTGCAGCATGACGATGCCCTTGCCTGCGGCGGCGAAGTCCATCAGCGCGGCGCGGTAGGCGGTGGTGTCGAAGAACTTGCGGTTCACGCTGATGACGGCCACGTCGGCATTTTTGAGCTCGGCGGCGGCCTGATCGCGATCCTCGGTGTAGTGCACGCTGAAGCCTGCGGCCTTGAGCGTGTCCACATCCGTGCCACCCATGAACTTCGCGAAGTTGTGCGAGGAGCCGCCACCGATGACGAGCACCTTGGTCTTGCCAGCCTCCCAGTTCACAGGTGAGGCGGGGGCCAGCGGGCCGTCGCCTTTGCCGCCTTCCTTGGGCGCGTCTTCGGGCTTCATGTTCGCCGCTGCATCATGGTTCTTCGCCTTGCCCTTGCCTTTCCTCGGCGCAGGTTCGGGGCGGGTGGACACATCGGTGCTTCCAGCCGCGGGGCCTTTGCCTTCGATGTCGGCGGTGATGGCCACCACGACGGGGGCCACGGGGTTGTTTTCCGGGCTCTCAAGCACCAGGGTCTTCGCCACGCCTTTCTTCGTCAGCTCCAAGGTCAGAAGGCGCATCTGCTGGCCTGCGGTGATGCCCTCCACATGGTTGGAACCAGGCACCTCCACATTGCGGACATAGTCGGAGAAGTGGACGCCGTTTTTGAGGTCGAACTCCTCCTTCTCCCCGCTGGCGTAGAGCACGGTGGCCTTGAGGGCGGTGTTCTCCTCCCGCACGGCTGGGAACCCCCAGCCGGCGATGCCGCTGAGCATCTGGATGCGCTTGGCCTCGACCCCCACGGGAATCTCCACCTTGGCGGGAAAAGTGGCGCTCTGGCTGTTGGCGGGGCCGCCCTTCAGCACAATGATGTTGGCTCCGTTCCCGCTCTTGGCCGCGTCCTGGATGAAGAAGGGCACCTTTGACGCCGTCACATTGCCGTGCTTGGCCAGCCTCACCTGTCCCTGGTTCGCGGCGGGTCCGGCAAACACGCCTTCGCGGCTGTCGGCAGTGAACGCATCCGTCAGATGGAGGATGCGGAACTGCTTGGCGGCGTCGCCACAGATGAAGGCCAGGATGTCGCGCAGCACCTCGGGGCCGAGCGCGTCCAGACCTTCCGGCATCAGGCTGCGGCGGGTGTTCTCGCGCTTGTCGATGTCGCTTTTGAGGAGTTCCTTCACGCCGACCTGGGTGGCAAGCGTGACGCTGGCGGTGTTCTCACTGGTGATGACGCCCTGCATGGCCTCGCCCTTTTTCGTGGTGAAGTTGAAGGCCCAGAAGCTGGGGTCCACCTCGCGGTTGGGGTCCACAATGTGCACGAGCAGCTCGGCAGGACCATGCGCGCCCATGCCATCCAGTGGCGGGCCCACAGGCGCGCCAATGTCACCCAGCTTGTGGCACACGGCACACGCGGCAGTGAACATCATCTTGCCATTGGCCGCGTTGCCGGGTTTCTCGACTTCAGGAATCAGCTTGGCCAGGATCGCATCCTTGGCCGCGTTGTTGATCTTGAAGAGATCATTGGCGCGCTTGGCGATGGGCTTGTTCGGATGCGAGCGGAGACGCGCGACATCACCGGGGGCAAAGAGCGCGCGGTCGATGGTGCCCGCGTTCACAGCATCCAGCAGCGCGTTGGTGGCCTCGGGACGCTTCAGGACGGCCTCGAAGGCCGCGGGCTGCACTTCCTTGGGCAGACGTGCGAAGGCAAACGCCAGGTTCTTGCCCACCTCGGCATCCGCCTGTTCGCCGAGCGACTGGACCAGCCGCAGTTTGAGACCGGTGGAGAGGCTGTCTGAGCCGAGAGTCTCGAAGACTTCGCCCAGGATCGTTGCGCCTGCATTGCGGCCGCCAATCAATCCCATGGCTGCAGCGAGACGCAGATCCTCAGAAGCCTTCACGTCGTCGCGGAAGAGTTTCATCAGCTTCGCCAGCTCCGCCGTCACTTCCGCTTTCAACACACCGCCAGTGTCCCACTTCGTCACGAGAGGCAAGGTGGCTGCCGCGAGCGCGGGCTGGGCGAGGAGCTTTTTCAGAGCGGCGGTGAGTTCCGGCGTCAGTGCAAGCTGTACCCCTTGGCCGGCGAGGCCGCGCAGGATGGCGGTTTTGATGGCATCCGATTTGGAGTCAGCCGAGGCGGAGGCGACAACGAGCCACTCAGCACTGAAGGGGATTTCCTTGGGCAAAATTGCAACCACCAGGGCTTCGCCGGTGCCGCTGGCAAGCGCGGCGGCGATGCAGGCCTGCGACGACTCACTGCACGCGGCGATCAGGGCTGAGCGAGTCCAGTCGTCCTGCGCAGCAGCGAAGTCCTTCAGTGCCTGCTGGCAGCCAGCCTCGGTTTCCACCGCTTTGCTGGCGGCCTCGTAGGCTTTGAGGGCAGCGCTGCCCTGGGTGCCTTTGGAGTCGGCGGTGGCGCGTGCAGAGACCTGCTTCGCCTCCTTGTGCTGCACTTTCCAGATGCGGCCGTAGTAGTGGTCGCGGTCGGGACGCACGGCGGCATTGGCGGGACCATGGGTGGGGCCGCGGGTGTCGTTGTGGATGACGGCCTGGTTGCAGAAATCGACGACATAGAGCGCGCCGTCCGGACCCACGCGGACCTCGATGGGGCGGAACCACAGGTTGGTGCTGCGGATGAACTCGGTCTGCTCGCGGCCGGGCTCGCGGTGGGCTTTGTAGGTGACGCCGTTGGGCTCCACCATGAAGTGGCTGACGATGTTCAGCGTCGGCTCGGTGGTGAAGTAGCCATAGTCCCACTTCTTCGGCCACGCGCCGCCTTCATAGATGGCGCATCCAGCGGCGGCGGTGTAGCTGCCCACTTGGTCGATCTGCACATAGGCCTGCTGCTCCCAGTGCATGGCGGGGTAGGTCGGCTCCTTCG
>CAZPSQ010000220.1:0-10061 GCA_964588755.1 uncultured Prosthecobacter sp. | reverse complement strand
CCAGGACATCCTGCCGGGGCGCAACCGCCTGGAGGGCGAGCGCCGCGCCGTGCGTGAGTCCATCCGCCAGTTTGAAGGCCAGATCGCCGCTTCGGACGCGCGTGCGCAGAGCCTGGCCAGCCAGATCAGCGCCGACCGTCAGCGCCACGAAACCCTCACCCGCGAACGCCTCACGGCCGCCGAGGCCAGGGAGCTCAGCCAGGTGGAATACGACGAGCTGCAGCGTCAGATCCATGAGCTGGAGGCCAGCCGCAACGACCTGGATGACAAGGCCAAGGAATGCGCCCGCCAGATCATCGAGAAACGCCGCACCCGCGACGCGATGAACCAGGAGCTGAACGAGCTGCAACGCAGCGTGACGCAGCGCCGCTCCCGCCTGGAGGTCATCGAGCAGCTGCTGAAGAAGGGGGAGGGCCTGCCCGAAGGCACGCAGTGCGTGCTGCGCGGGCTGGACAACCCCGAGGCCTACTCCACCGGCGTGCATGGCCTGCTGGCCTCCAGCATCGAGGTCACGGACCCCAACTTCATCGCCGCGGTGGAGGCCGCGCTGCGCGACCACCTGCAGGCCGTGCTTCTCACCGAAAGCGACATGGCCGGGCAGATCGTCGAACGTCTGAACGAGCACAAGATGGGCCGTGCCACGATGTTCCCGCAGGACTTCTGCAAGCTGCACCGCAACGGCGACCGCGAGCTGATGCCCCCCGGTGCGATCGCCTGGGCCACGGACAAGGTGCGCGTGAAGACCGGCGTGCAGAGCCTGATCGACCACCTGCTGCACAATGTGCTGATCGTGGACAGCTTCCAGACCGCCCTGCGCCTGAAGCGCGAGATGCCGCATCTCGCCATCGCGACGATGCGCGGCGACTTCATTTCCACCGATGGCATCATCTACGGCGGTGTCTCGAAGGAGGAAGGCTCCTCCACCCTGCGGCGGGAGGCGGAGGTGCGCCAGCTCCGCACGGAGGTGGAGGCCCTGGAGTTCCAGTTCCTGGAGAAGGAGGACGCGCTGGGCCAGCTCAATGCCCAGCTTGAGGACCAGCAGCGGGAGGAGATCACCCTGCGGGAGCAGAGCCAGCGCGTGCGCGAGGGCTTCTCCCAGCTCCAGGGCAAGACCTCCGTGGTGCAGCGCGCGCTGCAGCAGGCCATGGCCAAGCTAGAGAGCGTGGAGTGGGACCAGTCGCAGATCGACCAGCGCATCGGCGGCTCCGAAAGCCAGATCACCCAGATGCAGGAGGCCTCCGCCATCGCGCAGGAGCAGCTCGAATCCTCCCGCATTCGCGAAAACGAGCTGGAGCTGGAGATGGAAGCCTTCATGCGCCGGGAGCTGGAGTCCAGCGAGCGCCTCAATGAGCTGCGCACCTCCCTGGCGCTGGAGCAGAGCGCGCTGCAATCCCTCGAACGCCAGAAGGCGCCCATGGCCTCCCGCCTCAATGAGCTGCAGGTGAGCCTGGAGCGCTTCGACCAGGAGATCAACACCTGGCGTGTGCGCATCCAGCAGAGCGAGGCGGAAAACGCCCGCCTTGAGGAGCAGATTGAATCCCAGCGCGGGGCGGTGGAGGCCATCGACGACCATCTGGCCTCCAAGGCCGACGAGCGCGCCGCGTTCTTTGAAAAAGTGTCCCAGCTAGAGGCGCAGCTTGTGGCCCTGCGGCAGAGCTACAACGGCATGAACGAGTCCCGCAACCGCGCGGAGGTCTCCCTGACCCGCGTGGACCTGCGCCTGGAAAACCTCATCAACCAGGTGCAGGAGCGCTACAGCTTCCACATCGAGGCCTTCGAGCCCGACTACCATGTGCTCATGGTCACGATCGAGGAGCAGAAGAAAGCACGCGGCCGTGGCAAAAAGGGCGGTGCGGGCGTGGCCGCAGATGATTCGTCTGATCAGACCGGCCCGACCGACCAGGCCGAGGCCGAAGACCCCGTGGCGGAAGATGCCGAAGAAGAGCCGCAGGTGCGCGCCATCTCCAACCGCGATGACGACGAGGAAGTGGACATCAACGACATCGTGGTCCCCGGCACCGAGGCCGAGCCGGACTGGGCCTTTGTGATGGAGGTGGTGTATGAGCTGCGCCAGAAGCTGGAAAGCATCGGCTCCGTGAACCTGGACGCCATCCAGGAGTTCGAAGAGCTGGAGGAACGCCACAACTTCCTGGAGACACAGCATGGCGACCTTGTGAAGTCCAAGGACGAGCTGCTGCAGGTCATCGCGAAAATCAATGAGACCACGAAGACCATGTTCAGCGAGACCTTCCAGCTCGTGCGCGGCTACTTCCACAACAACTTCCGCGAGCTCTTCGGCCCCACGGCCAAGGCGGACCTCATGCTCATTGATGAGTCTGACCCGCTCGAGTCCGGCATCGACATCATCGCCAAGCCGCCGGGCAAGAAGCTCCAAACCATCAGCCTCCTTTCCGGTGGCGAGCGCAGCATGACGGCCGTGGCGCTGCTGTTCTCCATCTATCAGGTGAAGCCCAGCCCCTTCTGCGTGCTGGACGAGCTGGACGCCCCGCTGGACGAGACGAACATCGGCCGCTTCCTCAAGATGCTGGACAACTTCATCGACTCCTCCCAGTTCATCATCGTGACCCACAACAAGCGCACCATGAGCCGCGCCGATGTGATCTACGGCGTGACCATGCAGGAGTTCGGCGTCAGCAAGCCGGTGGGCGTCCGCATGACCACGGAGGAGAAGCGCACCACGAAGAAGTCCGTGCAGGAGCTGGCCCTGGAGGAACAGGCGCCCAAGCGAGAGACCGAGGCCGCAGAAGAGGAGGAGGCGGATGCTGAGGCATCCGACGTCCTCCACGAAAATCTGGAGACCGCCCAGGAGCGCCTGACCGCGATCGAGGAACAGGAGGAGCAGTCGCCTGCCGTGCTGGTGTAGGAAGGAACCAAACCGTCCAGAGGTCCAGAGGTCAAGGATGCCCCATCTTGACCACTCCTTGACTGTTGACCTGCCTTCCATCGACGCTCTTGTCTGTCATGACTTTCAAGATCGAGGCCTTCCAGTTCCATGTGCTGCCCATGCGCACGCGGTTCCCCTTCAAGTACGGCATCGCCAGCATGAGCGCTCTGCCTCACTTGTTTGTGACCGTGGATCTGGTGGTGGATGGCAAACCAGCCCAGGGCCTGGCCAGCGAAGGACTGCCTCCCAAGTGGTTCACCAAGAACCCGGACACGCTGTTTGAGATCGATCTGGCGGAAATGCTGGCGGTGATTCAAAACGCCTCCCGCATCGGCAGGCTGGCCGCGGAGAAGGAGACGGGATTCTTTGCGTGGTGGCTCAGTCTTTACGAGGAGCAATCAAGCTGGGCGAAGGTGAAGGAAGCCCCTCCACTGCTGGCAAACCTCGGCGTGAGCCTGATCGAACGCGCCGTGCTCGACGGCCTGTGCAAGGCGCTGGGCCAGCCACTGCATGCGGTGCTGTGCTCCGAGGTGCTTGGCATTGAACTCGGCGAAGTGCGCGACGAGCTGCGCGGCATGCGGGTGGCGGATGTGGTCGCGCCGCAGCCGCTTTCCAAGATTCACGCGCGCCACACCGTGGGTCTGGGCGATGCCCTCACCGCCGCCGATGGCTCTTTGGACGACGGCCTGCCTTACACGCTGGAAGAGTCGATCCGCGCCTATGGGCTGAGCTACTTCAAAATCAAAGTGTGCGGCAAGCCCGAGGTGGACCTGCCACGCCTGCGGGAGATCACCCAGGTCATCACCACCTGCTGCCCGGATGGTTTTCATGCCACGCTGGACGGCAACGAGCAGTTCTATGATCTGGCCTCGTTCCGGGAGTTCTACGAAACATTGAAGGCAGACCCCGCACTCGCCCCGCTCTTCCGCAGCCTGCTGCTTATCGAGCAGCCGCTGCACCGCTCCAAGGCGCTGAATGAGCCCGTTTCCACCGACGCCCCCGGCATGATCATCGATGAGTCCGACGGCTCCCTGAACGATCTTCCCCGCGCGCTCGAGCTCGGCTATCGCGGCACCAGCCACAAAAACTGCAAAGGCATCGTGAAGGGCCTGGCTAACTCGGCTTTGCTCAAAAAACGCGCCCCCCACATCCCCGGCGGCCCCATCCTCAGCGGCGAGGACCTGGCCAACGTGGGCCCCGTGGCGCTGCTGCAGGATCTCAGCGTGATGGCGCTGCTCGGCGTCAGCCATGTGGAGCGCAACGGGCACCATTACTTCCGCGGGCTGAGCATGCACGCGCAAGCCACCCAGGACGCGGTGATCGAAAAACACCCGGGCCTGTATGAGCGCCATGCCAGCGGCTTTGCCACCCTGCGCATTGAGAACGGCATGCTCGATGTGGGCAGCGTGAACGCCGCGCCTTTCGGCTGCGGCATCTCGCTGGACGTGACGCAGTTCGAGCCGCTGAACGCCTGGATCAAGCGCGGCGGGATGGGGGAGCTGTAAAAAGATGCGTGTTATAATAGTCTAGATCCGTGACCACCTCACTTTCGCTTTCATGGTCAGATCTAACGAGATGCTGTTGAAATGCAATGTTCGCCATTCGCACGAATGTTCTCGATAGGAACACGTTTTGCAGGTCGGCTTGCTAAAGAGTGGGGGTGAAAAATCCCAGGAGCAACGGAGTCACTTCGCGAAATGTCATCGCTGGCCGAATGCGACAGGCGAGGATGGCGTTTGACCCTGCGCTGACACAAGATCAGTTGTCCGGCCAACTGGCGACACGTCAGATATTTTTGGACCGGGTCGCCATCACGAAGATGGAGAATGGTCAGCGTTGTGTTTTCGACTTCGAGATTCCAGCGCTGGCCGACGCGCTTAAAGTTGATGTTCGCTGGCTGTTGGGAATGCAGAGTGCGGGTGGGCCAACAAAAAGGGGGAAGCGCATATGAACTTTGATTCCTCCGTGAGCTTAAAGAAGGCCACGGGCCGCGCCAAGTCCGATGTCGCCAACAAGCTGGTCAGCATGTTTCTCCATGAGATCAGCCGCAAGGCTTGTGCTGCTGGCGGCAGCAATGTTTCTTCCCCAACATACTTAAAGGCTGTCGTTGATTCGTTTGGCCACCGCTGCCTCTATTGCGCCCGCGATCTGGAGCATGATCGGGCCACTGTGGAACATTTGGATGGCATGAACCGCTTCCGAGCAGGGCTGCATATTCCTGGCAATGTGGCCATGGCCTGCAAGCGTTGTAACAATGCGAAACGTCAGGATGATCAAAAGCCCCGACTCCTTCTGGCCAATACTGGCTGGGAGTCCTTTTTGTCTCATGATGGTGATCGATGTATCCCTAGTTGCAAAAATTGCCAATATTGGCTCCAAGTTCTGCCTGACGCTGATTTACGTGCCTCCAAGTTAAAAGAAACCATCAGTCGCATCCGCAAGTTCCAGTCCCCTTTCGTTGGCTTTATCTTGTGGGCAGATGCGGCTCGTCCAACGATCCAAAGACTGGCCGAGGATATGTATCGAACGTGCCAGGACTTTGCCACCAGCGAAATTCAACGGCTTTCGGCGCAATTGAACTTCGATTTTACCTCGCTGGCAACTAAGTCGATCAACGCATAAAGCATTACAAAATAAGACCGTTCCATTGCCTAGCGCCGGTTGGCCACAAAACAGGTGCACCCAAAATGATTATGTGCGCGTCAGTCTTCTGTCATCTTTAGCAATAGTGGGTGCCATGCGGAAAAGGCGCTCGGAAACGGAGAGGACGTCGCCTGTAAAACCGCGCACAATTGTGGACGCATCGATGATCTGAGTGCTGGCGAAGACTGCGTAGTGGTCATGGGTTCCCCCATCATCCACATCAAAAGCAATGAGGCCATCGTTGCCATTAGCCCGAGCCTTGAGGATATCGTCTGGGAGGTAATCTGCTGGTGCACCATCGTAGTGCTCAATCAAGGGATTGGTTAGGCACAGAAAAGACTCGATAACGCGCGGAGTCAGAGGTGCATGCTCCATACAGACCGATGTGATAGTGCTCTTAGCACCATCCTCAGGGAAACTCTTCGGCACCTGGACAGGCCTCGACTCATGCTGCTTGTTTTGGGTCCATGGCGATTTGGCGTAGTTGCAAGCGACATTGTAGCTGGTGGTGAACCAGAATACATCTCCGACTTCATCATCGCGGTGTCGGCGGCCAACTTTAGAGGGCGGCTCGAAGTGGAAGAAAGCCCTGTTGGTGCCATGAAAGGCGAAGCGCAGACCGAGTTTTTCTGCCGCCTTGTGAAGTATGCGTCGGGCGGCAAAGATGTCGCCTTTGCGGACAGCTTTCATATAAGCCGCGTCTAAAGCTGGAGTAATCATGGCTGCACGCATGAAGGGTGAAGGAGGGGAGCATTAAAGGTGTGAGGATCAAGCTCGACATGAGCGAGGTGCCCGAATTGCTCCTCATAAAGTCCAAGCGTCCGTCCGCGCCGGGATAAACATCGACGCATGTGGGGCGTCTTTTTTGAACTCCTAAAGCAAGGCTGCTGTGAGCCACACAATTGCAAACCCTCAACTGTCAAATGCCTCACGCCAAATCGTATTATGAAGTCATTTCCTGTCCTACGCCGCCAGCGCCTGTGGCTCTTCCATGGCAGACTTGTCGTCCAGCACCACAGACTTTGGCGGGGCGGTGGCAAAGACAAAGCGGTGGATGCCTGCCAGATCGGGGGCAGTGACGGCATGCTGGTAGCCGAGTTCCAGGCAGCGCTCCGCCACAGGGGCGCCCTGGTCATGCCCCACCTCCAAGGCGATGAGGGCACCGGCATTCAAATGGTCAGGCGCGGACTGAAGGAAACGCTCCACAATGCGCAGGCCGTCCGGACCGCCGTCGAGGGCGAGATGCGGGTCGCGCTTCACTTCGATGCTGAGGGTCTGAATCTCTGTGGTGGGGATGTAGGGAAGGTTGGCCACGATGACATCGAAGGTGCCGGTGACTTTTTCGAAGAGGTCGCTGCGGATGAACTTGGTGCTGCCGAGCTTGAGGCGGGAGGCGTTCATGCGGGCAAGGTCGAGCGCGTCCTCGCTGATGTCTGCCAGCACGACCTCGCTCTGCGGCCAGGCTTTGGCGAGGCTGAGGCCGATGCAGCCGGAGCCGGTGGCCATGTCGAGCACGCGGGCGGGAGGCAGGGCGAATTTTTTGAGGACGAGCTCCACAAGGGTCTCGGTCTCGGGCCGGGGGATGAGGGCGCGGTGGTCGCTGACAAGCTCATGACCGCAGAACTCCACGGTGCCGAGAAGGTGCTGCAGGGGCTCCCCTTCCCCACGGCGGCGGAGAAGCTCCCGCAGGTCCGCGAGGTCAGGCTCCGGCACGGTCTGCTCGAAACGCAGGTAGATGTCCAGCCGCCGGCAGCCGAGCACGTGGGCCAGCAGGTGCTCCATGTTGAGGCGGGCCTCCTCGATCTGGCGCTTCTCCAGGTAGGCGGTGCCGGACTGGAGGATTTCGAGGAGCTTCTTCATGAAGCGCCCAGCATGGGAAGCTGGGGGAGAAAGGCAAAAAGATGTGCGCCAAAAAAAGGCCCCGTCACACGGTGATCAAGCCGGACTCGGTGATGATCTCGCCCACGCGCTGGTCATGCGGCTCGGTGGGGATGTCGCCCACCAGCTGCAGGTCTGTGGTGATGCCAATGAGGCGCGCGCGGCATTCCGGCTGCCCGAGGTAGCGGTCATAGTAGCCCGCACCACGGCCTATCCGCCGGCCATCCCGGGTGAAGGCGAGGCCCGGCACAAAGATGATGTCCAGCTCCTCCGGCAGCAGGCGCGGGCAGTGCGGCTTCGGCTCCCAGATGTTCATGGGGCCACGATGCAGGTCGTCCACGGTGAGGATGTGATGCGCGTGCATCCCCCCGCCTTCGAGCAGGAAGAAGCACGCCCGGATGCCCTGCGCGAGGAAAGGGGGCAGGATCTGCGGCAGGATGTCCGGCTCGTTCTTCAATCCGCCGAACAACGCGAGGGTGACGCCTGCCTGCCAGGACTCCGCAAGCGTGAGAATGTGCCCCGCGATCTGGCGGCTGATGCGGTTGCGTGTGGTTTCATCCACGGCACGCAGTTGCTCGCGCATGGTTTTGCGGAGCGTGGGTTTGTCATGCATGGGAGGTTCGCTGTCCCCGGCTGGGGAGGGGCGGTTGGAGGCGCAGGCAAACGAGCGGAGAAGCCCGTCCCACGTCACAGCAGCTCGGGCTTTTGGAGGAGGTCGGCCACGCGCTTCAGCAGGCGGCCGGCACCGCCGCCGTCGAGGACGCGGTGGTCGAAGCTGAGGGTAAGCTCCGCCTCGGTGACGGGGATGAACTGCTTCACCTCGTCACTCCAGCGCGGGACCTTGCTGCCTGCGCCGAGGCCAAGGACGAGGTTCTGCTCCGGCAGCGGAATGGGCGTGGCCCACACAATGCCGAAGGTGCCAAAGTTCGTGACCGTGGCGATGCCGGGGCGGTTCACATCATTGGGCAGGCGGCGCGCGCGGGCCTGCTCCACCAGCTTGTTGTAGGTGGGCACCAGCTTGGCCAGCCGGGTCTTTTCCACCTCCCGCAGCACAGGGACCATGACGCCGTCGTCCACCTCCACGGCGAAGCCGATGTCGATGGCGCGTGGATGCACAATGCGGCTGCCGATCAGGCGGCCGGCGGTGGCGGTGTTTTCAGCCAGGGCGATGGCGAGCGCACGGATGGCGTACAGGGCGGGGCCTGGCTTGGGGTCCGCTTTTCTGCGGTGCGCCAGCAGCGCATCCAGCATGACAGGGCTGCCCACGGTGGCGAGCGGGCGCGTCCAGCTGCGCCGCATGGAGTCCGCCACGGCGATGCGCATGGGCGAGGCGGGCGTGAGGCGGTGCTGCTCCAGACCACGCAGGAAGGCCTCGAAATCCTCCACGGTGACACGGCCGCCGGCGCCGGTGCCGGGCACCCCGGCAAGGTCGGAGGCATTGAGCCCCAGCTCCAGCATGCGGGCACGCATGCGGGGGGAAATGTAGCTGGCGCCCGTGGCGCCCGCAGGCACGGGCAGGCCGCCGCTAACCACAGGCTCCACCGTGGGCTGGCGGGTGGAGATCACATCATCATCGCTGATCTTGAAATGGAGGTTCTCCACCACGTCCGAGGAGCTGCCGGAGTGCTGGTCAGCCAGCACGGGCTTGCCCGACTCGGTGAAGCCGAGCAGCAACGCGTCCTCCTCCGTGATCTCCAGCGCGCCCAGCGTGGAGCCCACGGCGTAGCTGGTCTGGGGGACGGCGATGATCTGGCCGACTTTGCCGGCGCAGGGCGCCGTCACGGCCATGGCGGCCTTGTTCGTCTCCACCTCAAAGATGTCCCCGCCCGCCTCGACGCTGTTCCCTGGCTCGACCAGGATGCGCAGAATGGTGGCTTCAGCGATCGACTCGCCAAGCTGGGGCATCAAAATGGGGATGGTGGGCATCTAAGAAATGACGAATGAGGGAATGAGGAATGCCGAATTCTAGTATCGGAGGAGGCGGCGGAGGGCGGCTGCGATGGTCGCAACGGTGGGGCGGTGTGCCTTCCAGAGGTTGGGATGATACGGGATGGGCGTGTCCTTGGAGTTCAGGCGCATGGGCGGCGCGTCGAGGAGGTGGAAGGCCTCGCTGGCCACGCGGGAGACGATCTCCGCGGTGACACCGCCCCAGGGGAAGGCCTCGCCGAGGGCCAGCAGGCGTCCCGTGCGTGCCACGGAGGCCAGGATGGTGTCCGTGTCCATCGGCTTGACGGAGCGGAGGTCCACCACTTCGATCGAGTAGCCGTCGAGCTGCAGCTCCTCGGCCGCGCGCAGGGCCTCATGCACCATGGCGCTGTAGGTCACGATGGTGGCATGGCGGCCTGGGCGGGCGATGCGGGCCTTGCCGATGGGCAGCTCCCGCGAGCCGATGGTGTCCGCCTTGAGGTGGTAGTAGAGGAACTTGTGCTCGCAATAGACCACAGGGTCATCGACAGCCACGCTGTCCAGCAGCATCCAGTACGCATCCTCCACCGTGGCGGGGGTGACGATGACGAGGCCAGGATAGTGGGCGTAGATGGCCTCCATCGACTGGCTGTGGAACGGGCCGCTGCCAGCCGTGCCGCCGGAGGGCAGGCGGATGGTGATGGGACAGGCCGTGTTCGTGCGCCAGAAC
>CAZPSQ010000219.1:0-10084 GCA_964588755.1 uncultured Prosthecobacter sp. | reverse complement strand
TGACACCCGCATCCTCGTTCAAGGCATCACCGGAGATTTCGGCTCCCGCCACGCCAAGGCCTCCATCGACTACGGCACGCAGCTTGTGGCTGGAGTGACCCCTGGCAAGGGCGGCCAGCTCTTTGAGCACAGCGGCAAGAAGGTGCCGGTGTTTGACACTGTGGCCGAAGCCGCCAAGGAAACCGGTGCCACCGTCAGCGTCATCTTCGTGCCGCCGCCCTTCGCCGCCGATGCCATCCTGGAAGGCGTGGACGCGGGCCTGGACCTCGTCGTCGCCATCACCGAAGGCATCCCGGTCAATGACATGATCAAGGTCAAGTCCGCCATGAAGGGCAGCAAGACCCGCCTCATCGGCCCGAACTGCCCCGGCCTTGTGACTCCTGGCCATGGCGAAAAGTCCCATGGCGGCTGCCGCATCGGCATCGCCCCCGGCTACATCCACAAGCGCGGCAACGTGGGCGTGGTCAGCCGTTCCGGCACCCTCACGTATGAGGCTGTGTGGCAGCTTACCACCCGTGGCTACGGCCAGAGCACCTGCGTCGGCATCGGCGGCGACCCCGTCAACGGCACCAACCACCTGGACGTGCTGAAGATGTTCAACGACGATCCGGAGACCGAGGCCATCATCATGATCGGCGAGATCGGCGGCAACGCCGAAGTGGAAGCCGGTCTGTGGGCCAAGGACAACTGCAAGAAGCCCATCGCCGCCTTCATCGCCGGTGCCACCGCTCCTCCCGGACGCCGCATGGGCCACGCCGGCGCCATCATCGGCGGAGCCGATGACACCGCCGCTGCCAAGAAGCGCATCCTCGCCGAGTGCGGCATCGCCGTCTCCGACTCCCCGGCCGACATGGCCGCCACGCTGCTGAAGCGCTGGGGGAAGTAAGGGAAGCCATTTGATCCTCGATCATTTAATCAGAAGCCGGTCCTCAAGGACCGGCTTCTTTGTTTTTGGGGAGGTGAAGGCTGTGAGGGTGAAGAGGTCAAGAACTGGTCAAGAACTGGTCAAGAGTCGAACTCGGCGTGGCTTAGCGTCCGCCGACAAACATGCTCTTCGGAATAAACACCCGGTGGCCGGAGCGCTCGTGGAAGGTCACACCTTCAGCCGTCCATTCCACCCTGCTGGCCTTGATGTGCGTTTCCTCATCATGGTAGTGATCCGCACCGGGATGGAAGGAATGCTTTACCACGTGGCCGTAGGTGGGAGTGCCGCTCTCCCGGCCAACGTAAAGGGAGTAGTTCCGCGACACATGCAGCGGAAAGCCGGACCAGTCGGGGCCATCCCGCAGCACGGAGAGATAGTAGGGGCCGAAGGACTGGTAGTCGATGCTGTCCGGCCGCTTCCATTCCGCGACCACCGAACGCGGCGCACGGTGCATAATCACGATGAACACGCCTGCGGTCAGCAGCACGGCAAAGCCAAAGGCCAGGACGAGGAGGAGTTTGCGCAGCATGGGGTGGGAAGGTTAGGACGTGACGGATGTCTTGCCAGCCTCATCCGCCAGTTTCTGAAGCGCATCCACATGCCAGAAGCCATTATCCCAGCCCTTGATGCGTTTCTCGATGATGTGCCGTTTGTAACGAATGGAGAACTCTGCAATGCGGGCGGGCTCCAGCGGTTGTGCGGAGGCCAGGGCTTGAAATTCAAGGATGAGGGGGAGCAACTCCTGCGGCCACGTCATGTCGGGATGCTGGGAGGCCGTTTCTTCCAGAAACTGGATGCAGTCCGCAGCCTCCTCCTGGATTTCTGCGAGGGTGAAATGAGCTGTGCCATCCGGCGGCGGAACCGGCTTGCGCATGTCGTCCTCATGGCGCTCGGAGAAATAAATCGCCCGTAGGGACACACGTGAGTCCTTCACAAAAGGAGCCGAGCCGCCCACGAATGCTGAGACGCAAATGATGCCGGTCTTGGGATCGCGGAAATCGAACGCGCAGCGTTCCCACAGCGCGTCATCTTGAATCACCTTCTGCCCGGCCTCGTCCACCGCTTCGATCCGGTAGCTGCGCCAGAACATCTCTGTCACGATCCGGTCAGTCAAGCGGGCCACCACCCGGTCCCCAAGCAGCACCTCCGCCTCAAAAGGATCATCCAGCTCCGTTAGCGGGTAGGTCTGCCCGATGCGTCCCTCAGTGACCTCTCGGAAGATATAGAAGCAAAGCGTGCAGACGACAGCACTGATCTCCGCCCATGGCCGGGCCCAACCCGGCAGGAAAATCGGCGTTGCCAGAATAAAGGACAGCAAAAGAACGGCTGGGAGGTGCTGCTTCATGGGTGCACACGTGGCTTATGGGACTGGCTGGAGATCGCTTTCAAAATATCGCTTCGAAATCTTCTTCCCACCTTCCTCAAGGTAGTAGTTGTGGCGTTCGTCTTTGAAGTGCCAGACAACATTCCGAAGGGTGCCTTCGTGTGCCGTTTGATTGCGTTCGCCCAAGATCACGCGGACTCGTTGTCCGAGGGCAAACCTGGGTGGCGGCGGTGTGAAAGTCATCGGAGAAGATTAGGAGCACAGGCCGGCGTTGAGCGACACCAGCCATACAATTTCCATGCTATCCGTCCTCCTTCAGTGGCCATGTCTTGCCTGTACTCAGGAGGGCGTCCCGAACGTCTGTGGAGACGAAGACTTTGCTGCCAATGGGCACCTCGTCGGCGGTTCTGTCGGTCAGCCGCAGGCGCACCCTCCAGCATGCCTGTGGAGGGATCTCGGGATCCCGAATGCTGAGGTGTGTCATGTTGATCTGGGCCGTGGATTCCAGCTCAGGTCCATCAGGTGTCACCACGGTCACCTTCTCAGTACGGTCTTGCCAGCCATGGCCATTGTCATCCCAGGGCACGGGAAAGCAGGGAGAGATGAGGAGCATCCCAGGCACTGCCAGCCAGGCATGCTCGACGGTCAGAAGTTCAACCTTGTCCATGGGATGCTCCGTCAAAGGAAGTCGATGAAGGTGGGGCGGCTGTCCAACCGCTTTGTTCAGCCCGCCTGCCGCATCGCTTTGGCTTTCTCCAGCCCTGGCGATTTCAAAACATAGCGATCGTTCTCACTCGCATACTGATACGCATGCCCGAATGAGTCCGTGAAAGTGTCCGGTCCACTCCAGGGGATGAAGCCGGAGCCCCGGCCGGGGGCATCGCGGGTGCTGAAGCACAGATCTTCCAGCCGTGAAGGAAAGCTGCCCTGGAGGAACTTGTACAGGCGGATGGCATTGCAAAGAACCTGCAGGCGCTGCTGTTCCTCCGCCATGGTGTCTCCCAGCGGATCAGGGCTGCGGAAAACCTTCCAGAAGGCACCCATGGCCTGGACGGGATGCTGGAGCCAGAACCGAGTGGCGCGAGTCATGCCTTTGCCTCCCCGTGACTGGTGGTGCTTGTTTCCATCCCGGCCTCCTGTTTGGAGGCCGGACCTCCAGCGGGTTCTGCCGCTGCCAGTGGCAAGGGGATGCCCCCGCTGATGGATCGTGGCGCTGAATTACGGCACTGTTTGTTCCAGGGGACGACCGGAACGGCGGGGGAGGAGGTCGCTCGAAAGTGCATGGTGGTCTTGATGGCGGCCGCAGGACGGCGGTTCATTTCTTCCAGGCGTTTTTTTCGAAATCGAACAATGAGACCAGGTGAGGGAGGTCCTGGCAATGCTGGTCCCGCGCAAGGGCATGGAAAGGCCTGTGGCGGCTTCTTAGCCCCAAAAATGGAACCATTGGTTCAGCCAGCCAACAGCGGCACCGATCAAACCAAGGACCACGGCACCTTCGGCAAGGAGCATCAACTTCTGGCCGCGCTTGGCACGGCGTTGAGCGATGGGCACACGGCGACCGTTGCGGCGCACGGGGGAGGGGAGGTCCATGGGAGGGACCATGTTCACATTGGCCAGACGCTGCTGCCGGGCCAGACGTGGGGCGTCGGTGATGAAGCATTCCAGACGGTGAATCTGGCTGTTCACCTCATCGGCACGCTTGCTCAGGCGGCGCGACTGGCCGCGCGGCGACGCGGCTGGGGCAGCCGCGTTTTGCAGGCTGATGTCGCGGGCCGTTTTTGCGCGGCGGGAGCGGACTTTGCGGTTTCCGGAGAACATGACCTTGGACGGGCTAGGATGATGAGCCGCCACGGGATGGCGGAGAACCTGGGCCGCCTGGATGAAGGCGGCCCAACGAGCTGACTGACGGGTGATTGACTGGCTGACCGACTGCTTAGAACATCAAACGGATCAACACGATGGCGATGAGCAGGGTGCCCATGAGCGGGAGCGTGAAGGCAAAGCCACGCCGCAGCCAAGTGACGAGGTCGTCCTGGCCTGCGCTGAACGAGGTGATGGCACCACGCTGAGCCGGGGCTTCCTCCTCATCGGTGGAGGCGATTCCATTGAAGGAGGCAGATTCAGCGGGCGGTCCCATGGCATGCAGGCGGCGCATGCCCTTGGTGTAGTCGCCCTCGGCATTTTCGATGGCCACAAGAGCGTGGTCCAGCTCATGATCGACCTGGGTGCGGTGCCATTTCTCAGGCTGCAAAGCTTTCAGAATTTCCAGATGGCGGCGCAGGTCGTCATTGGTGGTGTTGAAGTCATCCACACGCTTCTGGGCCTCATAGAGCTCGCGCTCCACGTGGGTGGCCGCACGGCTGAGCTTGTCCAGCAGTTCCCGCTTGCCTGCCACGAAGCGCTCCTGCTTCACCCGGAGGTTTTCCAGGTGCTGTTTCTGGCGTTCGATTTCCTCCTGCTGCGCGCGGAGCTGCAGCAACTGCTCCTGCGCGGCCTTGACCTTCATGTCCACGCTGTCGAGGGAGCCGCCGCCGTTGGAGGGTTCGTCCATGAACTCGGGCGCTTCGTCGAAGACGAGCAGGCTGTCTTCAAGGTGGCCTGCGGGGGATGCGACGGGCGCAGCGGGAGCTTTGCGGATGACCATGGTGAATCTGAAATTAGTTTGAGGCTGTAAATACTACAGCTCTCTTAAATATTCCAGATTTTTTGTGCGCTTTTTGGCGAAAAAGTAAGGGACTCCTCCAAAAACCATTGTCAGCAAAGCCAGTCCACCCAGGCTGGCCAGCTCAAATTTCCAATCATAGACGGCGGTGCCGACTGCCTCGGGCTTGAGGTAGGCCCATGATGGCAGGATGAGAACCACCGTGCCTGCCAGAATGTACACGAAGCTGCCAATGAGGCACACGGTGCCGCCAAAGCCGGAGACAATGCGGGCTGGATTGGCCTCCTTAAAATTCGGCATCAGCGCGCCCAAGGACAGGGCCATGGCGGTCAGGCCATAGGCAAGCATGAGAATGGCGAGGCAGAAATAGAGCACACGCTTCCCCGGCAGCGCGAGGGAGAATCCGGAGACGGTGACGAGCGTGACCATCAGCAGGCCAAGGACCCCGGCGCTGAGCCGGAGTTTCAATCCCAGCACACGATGCAGCGGTACCGGGGAGAGGCCCAGGATCCACATGCGCCGCCCCTCCAGGCTGAACTGGGGGTAGATGAAACGGGTGGTAAGGGTGGAGAGCGCGAGGCAGCAGACGAGGAGGTTCAGGTGGCTGACGATGGTCAGCCAAAAGGGACTCTGCAGGTCATAGCCCAGCTTCCGCAGGTTGGTGGAATACATGAGCAGCAGGCCGAAGATGATCGCTGTCTGGCCCCACTGCACGGGCTCCCGCAGGAAGGTGCGCACCTCTTTGACCAGGATGGCATAGGATGCGCGGTCCAGCGCCAGGGCGCGGCGCAGCCATGCCCCAAGGCGGGAGGGCTTCCGGCTGAACTGCGGCAGGGCAGTGCCGCCTGCCGTGCCTGGGGCGGCGCTCATCACCCGATGCCAGGCAGGCTGGAACTGCGTGCTGGCCACCCAGGCGGTGATCACAATGCTGAAAGCCGCATTGGCCAGGAGCACCAGATTGAAAAAGACGGAGCGCTCCAGCATCCCCCGGCCGGCGGCCTGGATGGTCTCCGCCACCCAGGCGCTGGGCAGCAATGGATGCATGCAGATCTCCGTGTGGCGGAGGATCTGGTTCAGGCTGCCGCTGAGGTCCCCGGAGTTCAGGGTTTGCAGGTTGGTATTCCACGCCGGGATGGAAAAGGCCAGCAGCAGGACCAGTCCCGCCACCAGCGGCTTCCACATCCAGCGCCGGGAATAACGCACCAGCAGGATGAGCACCCAGGTGGAGATGTTCGCCGCGATGGTGACGAGGCACAGGAGCGCCGGGATGGCCGCCAGGATGAAGGCGGTGTCCTCCTGGTAGCCACGTGTCAGCGCCGCCAGGATGGGCGCGCTGAGCACCAGGAGGCCCCAGCTTGCCAGCAGCATGCCTTCCAGCGTCTTCCACAGCACCAGGCTGCGCGGCGGCAGTGGCAGTGCCACCTGCCACTCCATGTCCCGCCGTCGAAACAGGCCCATGCCGGTGATGGTGGCGTTCGAGATGATGAGCATCACGAAAAAGAAAAAGAACAGCAGGAAGACCATGCGCTCTGTCAGCAGTCCGCCGATGAGCGGCAGCTTCACAATGAAGTCCAGGCCTCGGGCCACAAGGAAGTACGCAGCGAGCGCATACAGCAGCAGAAAGCCACCGACGGTGAGGCTCAGCAGCTTGTTTTGCCGCATTCCGAACCGCAGCTTGTGCCGCAGCATCCGCCCATGGGCCCGGGCAAGGATGGCGGTGGCGGAAGCGACGGTCACGGGAGAAAGGGAGAGGTCAGAAGTTAGATGTCAGTGGTGACATGTGGAAGGTAGGCGGGTGCGTCTGACCTCTCACGTCTTACTTCTCACTTTTTTTACCGTCAGCTCCAGCCTCCCGCGCCTCCTGTTTGTTCCCAATCACGTTCTGGCCGATGACGTTCGCCTTTCCGCCGACGAACACAAGGCTTGGATCCTTGCTGCGTTTGCCAGCCTCGCGGTCGTCGCGGATGATGTTGCCGGAGATCATGCTGTTGCCCACCTTTTCCAGGCGGATGCCGACGCCGTCACTGTCCAGCACGCTGTTGTTGCAGATCTGCATGCGGTTGCAGGAGGTGATGTCCACAGCGGCGCGTTTTTTCCACACTCCGCAGACCACGTTGCTGGTGAGGATGCTGTCCTCGCAGCGAAGGAAGACGAGGCCGTTTTTCTCCGCGTTGTCAAAGCCGTTCACCAGATAGCGGGGGTTGCGGTCAAAGTTGTTGCCGGTGACAACAATGTTGCTGCTGTCCTCCACGATGAGGTCGTGCTGGAAGCCCTCCCAAAACGAGTTGCCGCTGATGGTGACACCACGCGAGTGGCGGACCTCGATGTTCACCTGCACGTCGCTGAAGACATTGGCGCTGATGGTCACATTCCCCTCCCGCGTGAACTCGCGGCCGGCGCGGCGCAGCAGGCTGGCGTCCTTGCCGGAGCCGATGATGCGGATGTTTGCGGAGTCGGGCGCCTTGTTGGTGTGCTGGATGGTGCAGCCGACGATGGCCACCTCCCCGATGGAGCCGTCACGGGAGTCGAGGGTGATGTTGGCGCTGGGCGGGCCGTCCTTGGCATGGTTGGCCTCGATGTCACAGGTGCCGATGTGGAGGTTCCGCACCTCGCCCGCCTGGGAGACGATGCCGCCGCCGCCGTTGTAGCTGATGTGGCTGCCGACGATGTTCGACTGGTGGAGGTTCACGTTGTCATAAAAGACGCCGATGCCGGTGTTGTGGTAGAGATGGCAGGCGGAGATGAGGACATTGCGGTTCCGCTTGGTCAGATGCACCGCGTGCCGGCATTCCCGCACGACCACCCGGCTCAGCGTGAGCTGCATGGTGCCCGTGGCCTCGATGCCGTTTGCCTCGGCATGGGCGCCGACAATCTCAATGCCCTCCACCATGGGGGAGCGCTGAGTCTCCCACACCTCCGGTTTAAAGGAGGATGGGGCGGCGGAGCCTTCGTGGTTTCCCACAAAATGGATGGCGGGGCCGGCGCCTGCCATGACGATGCGCGCAGTGCCATCCCCGCTGAGGGCGGCGAAACCGGTCCTGGTGAGATCCACCTTCAAGGTCTGCGTCAGGCGGTAGGTGCCCTTGGCCAGCCTCACGCTGCCCTGGGTGTCCAGCAGGTGCTGCAGGGCGGCGGTGTCGTCAGCTTTGCCGTCGCCCACCGGAGCAGGGGACTGGGCCAAAGAGAGGCTGGTGGCGGCGGTCGCGACCAAGAGCAGAAGGAGTGATTTCGGAGGCATGTTTTGGGAGATTAGCGGGACGCTCCTCAGGCCGTCAATCCTTCGAACTTTTGTGCGCAAATTGAGAAATGATCTCATGGCGCAAATGCTTGCAACGGTGGCCAAACCAGCGACGTAACAAACGCTTACGCGCGCCGATTTGTCATAAACACCTCATGCAATCCACTATCCTTCGTTCTCTCGCCGTTGTGGCTGGTCTTGGCTCTGTCTCCGCCTTTGCGCAGGCTGACCTGACCGAGGCCTATCTGCCCATGTTTCAGCCGCTGCCATCCCATGCAGCATCACCCTCCAATGAGTTGAACGATGCCAAGGTGGACCTGGGCCGGATGCTGTACTTTGAGAACCGCATTTCCAAGGGGGGCAAGACGTCATGCAATTCCTGCCACATGCTGGACAAGTACGGCCAGGACAACCTGCCCTTCTCCCCCGGGCATGAGGGCAAGCTTGGAGGCCGCAGTTCTCCCTCCGTTTACAACGCGGCGGTCCACATCGCCCAGTTTTGGGACGGTCGTGCGCCTTCCGTGGAAGAGCAGGCCAAAGGCCCGGTGTTGAACCCCGTGGAAATGGGCGCGCCTGATGAGGCGTTCGTCGTGAGCGTGCTGAAGGCCATCCCGGGCTATGTGGACGCCTTCAAGGCAGCCTTCCCAGGCGAGGCAGACCCCGTCACGTATGACAACTTCGGCAAGGCCGTGGGCGCTTTTGAGCGCAAGCTCCTCACCCCATCCTCATGGGATGCGTATTTGAAGGGCGACAAGAATGCCATCAGCACGGCTGAGAAGAAGGGCTTCGAAACCTTTGCCAAGGTGGGCTGCGTCACCTGCCATAATGGCGTGGGCGTGGGCGGCATGATGTACCAGAAGCTGGGCCTTGTGAAGGCCTGGCCGGAGCTCAAGGACAACGGCCGCTCCGACGTGACCAAGAACGATGGCGAGAAGCACTTCTTCAAGGTGCCGAGCCTGCGCAACATCACCGAGACCGGACCCTACCTGCACGATGGCTCCGTGCTCACCCTCGAAGAGATGGTGAGGCACATGGGCGAGTACCAGCTTGGGAAGGAGCTCACCGAAGAGGAGACTTCCTCCATTGTGACCTTCCTCAAGTGCCTCAAGGGCGAGCTGCCAAAGGACTACATCAAGGAGCCGAAGCTGCCGGAAGGCGGCCCGGATGTGCCGAAGGCGTAAGCCGGTGCTGGGCCTTCCTTTTGAAAATTGTCAGCCGGGCCGCGAGGTCCGGCTGATTTGTTTTCCGGGTGGCGCTTGCTTGGGGCTTTGATTGCTTTGACAAGGCTGTGCGGGTGCGGTTGCGTGGATGTCATGCGAAACACCCTTTCAGCCTTCCTTTTTTCGTTTGCTGTCATCCTGCTGCCTGGTTGTGCCAAGGACCTTCCGCCAATGGTCGGCGGGTATTCGGACGCCACCAAAACCACCGAGGCGCGCAAGGCCGCCGAGTTTGCGGTGAGGCAGCAGGCCGCACGCAGCGGCGAAGTTTTGAAGCTGGCTGGCGTGGTGCAGGCGGAGCAGCAGGTGGTGGCGGGAATGAACTACCGCATGACCTTGCAGGTGAAGTCTGGCAAAGAGCTGCGCATGGCGCAGGTCGTGGTGTACCAGTCGCTGGCCCCACAGATGATGCTGATGTCCTGGGAGTGGCTCGGGGAGTGAATCACTTCTTCACGAAGCCATCCTTCAGCGTCACGGTGCGGTTAAAGACCGGCGCTCCGGGCTTGCTGTCGATGGGGTCGGCGTAGAAGTAGCCCACGCGCTCAAACTGCCAGTGGCTGCCGGGGGCGGCCTCCTTGAGGGAGGGCTCCAGCTTGGCGTTTGGGATGATCTCCAGCGAGCCGGGGTTCAGGAACTGGGTGAAGTCGCCGTTTTCGCCTGCGTCGGCGTCCGGGGTTTCCACGGTGAAGAGGCGGTCATAGACGCGCACCTCGGCATC
>CAZPSQ010000218.1:0-10158 GCA_964588755.1 uncultured Prosthecobacter sp. | reverse complement strand
ACCCGATCCCCAAGGCCCTGCGCAACGCCGGCGGCAAGAAGAAGAAAAAGAAGGCCGCTGCCGCTGCTGCGGACGCCGAGGATTAAGATCCGCTTTAACAATCACGAAGCCGGAGTCGCAAGACTCCGGCTTTTTCGTGCCGTTCGAGGAAAGCTCTGCGAGGGAGAAGGCCGGACAAATGCAGCGCGCATGTCCGGCCTGCCACGACCGTCATCACCAGCAGCGGTGGACGGCGGTCTGTGCGGCGCGCACTTCACTCCAGCCGCCGCAGGCTGCCGATGCGGTAGGCGCCGCCGAGGAGGCGCATGTTGTCGCGCTCGGCGTTGAACCCGTCCAGATAGATCACGTGGGGGAAGTCGTTGAGCTCGATCACGTGGATGGTCTCCTTGTTGTTTTTGAAGGCGTCGCTCAGGTCATTCAGATCCTTGATCTGCTGGCCGTTGACCTTGTTGACCACCTGGCCGCCCAGCTTGTCGTAGCCCTGGGCGCTTGGTGTGGGCAGCACAAGGCTGAGGAAGACGAGCTTTTTGCGGCCGCTCTCCTCGTATTCATCCGGATGGGAGGCGATGTGGGCCAGGCGCAGGATGGCACCGGCGCGCTGGTCCTCGCCAAAGGCATCGAGATAGGGTCGGGACAGCTCCTGAAACAACAGGCCTCCCATCAGGATGTAACGCGGCCCTTTGTCAAAGAGGTAGGGCAGCACCAGATGTTCCTCCGGCTTCTTGCGGGTGAGCTCGCCGGTGAGCGTGGTCTCCTTGCCCTGGCGCAGCACTTTGATCTCCACTTTTTCACCGACGTAGGAGCGGCCGCGCACCAGGTGTCCGGCGCTGAGGGCGCCGTATTGCGGGTCCTTGTAGTCGCCGCGGGCATCGATGGCGAAGCCGTTGATGGAGACGAGGATGTCATTCTTTTTCATGCCAGCCTTTGCCGCCGAGGCGCCTTTGGAGACGGCGGTGATCAGCACCCCAGGCTCGCCGGGCTTGAGGCCCAGGTAGTCGCGCAACTGCTCATCCTGGGTGGTCTGGAACTCCATGCCGAGACCGGGAAAGCCCTCGTAGCTGCCATCCGCCACGTCCTTGAGGAAGTGCTCGATGATGGGGGCGGGCAGAATGGTGGTGACCTGGTTTTTGGAGTCGTAGCTGAGGAGGAGCCCGGCCAGCTTGTTCCCCTTCACCACGGGCAGGGTGAAGCTGTTGGCCTCGCTGCGGATGATGCCGGTGGCCTCATAGACGAGGAAGCCGGAGCCTTCGACGATGTAGCGGCGGGTGAGCACCTTGCTGATGCGCAGCGGGTTCCTGATCAGCTCGCCCACGCGGCCTGTCTGCAGGATGGAGACCGAGTCGCCAATGCGTGCGCTGGCATCGACGGCCATGGGCTTCAAGCCTGCGAAGAAGGCCTTCTGCCGGTCTGATGCCGGGCATTCCAGCAGCGCCAGATTGGCCTCGTAATCGACCGCAATGGCCTTGGCGGGAATCTTCTGGCCGCTGTCCGGCAGCTCCAGCTCAATGTAGGTGGCATCCGCCGCCATCTGCGCGGTGACAAGCACGCGGTTCTCTGCCAGCACCACGCCGAGGCCGCGACGGCCGGAGGGCGACTCCTTCTGCCAGGGCAGGTGCAGGCTGTAGGCCTGGGAGGTGGCGTTCACCTTCACCAACGAGCTGTTTTGCATCACCGGCAGCGCCTCGGAAAGCGGAGGGGGGCCGCCCTCCCGCTGACGGGGGGTGAGGGAGCTGCGCTTCTTCTGCTGTATTTTGTGCTCGAGCCCAGGCGGCGCGGCTTCCACCGGCTGCTGGGAGCGGGCGCTCTGGGCCAGACAGGCGAGCACAAGAACGAGGATGCGGGACAATTTCATGAAGATCGGCGGGCGGAAAAGGGTTGGGGACAGGGGCACGCGATCACTCGGCGCCCAGGTAGGAGTCCGCAGTGATGTTGTAGGTCTGCATGATGCGGGGATGCGCGGTCTCAGTGAGCGAGCGCTTCAGCACAAGCGGCCGGTTCTTGTCCTCCAGGCGGATCTCGATGAATGGCTTTTCTTTGTTGGCCAGGGCTGTTTCCACATCCTTCAACGTGCGGATTTTCACCCCGTTGATCTCATCCACGATGCTGTGCGCGTAGGGGGTGATCCAGGTGTTCACCTCGTCCGGCAGCACGCTGGTCAGGACCACTGGCTCAGGCCGCTCCACGTAGAGCTTTTCGGTGAGGAAGTTGTCAAAGACATAGCTCACCGTGCTGTCGCGGATCTGGTGGGCGTCCATCAGGTTCCGGTCCAATGGCTGGAAGACGAGGCCGGCATGCACGATGTAGCGCGGGCGCTGGTTGTACTGCGCGCCCAGGCGCACGTAGGGGTCAAAGCGTTTCAGGGTGACCTTGGCCTCATGCTTCTTGCCGCCGCGCATGTAGGCCACCTTGATGACGTCACCGGCGAACTTGCGCTCGACGATCTCATTCATGTCCACCAGCTCACCCTCGATGCGTACCAGTCCGTTGTTGAGCACGGGGTTGTCATCGATGCTCAGGATGACATCGCCGATTTTGAGAATCCCGCCCACGCTGCCCGCAGGCTCCACATCGCCCACCATCACGCCCACGCCGCCGCCTTCCAGGCCCAGTGCCTTGGCCTGCGCGGGGTTTTCGATGGGGAAGTCGCTCGCCGCCAAGTCCACGTAGTGGTCGTAGCTGCCGTCTTCCACATCCTTCAGGAAGCGCTTGATCACGGGCACCGGGATCATGTAGCCGACATTCTGGGCCACGCGGCCGCTGAAGCCCTGGAAGGCCACGCCCACCACCTTCCCCTGCTGCAGCACCGGGCCGCCGGAGTTCCCCGGATTGATGGCCGCGTCCACCTGGATGGCCAGATGCGAGTCCACGCTGGTGTGGCTGTAGGGCCGGAAGTCGATGCGGGAGACGACGCCGCGGGTGACGGAGATGCGGTCGCCGCCGATGGGGTAGCCGACGGCGATGACCTCGGTGTTGAGCTGCGGGATGCCGCCAAACTCCACCGGCTTCAGTTTCTCGAAGTGCGCGGCGTCCTCCGCCTCGATCAGCGCCAGGTCGCAGTCATGCGCGATGTGGACGATCTTTGCCGGATGCGGCTCGGGATCGTTGCTGGTGCGGATGAGGATGCGCGTGGCATTGCTGACCACATGCGCGTTTGTCAGAAAGCGGTTTTTGCCAATGAGGAAGCCGGTGCCACTGCCGCCGCTGGGCTGTCCGGCGTTCCACGGTTCACGGTAATCGGGAAACAGCACCGAAACGTCAATGTTCACCACTCCGTCCCACGCGCCCGAGCCGAGATCAATGGCCTGGTTGTTTACGAGAGGCGCCGCCTCAGACGCCGGCTGGGCACCGGCTGCGAGCGGAAATGACGCAAGGGCGAGTAGAAGCAATGACGAGCGGTAGTTCATGCGGCAGGCGGAATGTTCAAACATACGCGTTCTGCCGCCGGAAAGACAAGCGCCACGAAGAAATAATGCATTCTGCCCGGGTGGTGCATGTCATTGCCTTTTCCGCATGCAGACCCCCACGACCTCATGCGGCAGGAATGGCAGGCAACTGAGCCCCGGCCAGGGGCGGCTCCCCCAACAGGACAACGGCAGCTTGTGACATGCGAATGCCATCACGGCCCCTTCCTCAAGACGAAGGGAAAGGCCAGGAGGCTATTTCCGTGCTTCAGCGGCCTTCTGGCGGGCTTCCAGACGTGCCTTCACCTCCTCGGCACGCTTTGCTGCCTGGGCGTGGGTGCTGTTGGGGTTGGCGTGGTCGGTGATCATGGGGAAATCATCCGTGCGGAAGGGCGTGACGGGCAGCCCCTCGGCGGAGAACACGTTGCACACCGGATTGTCGGCCCAGGCGTAACGCACCGCCACCGGCTTGGCCACAGAGGGGCTGCTGACCTCGATCTGGTTGGTGCCCTTCTTGGAGCCGCCGATGATCGCTGCCCTGGCCCACACCCACTTTTTGTCCTCACCGCAGATGGCGAAGCCTTGAGGCTCGTCGATGTCCACGGTGCGCAGGCCGGTTGGCGCGTGGTCGAAGGTCAGCAGTGCCTTGCTGCCGTTGAACTTGGCGTCCTTCAGCTCCGGGCTGCGATAGACAATCTTCTGGCCGTAGTCATTGGCCAGCGCCCAGCGGACGAGGCGCTCGGCCACGTCGCGCTTGTTCTTCGGGTGGATGTCATTGGCCTCGCCGAGGTCGGTGATGATGCACTGGCCGGTCTTTGGCAGCCTGCCCATGGAAAGAGTCTGCGCCTCACGCAGCTCCGCCCAGTCGCTGTCGCCGGGTTCGGTCTGGTAGGCCTTGAAGTCGGCAAGCTGGACCCAGTAGAAGGGGAAATCGCCCTGCTTCCACTCATTGCGCCAGTGCTGGATCATGAAGGGGAACAGCTCGCGGTATTCCTTGGCCTCGCCAGCGTTCGACTCACCCTGGTACCAGATGACGCCCTTGATGCCGTAGCCGATGGTGGGGTGCAGCACGCCGGCGTAGAGATTGCCGGGGCGCTTCTGGCCGGTCATCATGTTTTGCGGCGGGCGGCCCGGGGCCTGGGGGGCCGGCCTGCGGGCCTTGGCGGCCTCAATCCGTGCTGTCTGGTAGGCTTCCAGCTTCTTCTGGTAGGCGGCTGCCTGCTTGTCAAAGACCTCCTGGGAGAAGGTTTCCTCGATCTTCTTGAAGCGTTCGACCAGCGGTTGGAAGCGTTCATCTTTTTCCAGCAGATCACGCCGCACCCATGCCTCGCACGCGCTGCCGCCCCAGGCGTTGTCGATCAGGCCCACCGGCACGCCCAGCATCTCATGCAGGATGCGGCCAAAATGGTAGCCCACAGCGGTGAAGCCCCCCACATTGGCCGGGCTGCACTCCTCCCACTGCCCTTTGAAGTCGTCCTGAATCTCCTGCGTGCCCACCTGCGGCACGGAGATGATGCGGACCAACGGAAACTTGGCCTGCGCGATGTCGAGATCGGCATCCCAGGTGCGGTCCACGGAGAAGCCCATGTTGGACTGGCCGGAGCAGATCCACACCTCGCCCACCAGCACGTTTTTCAGCTCGCGGGTGGAGCTGCCCTTGATGGTCAGCGTCGCCGGTTTCGCATTCACCGGGGCGGGGTCCAGCCTCACTGTCCACCTGCCTTTGGCGTCTGCCTTGGCTGTCTTGGTCTTGCCATTGAAGGCCACGCTGACCTCGGCGCCTGGGGTGTCCCAGCCCCAGATGGGATTGGCCTGCTGCTGTTGCAGCACCATGTTGTCACCAATGATGGCTGGCAGCTTCAATTCGGCGCGCGCCGCGAGCGTCAGGCTGGCAAACGTGAGGAGGGAAAGAAATCGTGAAGTCATGGCAGGGCAGCCAAAACGCGCCCAGCGCCGTCCACATTGCGCCAAAGTGGGCGTGTCACTCGCTTTGCGGCAGGTTCACCGGCGGCAGCGGTGCCACAATGTTCACCGGCCAGGGCGAAAACTTCTCCATGATCCCCGGCGCCAGCTCCTTGCCCGTCTCGTAGCCACGGCGGAACATCTCCAGCTTCGCGTCAATGTTGTCCACATGATGCAGCGCAATCGCCTCTGGCGTTTTTGGCAGAATGGGCGAGCCAAACTCCAGCGAGCCATGGTGCGCCGCAATGAGGTGCAGCAGGTGCAGGCGCACGGTTTCAGATGCCGGCTCCAGCATGGTCCACCCGGCGGCCTCCGGCGTGTCCATCATGTCCCGCCACATCTTGTTCACCAGCTCCAGCCCCAGGGGGATGTGCCCCAGCATCTCCGCCGTGAGGTTGTAGGGCATCGTGAAGCCGGACTCCGCATACACATTTTCCCACAGCTTGCCGCAGTCGTGGAACAACACGCCCGCGATCATGAGGTCCTTGTTGAGCGTGGGATACACACCCGCCACGGCCGCCGCGCAGCGCATCATCTGCGCCACGTGCTCCACCAGCCCGCCACGCCGCGCATGGTGGTTTCTCCGCGCCGCGCCGCTGCGGCGAAAGCGCTCCCCCAGCTTCTGCAAAAACTGCGAGCACAGCCTCAGCAGCCGCGGATCACGAATGGCTGCCACAAACGCCTCGATGTCCCGGTAGTCCGCTTGCTGTCGTGCCGCCAGCTCCGGATCTCCCAGCAGCAGGGTGGACACCTCCTCCTCGGCCAGCGCTCGCATCTGCGTCTGCCGCGGCTCCAGACCATACTTGCCATCCGTCCACTGGCCGGAGAGCTGGATGAACGCATTGCGCGCCAGCTTGGCCACGTCCTGAAACTGCGGGTTGTTGTCAAACACCCGCCACACCAGCGAGTCGCCCGCGTCCACCAGCTTCACCTCAAAAAAGGGGCTGCCGCCGCTGGTGGCCTTCTCCAGCCGTGACTCCACCTGCGCATGCAGGCGGTAGGGCTGCGGCTGCTGGCTGGCGATCTGGCGCAGCTGTGTGATGGTGATCAGGTCCAGATCGCTGACGGGCGGGGCTTCCATCCGGCCAGCTTGGCCGCAAGGCACGCGGGCCGTCAAGAACGAAGCCGGTGCCTCACATCGCCGGCCGCGCGATCTCCTTCCATGGCCCCTGGTTGAGCACGATGTCTGGAACGAGGGACTGCCACTGCGCCTGCTGGCTGTGGATCATCTTCCGCACTTCCGCGCTGGTATGGAAGAGGAAGTCGTGCTTCGGCTCCTCCAGCGAGCGGACACAGCCTGTCTGGATCAAGTAGCGCAGCAGATGCTTCTGCTCCGGGGTGATGCGGGCATCCTCCACGCCGAGCACGCTGCCGGTCATCGGATCTCCCATGGGGTACACATACACCCGCACCTGGTGCTTGAACAAACGGCCGAAGGATTCCAGCAGGCCGCCCTCCAGATCCGTGCACCAGCGTTCGTTGAAAAGCTCCTGGAACAAGGGCAGGCCGAGCACGATGCCGATGGGACTGTTGGTATGGCGGGCGAGGTAGCTGCTGACTTTGTGAAATTCCGGATAGCGGGAGATCAGCACGTTTTTCCCCAGGGCCTGCAGGATGTCCGCGCGGGCCAGGAAATCCGTGTCCGGCACTTCGGCGCCTCCGGCCAGCAGGTTGTGCATGGTGATCTCCAGAATCTCGATGTTGTCCTTGGCGGCGCCGTCAAAGTCCGCCTGGAAGGCGGCCTGGCCGCGCTCGATCATGTCGAGATTGAGCTTCGTGATGGGGTCAAAGCTGCCGCGTTTGAGGAAGACGGCTTTTTTCCACAGCACATCGGAGGCCTGCCAGATCTGCCCATCAGCGCCGAAGAGGGCCGCGTCGGCCAAGCCGAGGCGGACAAGCTTCAGGGCCACAAGGCGGTCCTGAAATTCCGGGGAGGCAAAGTCTGGGCCGGAGAAGTCCACCATGTCGATTTCCACCCGCTTGCGGGTAAGGCCGTCCATGAGGCTTTGCAAAAACACGGAAAGCTCCTCCCGCAGATGGAAGGCGGCGTAGAGCAGGTTCACGCCGAGGATGCCCAGCGCGTCCGCCTGCCGCGCATGGGTGTCATCCAGCAGGCGCACGTGCATCTGGATGTCATTGGACGGGCCGCCGGGCACGGTCTGGAAGCGCAGCCCGATCCACCCATGGCACTCCTCCTTGGTGTCGCGGTAGGACTTGGCACGTACCGTGTTTGCCAGGGCGAAGAAGGTGCTGGTCTCCCCCCGTTTGGCGCTCAGGCGCTGCAGCAGCATGGGGTACTCATGGTCCAGCATGGACACCATGCGCTGGCGGGAGACGTAGCGTGTGGCCTTGCCGTAGATTTCATCGCTCACGATCATGTCGTAGGCGGACATCGTCTTGGCCACCGTGCCGGAGGCGCCGCCCGCACGGAAAAACCAGTTGGCGATCTCCTGGCCCGCGCCGATCTCGGCAAAGGTGCCGTAGATGGTGTGGGCAAGGTTGGTCTTCAGCGCTTTCTCAAGCGTGCCTGGGCGTTCGGTGGTGTTTGCGAGGGGCATCAGCCTCCCATGATGGCGACCTGCAGGGCGGTTGCAATCACAGCTCTGTGGCGGCTGCCTGTCATCGTCCATCCTGCGCCACGCACCCACCAGGCCGATGCACAAGACATTGGAACGCGCCGCCGGCCCCGTACGGATCCACAAGCTGCGCGGGCGCGTCATGCGGCCGGAGAAAATCCGCCAGGGTCTGGCGCGAGGCCTGCCCTGCCCCGCACTCCTTCAGCCACGCACAGTAGTCGGTGAAGTTGATGTCTGCCGTGATGTCCTGCCGGCCGGGGTTGGCATAGACGTCCGGGCCGGTCAGGCGCTGGTGCAGCAGATAGGCGCGCAGCGTGCCCTGCGTGCGGCGGTGGTAGAGGCGTGGAAAGTCATCGCCGTAATCGATGCTGAGCATGGCGCCGCGCTTCCAGTGTGGCATCCACCCACACAGCCAGTCACGGATGCTGGGGTGCAGCTCACAGCGCTGGCCGTCGGCAAAGGCCGTGTGCCGCAGCACGCTGAAGTGGGCAGGTTCAAGCCGGAGCGGATGCAGCGCCTCGGGCACCCACACCTCCTGCCACTGCTGGCGGGCCGCGCTCCACTGCGCCAGCGTGGCGGGGAAGGCGTCGAGCAGCTCATGATGGTAGATGAAGGCAGCACCGCCGGTGTCCTTCAGCGCCTCCTCCAGCGTCGCATGCTGTTTCACGCCTGCTCCCAGTCTCTGCTGCTGTTGCGCCCGCAGCGGGGCGGAAATCTCCACGATGTGGCATGTGAACCGCCAGCGCTGGAGCAATCCCAGCGACTTCCGCACCTGCTGCATCAAAGAGCCGTCCCCCGCGCCGATCTCAATGACATGGCACACCTCGGGCTGCTGCCGGCGCTCCGACAGCAGCCACGCGGCCACCGCCTTTCCCAGGCTTGGCGAAAGCGTGGCCGAGGTGGCGAAGTCTCCCCGTGCCCCCACCGTCTTGATCTGCCGCGAATAATAACCACGCTGCGGGTCAAACAATGCCCGCGCCATGAAGGCGGAGAACGGCTCGCCGCCAGAATTTTCAACCACGGATTTCACGGATGCACACGGATAAGTTCAGACTCCGGATCCATCCATGCAAATCTGTGGTCAGGATGTCTGGAACGAACGTGCGATTTCATCGGCGATGATCTCCAGCCCTTCCTTCACAACGTGCGGCGGCTGGGAGTAGGTGAGGCGCAGGCACTCATGCGGATGCCGCCACTCCTGGCCGATGCCAAACGAGAAATAGTGGCCGGGAATCACCAGGACTTTGCGCTCCTTCAGGCGGCGGTACAGCTCCGCCGCGGTGATGGGCAGGCCCCTGACCCACAGCCACAGGAAAAAAGCACCCTCCTGCGCATGCAGGGCCCAGGGGACACGATCACCGAGCGCCCCTGCCAGCACCGTCTTGGCCGCATCGGAGCGCTCCTTGTAAAAGGGACGAATGGTCTCGCGCCCAAGGCGCACCAGCGTGTCATCCTGCAGCAGCGGCAGCAGCAGCGCCTGGCCGAGGTTGCCATTGGCCAGGGAGACGATGGCGTTCATGTTCGACAGGGCCTTCACGATGTGCGGATCGGCCACGATCATGGCCGTACGCACGCCCGGCAGGCCAACCTTGCTCATGCTGATGCTGAAGATCATGCCCGGACGCCATCTTGGCTGGAAGCCGTTGTGGATCACGCCTGGAAAGGGGTGGCCGTAGGCGTTGTCGATGATGAGCGGGATGCCGTGCGCCTCGCTCAGCGCGTGGAGGCGGTCAAACTCATCCTGGGTCAGCACGTTGCCGGTGGGGTTCGTCGGACAGGAGACGCACATCGCCGCGATGTCCGGCGTGATGCGCAGGCGGTCGAAGTCCACATGGTATTTGATCTCATGCGGCGCGGTCTCGACAATGCGCGGCAGGCAGGCGGTGAACTGCCCCTCCGTGAGCGACTGGTTGGCATAACCAATGTACTCCGGCAGCAGGGGGAAAAGGATGCGGCGCTTCGTGGAGCCGGTCTGGCCTGCCAGCAGGTTGAAGAGCAGGAAGCAGGCGCTCTGGCTGCTGGGCATCACGGCGATGTTCTCCGCAGTCACACCCCAGCCGCACTCACGCTTCAGGAAGGCCGCGAACTGCTCACGGAAGACTGGATTGCCCCCCGGCGGATCGTAGTTGAGCAGCGTGCGGTCGATGGAGCCGTCATCGAGCATGGCGTGCATGCGCTGGCGCCAGAGGGCCTGCACCTCCGGAATGGCCGCAGGCTGG
>CAZPSQ010000217.1:0-10186 GCA_964588755.1 uncultured Prosthecobacter sp. | reverse complement strand
TAGCGGTTGTAGATGGAGTCGCTCAGGTAGTCGGAGACCTCATGTTCCCACAGCTTCTTGCCGGTCTTGGCATCCAGGCAGGTCACCAGCTCCATCAGGTCGGAGGTTTCCCCCTTGTAGCCCCAGAGGATGACCTTGCCCTCGAAAACGACGGCCGTGCCACGTCCGCGCGCCGCATAGGTCCATTCGGGCGTGTCGGCCAGTTTGCCAGCCTTCGTGTAGTGCTCCAGGCTCACACCGTTCTGCAGCGGCCCACGCCAGCTCACCCAGTCGTTGGCGTGGACGAAACCAGTCACAGACAGGGTGGCGGCCAACAAACAGCCGAAGGAAATGCGGGGGCGGGGGTTCATGGAGGGAGGCAAGATGGCTGGAAGTTTACGAACATCGAGCACGGCAGGCATGCATCAATGCGATTTTCGTCCCTTTCTAAGGGGATAAAACCCAGGCTGGGCGATGCCCTGGGAAAGCCAAAACGCCCCTTTTTTAGCAGGTCTTGCCAGAGTTTATGGCCTGCAAAAACATACCGTTTTTGGCATGTATGCAGACAGCCGCGTCAAGATGCGGCAAAGCAGCGTCTGGAGGGGGCTTCGTCCCCGTCAAGGAAGGGTGGAGTGTCGTGCGTTCGATCATCCGAAAGCCACAGCTCTTGACGGGCTCAGCCGCCACAGGTGAACTACTTCACCAGGATGAAGTCATCCGGCTTCAGCCCCGTCTTGAAGCCATTGAAACCATACATGGTTGGCTCGTAAGCGCCCACAGTGCTGACATCGGCCTTCTCAGGCACTTCCAGGCCGAGGCCCCAGAAAACAGAGTTCACCACCATGCGGCGTGTGCCTTCCGTGGCCAGATCTGTGGCGGCGCCCATCGTGGAGCAGAAGACCTTGTTCTCGGTGCCGCTGTCATTCTTCACCACGCGCACCCATGCCACAGGCATCATGGGCTTGTTCACCTCCTGCTCGACTTTGGTGCCGGAGGTCTTTTTGTTGTAGGAGGCCGGGGGCGTGTCCGCTGTCATGCCCTGCAGGATCTGGCCGCGCACCAGGATCACGGCGTCCTCGGGCGGCGCCGCCTCATACACGTCGCTGTTGCCAAAAATCTCACTCACCCCGCGCAGGATGGGGTGGTTCGCGTTGGCTTCTTCCACGATGCCCTTGGTGGCCTCCACCTTGTGCTTGCCCCAGTGGCTCACCCACGTCTCACCCAGAAACTTGCGGCCAAAGCCGCCCTTGTTGCCATAATTCCAGGACTCAAACGGGCTGCCCTTCGGATAGCCGTTGAACGCGTGCGTGCTGGTGCGCAGGCCGATGATCGGCACGCCACGGTGGATGGCGGCCTCGAACTTCCTGCTTGTGGCCTCGTCCCAGTGGCGGAAGCGCAGCAGCATCACAATGGCATCGGCGGAGTCGAGCGCCTCCGGGTGGCTCAGGCTGCCCCCGGCGGTGGGGTCGATGGTGCCGTCCGCCCCCAGGCTGAAGAGAACCGTGCACTTGAAGCCGTGGCGCTGGCTCAGCAGCTTGCCCAGCATCGGCATGGCCTCCTCGCTGCGGTACTCCTCATCTCCTGACAGCAGCACAATGTGCTTCCCCTTCGTCTCGCCCGCAGGCTCATAGACGACATGGTCGGCGGCACGCAGACCGGTGGCCATCAGGGCGAAGGAGAGAAAGGAAAGTGCGAATTGTTTCATGAAGAGGGGGTGGCTGGAACGAATCAAGGATGGAACATACGTCGGTGAAAGCCAGTCGTTTTCGGCAATGCGGCGTATGATGCCTCGTCGTCTGTCCACCCGCATGATCCCCAGATTCCCATTCTTCCTCACCCTTGTCGCGGGCGGCATTGCCGCCTGGATGTGGAGCACCACGCATGTCATGCGCGCTGTCACGGTGATGGCCCTGCTGCCGCTGTATCTGATCCTGCTGGGGGTGTGGTGGGCGCTGCGTCGGAAGGAGGGGCGGTTGAAGCGGCTGGCAGTGGTCGGGGGCTGCCTTGGGGCTGTTTTTTCACTCTTACGGTATGAAGGCTCGTCCGACGGCTCCGCCATGCCCAGCCTCGTCTTCCGCTGGTACAAGCGCCCCACCATGGCCCCGCCTCCGGCCCAGGGGACCGCGCTCAAGGATGAAACGCCGCCCCCAGGCGTGGAGGACATGCCACGCTTCATGGGCCGGGCAGGCGACGGCAATCTCCCCGCGCCCGCCTGGCACCCCGACTGGCAGGCCCATCCACCGCGCGAGGTGTGGCGCCAGCCCGTCGGCATGGGCTGGTCAGGTTTCGCCGTGGTCGGCCGCCGCGCCATCACCCAGGAGCAGCGGGAGGAGCAGGAATGCGTCACTTGCCATGACATCGCCACCGGAGCCCTGTTGTGGTCGCATGCGGACAAAGCCCTGTTTCAGGAGGGCATGGGCGGTGGCGGCCCCCGCGCCACGCCCACGGTGGATGCGGCAGGCGGCCTCGTTTACACGCTGGGCGGCACCGGGCTGCTGAACTGCCTGGATTTGAAGACAGGCGCGCTGAAGTGGATGCGGGACATCCTCAAGGAGACGGCCAGCCCCTCCCTCAAATGGGGCAAAAGCTCCTCCCCGCTGCTGGTCGGTGGTCTGGTGGTGTGCAGCGGCGGGGACAGTGGCGCATCCCTCATCGCCTTTCAGCGCGACACGGGAGCCGTGGCGTGGAAGGCGGGCAACGATGGTGCCAACTACAGCTCTCCCGTCTTGATGAAGCTTGCGGGCCGTGAGCAGATCGTCACCGTCAACAGTGAGTCGGTCAGCGGGCATGATCCCATGTCCGGGCAGGTTCTGTGGATTACCTCCTGGCCGGGCAAGTTTCCCAAAGTGTGCCAGCCAGTTGCGGCTGGGACGGACCGCGTGCTCATCACCGCCAGCTACGGCATGAAAAGCCGCCTGCTGGAGGTTCAAGCAGGCGCGGACGGCTCCCTCCAATGCGTGGAAATCTGGAGCAGCAGCGTCCCCCGCACCAAGTTCAGCAGTCCCAGCATCGTCGGCGGCCACGCCTACGCCATGGATGAAGGCACGTTTGCCTGCGTCGATATGACCAATGGCGAACGCGTCTGGCGGGAGGGGCGCTACGGCTTCGGCCAGCACATCCGCGTAGGGGACCAGTGGCTGCTGATCCAGACCGAAAAAGGCCCCGTCGTCCTCGTCAAAGCCAGCCCCGAAAAACTGGACGAAGTCTCCCGCCTCGACGCCCTCCATTCCAAAACCTGGAACCCGCCCACCCTCGCCGGTCGCTGGCTGCTCCTGCGCAACGACACCGAGATGGTCTGCTATGAGCTGCCCACGCTGTGAGGTGTGGCACCACTTCGGGCCTCAGTGGCTCTCTGGCAGCGCCTCATTCGACACCACCTCAAAGTCCACGCCTTCCTTGGCTCCATCCAGGACGACCTCCCCGGTCAGCGGATTGTTCGCCACCACCAGCATGGAGCCTTGTTTGATGGTCTGCACGGCCACCTTCTGGCCCTTCTGGAAATGATTGTCCCGCTGCCCGTAGGCAAAGCCATGCGTGCCCCCACCATCAGCGCCGGACAGCCGGAACTTGCCTTTGATGACACGGGTGGTGGAAAAGGAACGCAGAAAGTGGATGACCTTCATGGACACGGGCACAGGAATGCAGGCAAGCATCGCCCACGGCGGCTATGAACACCATTTCCCACGCCTCACTCGTTTAGGTGAGGGCAATCCTGCTTGACCTCGGCCAAGTTGCAGCCTTGCCCCCTCCCGCCTTACCACACGCGGTGCAGGAAGCGGCCGACAAAACCGCGGGAGGCATTGGGCTTGCTGTAGCGCTGGCCCTCGCTGTCACCTGCCAGTTCCGGCTGGGTCTGCAAAGGTCCTTTGTGGTCGATGATCTTGATCGATTTCACTTCAATGCGCGCGATCGGGCAGTCATTGGCATCCACCGGCATGCGCGCGATGTTTTGAATCGTGCTGAGGCCGGAGACGACCTGGCCGAAGACGGTGTACTTGCCCTCCAGGCCGGCGTAATGGCCCAGCGCGATGTAGAACTGGGAGCTGTTGGAGCGGCGCTGTGGATTCACCTTGTCGGAACGGCGGGCCATCGCCAGGGAACCAATTTTGTGCGGGCGTTTGATTTCGGCTGGCAGGGTCTTTTCCTCACCTCCGGTACCCCACTTTTCGCGGGCGGACTCATCTGCCGTCAGCGGGTCCCCGGTCTGCACCAGGAAACCTTCGATGGCACGGTGGAAGGCCAGCCCGTTGTAAACGCCGCTTTCGCAGAGATTGATGAAATTGGCCACGGTTTGCGGGGCATCGGCTGGAAACAGCTCGATCATCACCGTCTCACGCGTGCCCCCGAAGGCCACATCCATCACCGCCAGCTTGCGCACAGAATCCTTGGGCCAGAGGGCGGGACTGTCAGCCGTGGGGGAGGGCAGACGCATCGACCCGGAACCGGAGGAGACACCGCTGTAGGGATTGCCCCGGCTTGCTGTGTCACTGGTGCCGCCTGAGCCACCAGCCCTGTCCGCCGCTTGAAAGAGGGACTTTTGTGCCTCCTCTGCCAGCCGGTCCACCTCGGCCGTGGGGGATTCTGGAACCTGGGGGGCCGTGTTTGACCGGAGGGAGTCAGGCGCCTTGATCTCCTGGGCGTTCAGCATGGTGCAGCAGCCAAGGGCAAGAAGACTGGTCAAAAACGGGATTTTCACGTCAACAGATCGTTAAATGAATGGGGGGAAGGGCAGGGGGCGGAACTCAGCGCAGATTGGCAGGGATGGCTTGAGGGCTCGGCTCTGCTGGGATCGGCGACATGGGCGCTGGGGCGGCGGCTGCGGCTTGGGGCGACGCGGCAGGGGCTGGGCTGGCAGATGTGGAGGTGTCGTTCCGGGCATCGTACTGGTAGCGCATCCGCGGATTGCCGCGCGACTTCCGCTGAGTCAGCCCCCAGCTGGTATCAAGTGCATCCTGCTGGGCCACGGTCGGATAACGGGAGTCGTAATGCTTAAAGGAGTCGCAGGACGGCAGCACCAAAGAGGCTGACAGTGCGACAGTGAGAAGACGCAGGGTGGTCATTGTTAGGCAGGATTAGAAGCGTGGGAGTATTTGATACTAGGCTCAGGGATTCTGACTGGCAACAGCGAAGTCGGTTCACTCCTGGAACGAAAAAGTTCTCGCGATGCGGGGCCAGTGGTGTTCATAGCTGCCCGTCTTCCTCCCTTCATGAAAGCCCTCATCACCGGCGGTGCCGGATTTATTGGTTCCCACATAGCCCAGGCGCTTTGCCGCAAGGGCGCCAAGGTCGTCATCCTGGACAACCTGAGCACCGGCATGGCGCACAATCTGGCGTGGCACACTGGCGGCGATGACCTGGAACTGGTGGACGGCGACGCGCGCGACGCGGCCCTGCTGGCCAGGCTGGTGGCTGGCTGTGACTGGGTGTTCCACGAGGCCGCCGTGGCCTCCGTGCCTGCCTCTGTGGCTGAACCGCTGGAGACCAACCAGCACAACCTGGACGCGACGTTGAAGCTCCTCATTGCGGCCCGTGACGCGGGGGTGGGGCGCTTCCTTTTCGCTTCATCGTCAGCTATTTATGGGGAGTCCGAGGTGCCGTCAAAGGTGGAGGAGCTGCCCCCCCAGCCCATCACCCCCTACGGCCTGCAAAAATACGCCAGCGAGCGCTACTGCCAGCTCTTCCACCAGCTTTATGGCCTGCCCACCGTCGCCCTGCGTTACTTCAATGTCTTCGGCCCCCGCCAGTCCTTCAATTCCCCGTATTCAGGTGTGATCGCCCGCTTCTGCAGCACCATGTTGAACGGGGAAACACCCACCATTTTCGGCGATGGCGGGCAGTCCCGGGATTTCGTGTTCATCGACAACGTCGTCCAGGCCAACCTGCTGGGTGCGGAAGCTCCGGCGGAAAAGGTGGGCGGGCGTGTCTTTAACGTCGGCACCGGCTCCAGCATCTCCCTGCTGCAGCTGGTGGCCGACATCAACAAAATCACCGGCCAGACCATTCAGCCCCGCTTTGAACCCGGCCGCGCAGGCGACATCCGGCATTCGCAGGCGGATGTTTCCGCCCTCCGCTCCGCCACCGGCTACCAGCCCGCCGTCTCCTGGGAGGAGGGCCTGCGGCAGACTCTGGAGTTCTACCGCTCTGCAGAATGACGGATGAAGTCCGAATGAACCAATGACGCGAAGACCAGCCCGTGGAAATCGGGCCTTGGTCATTCATTCGATTCTGGTTTCGTCATTTTTGCTTCACCGACTTCGTGATGATCGTCCGTCCCAGCAGCATCTCCGTCGTGTTCATCGCATGGACCAGCGGCTCGTTGGCCTCGTCCAGGGTCTTGAAGCGGTTGCGCTCCTTGCCCATGGCCCAGGCGGCCATCAGCTTGATGAAGGGGTAGAGCAGGATCAGCTTCGGAATGGCGGAGCGCTGTTTGCGGTCGATGTGCGGTGACACGGACGGGAAGCCCGCATCCATCAGCGCATGCGCCACATAGAACCAGGACACCGGATTGATGTGGCCCCCCGTGGAGTACAGCGCGCTGTGCTTCACGGGCAGGGGGCCAAAGAGGTTCCAGAACCCGAAGGTCAGGAAGCGCAGGCGCGAGTTCAGGTTCAGAATGTTCGGCGTGCTCAGAATGCACACACCGCCGGGTTTCAGCACACGGTGGATCTCCCGCACCACCTGGCGGAAGTCCTCCAGGTGCTCGATCACCTCCGTGGCGGTGACGACGTCAAAGGTGTTGTCCGCATACGGCAGCGGCTCGTGGTTGAGGTTGGCAATGTCCACCTTCTGCCCTGGCAGGCGCATCAGCGTGTCCGTGTAGTCGCAGGCGCTGGACTCGACCTTGAGCTTCTCCTTCACCCGGCTGATCAGGGAGCCGCGCCCCGCGCCGATGTCCAGGTAGCGTGTCCACGACTCCCAGCCCTTTTCGGCAAGGAGGAGTTCGAGGACTTTTTCGTGGATGCGGTCAATGCTCATGGTGTGTGGCGTGCTTATCGAAGGGCGTTGCGGCGGGCAAACGATTTCTTTCCTCACTCACAGGCCGCGGACGATCCGCACCGCCACATGGTCGGTGTCCGGGAGGATGCGTTTGCGCAGGTCGATCGTGACCCCGGTGGCCTGGAACTCCCCCAGCACGCAGGCTGCCATTTCTGCCGCCAGTGTCTCGATGAGCCGCCTCGGGCGCTCCGCCGCCAGCGCCTGCAGCCGGGCGGCCACCGCCGCGTAGTCCAGGGTGGAGGCAAGGTCGTCCCGCATGTCCTCAAAGCGCCTGTTCACGCGCAGGGTGATGTCCGCCTCCAGCTCCTGGCTGGACGCACGTTCCTCCTCCGGCACACCGATGTGGGTGGTCAGGCGGAGGGCGGAGATACGGATTTGGTCGAGAGGATTCATGGGGATGTCATCATGACACAAGACCACGCCGCATGCATTCTTCGATCAGCACGCGCGTCGGAATGTTCAGCTCGGCCTGCACGGCCTTTTCCAGCGGCAGCCACTGGAAGACCTGCGCCTCCTCGTTCAAGACGACCTGCGGCTCCGCATCGGCGCAGCGGGCCATGTAGTTCAACAGCAGAAAGTGCGCGGAACGCTGAAACTCCGGCGGCTCCACGCAGTCCTGGACCAGGATGAACTGGATGTCCCGCAGCAGTAGGGCCGTCTCTTCGGTGATCTCGCGGATGAGGGCCTCCTCGCACGTCTCGCCACGCTTGATCTTCCCGCCGGGGATGCCCCAGCGGTGGCTCCATTTGTGCGTGCGGATGAGCAGCATCTCCCCCGCGTTGTTCAAGATCAGCGCCCCCACCGTGGCGATGGGGTGGGCTGCCTCCCGCACATTCCACCCGCCCAAAAGTTGCGGCAGGCGGGCCAGGTCCCGCACCAGCATGTCCGGGCTGGCGGTGAGCAGCGTCTCCGCAGTCTCGTACCCGGTGCAGATGCCGATGCTGATGACACCGGCGGCGTTGCCCGCCTCAATGTCATGCCGCATGTCGCCGATGAAGGCGGTTTCCTCCGGGCGCATGTCCAGGCTCTCCAGCAGCGTCTTGATTTCCTGCCGTTTGTCCACCACGCCGCAGCGCAGGATCTCGAACGCGTCCCGCACCCCCAGGGCCACGGCCTGGGCCTCCACATGGGGCAGGGGGGCGCTGCTGAGCACCACCAGCCGCCGGCCCGTGGCCACCGCATAGCGGATGAACTCCGCCGCATGGGGCAGCAGGGTCACGCCCTCATGCACATGCGGGAAATGCTCCAGGTAGAGCTGCTGCATCCGCTCCAGCGTCACCTCCTGGGGCAGCACTTCCTTGAAAAATTCCGGGTAGGGCAGGCGGAACTTGGCCAGAAATTCCGGCCGCGTCATTTCCTCACAGCCTTGGGAGCGCAGCATGCCGTTCACCGCCTGCAGCACATTGGGCAGGTCATCCGCCACCGTGCCGGACCAGTCGAGAAGGAGATTGCGGATCATGCCTGGGCCATAGCTGTGGCTGCGGCGCTTTGCAAACCGCGAGGCTCAGCCATCATCGTTGCCCCGGCCTGCGCCGCCGCAGCAGGGCCAGCCCCGCCAGTCCTACCAGCCCCATGCTGCCGGGTTCAGGCACCGCAGTCACCACCATGTCGATGGTGTAGCCGATCTGGGCCTCGCCCTCCTGAATCCAGAAAGTGTAGACGCCTGGGCCGAGCGGGCCATCAAAACCGATGCCCCCGTAGTAAGGACCAGCGTCGAGGATGGCCAGCAGGTCGGTGTAGGTGTTGCCAAAACCATCCAGCTCCTCGGTCCACAGCTCGTTGCTGAGATGCCCCATGGTGTCATACATGCTGATGCTGTCGCCCGGGGCCAATGCCATGAAGGACATCATCGGGGGAACCTCTGGGCCGAGAACCGGACCTTGATAAGCCAGGAGATTGATGCCGGTGAGATAGTACCCGGCGGCAATGGTGAAAGTCCATACGTCCGCATCCAGAGGACCCACGCCATTCAGCCTGCCCATGGTGCCTTCAAAGAGATTGTGCCCCTCGGTCAGCACGACCAGGGTGGGATAATCGCCATCATTGGACAAGTCGCCGTCGATCGATTCGTCCCAGTTCAATGCCTGCACCCCGCTGAAAGGCAGGGCCAAAGCAGTGAGCAAGATGGCGAAAAAACGGCAGGTCATTACCGCGATAAAGATATTAAAAACGCTAAAAGATGTCAATATTTATGATATTTATAAATAAATGATTATTTGGTGGGGCTAGCTTTCTCTCGCACACTTTGCTCCCATCCATGCGCCTCCTGCTTCTGCTTGTGTCCTGCAGCCTCGCCTCCTGCGTTCATCTCTTTATCACCCACGTGGACTATGCCACAAAGGGCGCGGCACCCGTGGTCGCGGGGTGTGCTTTCCGCGCGGAGTTCATTCCACGGGGCACGGAGTCTGGTCTGGCGGTGAGCGCCATGGTGGTGGGCGGTGCCACCATGGGCGAGATCGGCCCCTATCAAGTGCGGCTGCACGCTTTTGGGAAAGCGGGGGACCAGCAGGCTTTTCGGGTGACAAAGTTTGTGCTGACCAGTCCGGGAAACTTCACCGCCCCCATGGAGAAGCGCGGCTTTGAGGGCGTGGCGGAGTTTGAACCCACTGCAACACCGGGCGCCACGCGCGCCAGCCTGCTGCTCGGGCCACGCTTCCGCCTGGAACAAGACCGCGACAAGGAACTCCTGCTGGAGGCCGACGTGGAGGTGCGGCGCCACGGCCGCTGGACGGGCGGCACCCTGCGCCTGCCTTTGCAGCAGACCAAGACACGCCGTCGCGAAAGCACCTTCATCGTGACGGAGATCGCCAAGGACATCCGTGGTGACGAAGGCCCCGTGCCGCCAGCCCTCCCGCCGCCGCCGGAAAAGCCCTGACCCCGCGCGCCTGCTGTCGCGGGTGGGGTTTGCCAGCATCCGAATGCACGGACCCTTGGCCCCTCCTTGGAGCTGCCACTGCCGCATCTTGACGGCACTCCGTGCCACTTGATGCTTTACAGTCCCTCCGCGTTCGTCTCCAATGCGCCGCCGTCGGCATTGCTGGCGCTTCTTTTAACGCAAACCCACAACCACACTCATCCCATGGGCAAAATTCAATTCGGCTCCCAGGTTTACACCTGGTTCATGCAGGGCACCGGCAAGGGCTACGACAACAAGCTCGACCACATGATCAAGGTCGCTGGCGAGGCAGGCTTCACCGGCATCGAACCCATG
>CAZPSQ010000216.1:0-10205 GCA_964588755.1 uncultured Prosthecobacter sp. | reverse complement strand
CACCACTGGCGCTTGGCTAAAGCCAAGCGCCAGTGGTGCCGCCTCGCGCAAAACACAATCACAGCTGACTGATAATCAGGTATTTATGGTGCAAATTCTTTCAAAGCTCTCCCTTGTGAGATGCTGAGATTGCTCATTCCATCTCACGTTGTCCGTTCAAGAAGATTCACCCAGCTTCAGCTTCCTGAATGGATTTCAAGGTCCTCCCGATGGCGTCTTTCCATTCGAGACGTCCGTTCGCCGCCCGACCTAGCAAAAGCCCGGCGGCTGTAGAAGGGCTGTCCAGATCATAGTCCTGAGTGAAACGGTAGACCTCTCCGTCTACCACCAGCACCCCCTTGGCGAGAAGATCCCGGCGATGGGCCGACATGTACGGATGAATGGCCTCTGATTCTCTGCTCACTGCGAGAGAACCTTCGCACACGATGAATCCGCCAGCTTGGGCGTAGCCCTTGGCCGTGATCGTCTTGGATTTGGGATTTAAGAACAGCATCGTTCTCGCGCTGGCCACTGTTTTGGACTCCTTTTGCTCGAAAGCAGACACCCCGAGCAGCGGAAGCACCCGCAACATGTTGCGCAGGAAGCTCTCGGCATCTGCTGCGTCGGCATCACTCAGATTGGGGCCGGCAGGCTCGGTGCCGTTGTCCAGATGACAACGCTTGGCAGCGCTCGCCCGGTCAATCAGCCGGCTCTCAATGTATTGGGCGGCGGCCACGTTGAGGGCGTTGTCCTTGCTGACAAAGAACACGGCCCACTCCCAGAAGTCCTTGTTCTTGTGGTGTGCGTCCAGCCGAGTCTGGATGCGGTCGCCCTGCCCGATGTAGAGGCTTGGCAGGGCGCTGGCCTCAGGACCAGGTCCTACGAGAATGTAAACACCCGTGCGCCGAAACTCATCCCGCTGGCTGACCTCCTTGTAGGCAGCACGGGGAAAAGCCACGCCGACCCCGGACCAGTTCGGCTGATCAATGACCCGCAGACCATCAGGATCACCGTGCGGCATGAAAAGGCGGACGGTGTAGGCGTTATCGTTGAAACGGTCTGAGGACATCGGGTGAATGAATCGGTTTAGCCGAATCTGCCAAGGAAAAGACCTTCCGCATCTGGCAGGTGTATCCAGCCCTCAACTTTTGCCGACTCCCGTTGCACATCATCGGGGTTGAGCGTCCTACCCAGGGCTGCAAGGCGGGTAGTCAGAGAAGCTATCAAGGCATCAAAGGCATGGTCTGTCTTGGCATAGACATCAGGGATGGTCATTGTTGGCAACTTCTGCCGCAGGTCCGCAAGCATCTCGACCCGATGTTTCCGGGCATCCTCCTTGCCCCCTTTGTAACGTGTGTGACGCATTCCCCACATGGCAAGACTGCCAGCAGGATAGACTTCGTAAAAACGTCCATCGCCACTCTTGTTGTTGACGCCGTGGCGTTTCAGCAAAGCCATGGCTCGCATGGCTGGCAGTGCGATCCGGTCCGTCGAAACACTGAGCGGGGAGAGATTAAGATGTCGGTTTTTGAAGATCTTGAACACAAAGCGGTCCGTTTGCCGGAAGCGTAGTTCATCACGCAGCTTTGTGTTCCATTCTTCCTGTTCCCACTGCTTCACCGCATTGACAAAAGCCCGCGACCAACCAAGTGGGGCGTCGATTCCGATCACTTGCGACTGCTTGATGAGTTTGTCGAGCTTGCCGTCGTCTTGTGAAGTAAAGGGATCGGAAACTCGGCCCGATCCGTCAGCGTTCCAGGTGATCTGGCAGGCTGCGGTGTCCTGCGGCTGCGATGAAAGGTCGATGCCGAGGGTGATCATACGTGCTTGCTGGAGAGTGGAACCAAAGCAAAGGCAAATCCGCTGCTCGTCTGATGAACCACGGTGGGAAGCTGAACACTGTGAGTGGAGTCGCCTTCGCGGTAGTCCACTCGCGCCATGGTTTTGGCCAGCCTCAGATCGAGATGCCTCAGACTTCTGTCTGTGGCCTCCCACTGAAGCGTGAGCTTTTCACTGATCGACTCGGTCGTGACTTTGAGCAGTTCGTGCAAATTTTGGTTCAAGATCAACTCCACCCATTTTTGGGACACGCCGATGAAAAGAAGATAATCAGGTCCGCAAGGCTTGATAACGCCCGCCCACAGACCGTTGGTTGGGGACCTTGCGTGAACTTTTCGTCCTGCGTTCCAGTTCGCATGGATGGGTGTCTTGGAAGGATAGCGAAGGTCTAGCCCGTTGAGCCGGCTCCAATCGTCTGCTTTGGAGAGAAGCCGAATACGGCTCTTCAATTCTGCAAACAATCCCTTCCATCTGGGAAAAACACAGCGCAGCAACCCGCCGTAGTAAGTCAGCCGGGCGATGATACGGAACACGACGGGATCAAGGTCAGTGGGGAGCTTTTGCGGCGGGTCGAGCAACCAGCACTTGAGCGTTGAATCCTCGCGACTGTCTGCCACGGCGATGGCTCCCAGCAAGGGTTGATTTGGCTGCTTTTTCCTGACTTCACTTTTCTTGTCAGCAATAGATTTGCAGTGCTGTGACACTGTCGAGGTCTTTCGACGATTGTCGTACACGACGCTACCTTTGTTCTCCAGAGCGACATAGCCATCGATTGTGCCCGCGAGAGCGTAGTCCATCCGCTTCTCTTCTTTCCCATCTTTGGTTGTCTTGGGTAGCTTCTGCCAGTCTGCGCGGTTCACTCCCAGGACGCGGTTGGCGACTGCCAGGCCTACGGCCACTCCCAAACGCGTGCTGATGTCCCCTGGCCGTTCTGTGCCAGGCTTTTTGCTCAAAGCACGCAGGTCTCCATCACAGTGTTCAAAGTGTCGTTTCAGATCAGGAAGAGCGTCTGCTGCCGACGCGGCCAGTGCGTCGAAGGAAGCTGACAGAGGGTCATCGGGATCTCGGTCCTCGAAGAGCCAGCAGGCGAGAAACTCTACTTTTGGAACTCGGATGACTTCGCCATCTGCCGGAAGTTCAGCCTGTCGAATTGGAAGCGACCGCTGGATTTTTGCCAAGTGATCTTTGGAGTAATACCCAACCTGGACTTGGATTTCATCATCGAGAGCATCTATAGACAAGATGCGGTGCCATTGACGAGGTGGGTTCATGCGGCTTCCGGCTAAGCTTTCAGCGGCACCCGGCCCGTCAGGAGGTCCTGCATCAGGCCTTGTTTTTGTTGGCGCAGCTTGGCGAGATCGTCTTCGAGGGCGAAAATATTAGCATCGGTTGACTGCAAGATGGAGCCGATGCGCTGTTGCTCTTTCACGTCCAAAGGTGCCGCGATACGGTAGTGCTTAAAGAAGCGCAGGCCGATGGTCGGGATGGTAGTGCCAGTGGCGATGTTTTCGAAGATGCGTTTCTGGCTTTGGAGCCAGTAATAGAGAAAGTGATTGTCGAGGTTCGGACCACAGCGCCAGCACATGAAGTGCTGACTGACTGCCATGCTCGAAGTCGTAATCGCGCTCTTTCCCACACCGGCGTCTCTGGAGAGCACGACGATTCCGGGCGGATGCAAGACGGCAGAGGAGTTGGCGATGCCTGCATTGCTGATCTCCTTATCGGTTTCAGAAATATAGAGGCGGTCGAGCCGCCACGAGTCGGCCAATGAAACCCACTTGATGCCACCGTTCCAAAAGTCTGGACGATGGCGATCGGGTGTGTGTCCGCTGCCTCGTTCGGACAGTTTGTCGAGCAAGTCAGCCTCCCACTCCTTCGGAAGCCAGCCGAGAGGGGTTTGGTGGTAGAGGTGGGGGGCTTCTTGACGGGTGGGGCGGAGGTGACCGTCGGGGGTGACGCCGCGCGTGAACAGGTCGTGCATCAGCCCCGCCTTCATCTGCTCCAGCTTCAACACCAGCGCCTCCGTCGCCTCCATCGCCTCGTCCACCGTCGTCAGGATTTCGGCGATCCGGCGTTGCTGACGCGGAGGTGGAATGTGTGTCCGAATAGCAAGATAGGAACCTTGCGAGATATTCTTCATGCTGCCGCTGGTACCGGTAGCGGCGCGTGAAACTCCTGCGCGGAACCCTGGTGATTGGACCACAAAGCTTAGCCATTTCGTGGAGGTCTCAAGGCCGCCACGGATGACCGTCTGCCACAGTCTGTCAGGCACGAACAAGTTCGGAAAGTCTCCTCCCACATAGGCCGTCTCACCGACGAGATCGAACGTGTTCATTCGGCTAATGAGAACCGAGTCGGCTCGCGGGTTGAGTGCCGCGCGGACTACTTCATTAGCTACGATTACCTTGTTTTGGCTTGGATCGAACTTGCCACCGTTGACACAACTGGTTTTGAGAATGCCGAACTCATCTGGCGCACAGGGTTTATCCTCGGAGTTGACGCTGACACCTGACTCCAGTCTCTCAACCAAGGTCGAAAGCGGTTCATCCTTCCAGTCCTGTGGCAAAGGCAGGTCACTCATACCCCAGCTCCTCCAAAAACGTCTTCAGCTTCGCCGCTGCGGAATCGCGTTTGGCTTCGACGGCCTTGGCGGTGACGGCGTATTTGGCGTGCAGGTTTTCCAACGCAGCGAGGCAGGCGCGCTGGTCGGCGCGGAAATAGCCTTCATAGGTCTCGATGAGGATGCGGTGGAGGCGGTCGAGGATGACGCGCTTGGCCTCGTCGCGGTCGATCTTGGCACGGGCGGCGGTGACGAGGTCCTCCTGCTTCTTCTCGGTGGCGCGGAGCTGGCCTTTCAGATCGCGGACTTCGTCTTCGAGGGCCTTGTGCTTGAGCAGACGCTTCTCGATCTCGACGGCCTCAGTGGTGTAGGTATTCCAGTCACCTTTCCGGGACTCCTTCTTCGCCAGTCTTGCCTGCGCGTTCAGTTCCTTCAGTTCGACCTTGAGGCGCTTCACTTCATCGCCAGGGAGCACGCCAGTGTCATCGGTGTCCTCGTAATCATCTTCATCAGCTGCGGCGAAGAGGGCGGCTAGCTCGGCCAGGCGCAGTCGGTGTTTTTCCATCTCGGCCAGCACTTCGGGGAACTGGCTTTGCAGGATGTCGTCGTTCGGGATGAGTTCCGGCCCCCATCCAGAGAAAGCGATGGATTTGAACTCTGGCTTGAAGGATTCGAAGTAACGGGCCAGCGCCCCGCGCACTTGATGTTCGGTGAGCAATGACTGCCCGGCAAGGGCGCTGCCGATGCTGCTGAAGAGCAGGCTCCGGAGTTCATAGACGTTCCCCTTGTTTCCATCCCTGGGGGCAAGAGCCTCGACATGCGGGAGGTTTTGCCCCCACCAAGTCTCCAGTGTGGTGCGAAACGCGGCGTGAGCGGAGGCAATGCCGGGGTCGGTTTTGACGAGATCGGCAAGAGCACGCTTGTCCGTGACGGCAGGGGAGAAATCAGCATAGTGTGAATCAGCGGCACGGGTGGTGAAGACGCGTTTGCGGAGGCCAGGGTAGTTCACCCAGAAACGGCTGAGGGCGTCGATCTCTGCCACCGGAACACCACCATGAAGGTGGGCACGCACGTCATGCGGCTCCGGTGGCGGGGAGTTATCGACGTAGCGGCGGATATTGCAGTTCCAGTCCTCGTCCTCGATCTCTTGGATTGGCACCAGACGGGCGTAGCCGTCCACTGATTGCCGCTGGTGATAGACATGGACGATTTTGCTGATGTCCTCGGGACGGAGGAAGTTCTGCGCCTTGCCTTCGCGGTATTCGCGGTCGGCATTGATGAAAAAGACGTGCCTCCGGTCGGCGGCTCCTTTCTTGTTCACCACCAGCACACACGCGGGAATGCCGGTACCGTAGAACAATCCGGCCGGCAGGCCGATGATGGCCTCCAGCCAGCCGCGCTCGATGAAGTACTTCCGCGCTTCCCGTTCCTCGCCCCCCCGGAACAGCACACCATGCGGCATGACGGTGGCCATTTTGCCGTCAGACTTCAGCACGGCAATCATGTGCTGCACGAACATGAGGTCGGCCTTTTTCCCTTTTTCCGGCAGCCAGACGGCAAAGCGGCCCGGATACTCGATGTCCTTCTTGATGTAGTTCTGGGAGAATGGCGGATTGGCCGCCACACGGTCAAAGCGTTTCAGCTCGTTGTTCTCCGCTTTGTGCTGCGGTTTCCGTAGGGTGTCCTCCTGCCTGATGTCTGCATGGTCGATGTTATGCAGTAGCATGTTCATTCTGCAGATGGACCAGGTGGTGCCGATGCTTTCCTGACCTGCAAGTGCGAGATCCCGGGGATCACCACCGCATTCGCTCACGTAGTCTCGCGTCTGAATCAGCATGCCGCCGGAGCCGCAGGTGGGGTCATACACGCTCATGCCTGGCTCCGGGGCGAGAATCTCTGTGATGACCCGCACAACCTCCGCCGGCGTGTAGAACTCCCCCGCTTTCTTCCCTGCGGAGTCAGCAAAGAATTTGATGAGGTACTCATAGGCCGCGCCAAGGAGATCGGGGAACTCGAAATTCTCCTCCCGCAGCGGGATTTTCTCGAAGTTTTGCACGAAGTTCGCCAGCGTGTCGTCGTCCAGGGTGCGCTGCCCGATCTTGCGGTTGAAATTGATGTGCTTGAGCACGTCCTCCAGGCTCTCAACGTTGTGGTCTTCAAGGGCTTCCAGGGCTTTGTTCAGCGCCGTGCCGACATTCGTCTTGAGATGTCGAATGTGCGCCCAGCGTGCCTCTGGCGGAACGAAGAATCTGTATTTGTCAGGATTGGCGAGCTGCGCCTGGATGACTTCCGGCTTCATGCCGCGCTCCTTGAGTTCTCGCGCCAGCTTGTCCCGCTCCTGATCAAAGCGATCACTCAAACTCTTCAAGAACAGCATGCCGAAGATGTATTCTTTATACTCCGAGGCGTCCATGCTCCCCCGGAGGTCGTCGCAAGCGCGAAAAAGAAGGCTGGATAGCTGGGCGAGGGTGAGCTTTTGAGACATCAGAGGGCTAAGAGGGGAGAAAAGAGCCCAAATGGTGAGCCGCGCCCTATTGGAGGAGGTACTTGGAAAGTAGGCAACGGGGAACTTGCCGGAAGAGAAAGTCGCCCTCGATTGTCAGGTCAAAAATCTCAACAGGCTGGTGAAGTGACACACCACGTGAAAGGTTGGGAATATCGTTCCTGCGCGTTTTTTCCAGCAGCACCTGCCTGCGGCTTTGCCATTGCCGGGTCTGGTTTCAGACCCAGTGACGGCAATGCGCCAGCCTAGGCCGGTGGACGGCTTCAACTGGTAATCGGTAATTGGCGTGGATCGCGTGGTGGGCCAAGATCGCAGCTTATGCTTTGATACGATATTCCGTGAATCTCACTCCGGGTCAATGCATACCCCGATGACTGATCAGTGGTGCTACCAACTGCCGGTAGTGTTCCGGTAGGGGGTGCGCGGTGGTATTCCGGTGGTATTGCGATGGAGTCATCCCAGACTCAACAGGCCAAGGAAGACAAGATATTGGCACACCTGAGCCGTCCAGCTGATCAAGCGTCAGAATCTGTAACGGTTTTGTAATGGTTTTTCACCTCATTTCGCTGCATTTCCGTGCAACATTGCGTTCAAATGAACAATTGAACAAACAACCATAAGCTCTCATGGGAATCATTGATTTTCAATGTTTTCAGCCGCATTTGCGACTGGTGCGCCCGTCAGGAATCGAACCTGAACCTGCGGCTTCGGAGACCACCGTTATATCCGTTTAACTACGGGCGCGTTGTTTGGGGGACATGTTGTCGCATGGGGCGCGGGGGGCGGCAAGCATTTTCAGCAGGATGTGACACGCGATGGTCAAGTTTCAGTCCCCGCAGCCGCCGCAGCCGTCCCCACCACCGCAGCCACTGCCACAACCGCCGCCGCTGCTGGTCCCGCAGCCGCCGGAGCCGCAGCCGCCGCTGGAGCCGGGGGGCTGGCCACGGTGGATGGCATTGTACATGGGCTGGTAGGCTGGGGTGCCTAGGATGCCCGAACCTCCGATGGCCACGGCCATGGCGGCCAGCGAGGGGTCCAGAACGTGTACGCCCTCCCGCCCCACCAACGGGTTTACCCGCCTGCCGTTATGGCGCTGCCACAGCCCCTCGCCAGCGGCGGTGCGCTTCTTCATCCAGGCGAGGCGGAGGATCAGCACGATGAGGCTGGCGAAGAGGCAGAAGATCAGAAACAGGATGGGCCTGCCGCGACTGAGGCCGATGGCAAACTTGGTGCCGCCGATGCTCATCATGACAAGCATGGGCATGGCCGCCAGCCAGCCCAGACGCCTGAGCTGCGCGGGAGCAAAAACATAGCCACGCCCGGCCAGCGACTCCTGCATGGCCTCCGTTGCGGGCACCAGAGCCTTCCGCACGTCGCCAACTTCGACCATGGAGTCCTGCGGCAGCACCTGCCAGACCTGGTGCTCCACAAAATGGAGGTTCACCTCTTCCTGCACCGGTGCGGCGCCGATCCTGGCGCGCTGGTTTTGGGTGATGTCCAGCTTCAGCAGGCCTCGGGTGAAGAGAGCCGTCAGCGCGGCATCGACCATGCGCCGCCCGCCGCCGCCCAGAAAGGCGATCTCATAGGGGTCGGTCAATGTCTCGTCGCTCAGGCGCTCCTGCCGTTGCGCCCGCGCGCTGCTGGTGATCATCCATGAGACCATGAGGGCCAGGGCAAAGCCGGTGATGTAGAACTCCAGAAACGCCTCTCCGCGATAGTCGAAGACGTTCAGGTCACGGCAGCCGGGCAGGCTCAGCACAAGGCCCCCGGCGATGGCCGCAAGGAGCAGCCTGCGGAACCGCACATGCCGCAGCCAGCCGGGCTTGGGCAAGGTCCAATGGCGGGACACATCCACCCAGCGGTTGAGCTTGGGCTTGAAGGCCTCCCCGACGGCGGGCCAGATGTCCGCAGGCGGCTCGCAGCCAAAGAGGCGGCGGTAGCTGACCAGGGTGTTTTCGTACTGCGTGTGGAACTTGGTGCTTTCAGCCAGTCCGCCAGTGGTGGGCTCATGGTGCAGCGGGCGGCCCAGCACCTCCGCGCAGAGGTGCTGCCAGTAGGACCGCGTGTAAACGAGGTGCAGGTGCCATGCCTGATCGACAGGCTCGGAAGGGCTCACCGGATGGCCGGCATGCATGGCCAGCAGCAGGAAGCGCCTGTATTCCTGGATGACGCGGGCGGTGTGCGCCCGGCCCCAGCCGTTTTCCCTGGCAAGCCGTGCCGAAAAATCGTACACAGCGCTGTTGTTGTTGAGCTGGAAACTTTCCAGCCGCTCCCACGTCGCCTGTACCTCAGGCGTCCATTGTGCATGGTTCATAGATTGATTGGTCGGCCAATCAAGAGACCACAAACGCTGTGCCGACCATTACAAAAGATGGCGGAAATGGCAGGATGGGCGCCGCGCGCGCCCCCCGATGCCGATGCCGCTTACATCAGCTCCCGCTCGGGGGCGCCGGCCTTCACGTTGGTCTGAAACTTCTTCCACCGGAAGGGCTCCTTGCACTGCCCCCAGAAGCCTTTGGGCATGCCGTCCTTGATGCCGATCTTCACCGGGGGACGGCGGGCGTGGTCGTCGTAATGGGTGCCAAAGACGAGGTCCCAGATCATGAGGTTTTCCCCATAGTTCTTGTTCCCCTCCCGCAGGTCCATGGAGTGGTGCCAGCGATGCAGGCCGGGGGTGTTGAAGATGTAGTTCAGCCAGCCGAAGCGCATCTGAATGTTGCAATGGGTCAGAAAGCCGATGAAGGCCGTGACGGCGCCAAAGTACTCCACCACAAACTTGGGCGAGCCGGCCAGCGCCAGCAGCGGCGCGGAGAAGATCATGCTCTTCACCGTGTCCACAATGTGGAAGCGCCCGGTGTTGAAGAACCACAGCTTGCGGGAGCTGTGGTGGACGGCATGGAAGTGCCACAGCGGCATCCACTCATGCGCCACACGGTGCGCCCAGTAGAGGCCGAACTCCGCGATCACCAGCCCCAGCACGACCTGGAAAAACGGGTGCCAGTGGTTCGGCCAAATGCCGGTGCCCAGCTCCCCGCCCACCACGGTGGCCAGGCCCAGCCAGGTCATGGAGACGACAATGAGCTGCACAAAGGTCTTGGTGAAGGCGGTGTGCGCCAGGTCTGGAATCTCCTGCCCGTCGGAGTGCATCCACTCCTTTTCATGCGGACGCCACTTTTCCAGGAAATACAACACTCCGGCGAGGCTGAAGTAGGTGAGGTTGAAGGCCAGCGGGCCGTGGCCATGGGCGATGCCGTAGCCCGTCGGGATGAGGGCGGCGGTGAGGATTCCAGGCCAGAGGGCGTAATCGATGATCTTGCTAAACAT
>CAZPSQ010000215.1:0-10262 GCA_964588755.1 uncultured Prosthecobacter sp. | reverse complement strand
AGTAGAAATCCTGATAGCCTGTGGCGTTCAAGGTGAGCACCAAAGAGACGAGATGGCAGACGATGGCAAAGACGGCCACCGTCTTGTAGCCAATTTTGTCGATGACGAGGCTGAAGAAGATGATGCTCAGGGCGAACGGCCACATCCCGGCTCCATTGATGAGGCCTTTCTGCGCTTCCGACAGATTAAAGCTGTCCTGAAGCACGCCGATGGTGGCGGCACGCACCCCAAAGACAAATGATGTGGCGACCAGCGCGATAAAGCAGGCCCAAAACAGTTTCATGTCGGCTTTGCCGGAGGTGGAGTGGCTCATGAGCGGGAAAAGAGGTCAGACGAAGAGGCGGGGGGGAGACAGCGGGCGATTCCAGCAAATGAGATGCTGTCGCGCAATGCCTTTTTCCGCCACGGCCACATTTGCCCCCTCTACGTGTGCCTTGACGCCACGCGTGCGGGGCCGCATGTTCCCCGGAGCCCGCCCTGATTGTCTCCCTAAATCCTGGCGGTCATGTTTTCACCCCATCCATGCTTTTGCCGTTTTCACTGACGAAGTTGCGCCTGCGCCGGGCGGCCTGTTGTTTCCTTGCCACCGCCCTGCCGCTGTCCGCGCAGGCCCAGGTTGTGCTCAAGGCCCAGCCGGTGGTGGAGGAGCCAAAGCCGGGGGCCAAACCTGTGGCGCCGCCGAAAGAGGATTTGAAGGCGTCGTGGAACACCCAGCGGGAGGCGCGGGCGCTGACCCTCAGCGTGCCTGCGCCGCGTGGACAGATCGTGGACCGCCACGGCATTCCCTTTGCCCAAAACCGCGCGGCCAACTACCTGGCCCTGATCATGCCCTACATGGAGGGGGCCAGCGACGCGCAGATCACCGCCTTCGCCCGCAGCACGATCGACAGCGCCAACAGGGTGCTGGGAAAGAGCTGGGCGCTCTCTGATGAGAAGGTGCTGCTGCACTACAAGCACCGCCGCTGGCTGCCGCTGGTGTTTTCCATCGAGGAGGGCCTCAATGTGGAGATCACGCCGGACATGGAGGAAAAGCTCAAGCCGCTGCTGGGGCAAAATCTGGTGCTTCAGGCGGCTTACCTGCGCCACTATCCCCAGGGGGGGACGGCCTGCCATATCGTCGGTTACACCGGCAAGACGCGCCCTCTGCCCACCGGCCCGATTGTGGATGGTGATCCAGTGTTTGAGGAGATGGAAGGCCGTGAGGGCATCGAGACTGCCTTTGACAGCGACCTCAAGGGGCAGCCCGGCATTGTGAACGTGCTGTTCAGCCCGGATGGGAAACGCCTTTCTGAAGACGTGCGGCGCAATCCCTCCCCAGGCCGCAACGTGGTTCTGTCCCTCGACTACAACTTTCAAAAATACGCTGAGAACGCGTTGAAAAAGCACACCACCAGCGGTGCCATGGTGATCATGGACGTGACCAATGGAGACATCCTGGCCATGGCGTCCAATCCCGGCTTCGACCTCAACGAGTTCATCCCGGGCATCCGGCAGAAGCGCTATGAGGAGCTGACCAAGGACCCGCGCCTGCCGCTCTACCCGCGTTCTTTTCGTGGTGAGTACCCGCCGGCCTCCACCTTCAAAATTGTGACAGCACTGGGCGCGCTGGACAGCGGCAAGGTGACGTCGAAAACCTATTACGACTGCACCAGCGCGCTGGAGATCGGCAACCGCGTGTTCCGCAACTGGAACAAGGAGGGGGAGGGCTCCATGACGGTGGTCTCCGCCATCAAACGCTCCTGCAACACCTGGTTCTACCGCGCGGCGCTGGAGTCGGGCGCGGACCCGATCGCCAACATGGCGCTGCGCCTGGGCTTTGGCGAGCGCACGGGCATACCGCTGAAGGCGGAGGGGGAGGGCTTTGTGCAGACGAACGCATGGACGATGCAGAACCTGGGTGGCAAGATGCAGTCTGGGGACCTGGCAAACATGGCCATCGGCCAGGGCCGCGTGCTGGCCACGCCGCTGCAGGTCTGCCAGTGCATGGCCGGGCTGGGCGATGGCAAACGCATTCCACAACCGCGGCTGGTGCTGCAGATTCAGGATCTGGCGGACCGTGTGGTGATGGCCTACGAGGCCAAGGACCGCAAGCGGATCGACCTGGACCCTGAGGACCGCCAGACGGTGATCAACGGCATGGTGGCCGTGGTCAACGGCGGCGGAGGCACGGGCCACGCGGCAGGTATCAAGCACGCGGAGATCGCCGGGAAGACCGGCACGGCGCAGTGGAAGATCGCCAAGGATCAAAACCTGGCCTGGTTCACGGGCTTCCTGCCGGCAGGCAAGCCCATGTTTGCCTTTGCCGTGGTGTATGAGGGTGAGCCGGGGGAGGATGTCAGCGGTGGCCGCAAGGCGGCGCCGATCGTGCGGGAGGTGTTCAACAACATCTTTGAGAAGGCGCCTGCGGATGACCCGATGCTGCTGGCCATGAAGGATGTGCCCAAGGCCACCGTGGTGGAGGACGACATCCAGCAGTCATCTGGACGGTCGCAGACCGTCACCACCGCACAGGCCGCCCCACCGCCACCGCCGCAGAAAAAAGGCATCGGCGGGTTTTTCCGCAAGCTGTTTGGCCGCTGAGGGCGTTGTTTGTTAATGCGCGTGCCGCGCTGCGAAAAAGACCCATTTCCTGATGAACATCCAGCTAGCCACCGTGTGCGATTTTGCGGCCGACTACAACGGCAAGCTGTGTGTCCAGGGCGCGTTTGACACGCTCTGCGCCCAGACCTTTCCCGTGGTGCATCCCCAGTGCTCCATCGCCGTGCGGGCGGTCTTCATGCCGGACGACGCGGGATCGCACGAGTTTCTCATCCGCTGTGTGGATCCCGACGGCAAGGAATGCCTGCCCCCCATGCCGGCAAACCTCGATGTCACTTTTCCCTCCTCGTTCATCCCCTTCGTCTCCCGCAACATTGTGTACACCCTGCAGCGGGTGAAGTTCGAGCGTCAGGGCCTGCACCGCTGGCTGGTCCAGCATCGAGGTGACACATTGGCAAGCATTCCGCTCCGGGTGACCTTGTTTGATGAGCGCCGCTCGGCCTCCGGCCCGGCGGGCTAGGCTCGTTCCGCCCTGTCCTCCGTGTCCCGCCATGACGACCTCCAAGCCACAACCTGAAGCTGCTCAGGACAATCCTGCCGCCTCGCCTGTGCGGCAGCTTTCCGTCTTCCTGCACAACCGCGTCGGGGCGCTCATGGCCCTGGTGAAGCTGCTGACCGAGCATCAGATCGAGGTGCTCGGCCTTTCGTTGCAGGACACGACAGAGCTGGCCCTTGTGCGCCTGGTCCCCAGCGACCCGGAGAACGCCGCCATCCTTTTCATCGAAAAAGGCATCCCGCATGCCGTGTGCGAGGTCACCGTGGTGGAACTGCGCGAGCCGGAAAAAACCCTGCCCCACGCCCTGTCCGCGCTGCTGGCGGCGGAGGTGAACATTGACTTCAGCTACCCCCTCCTTGTGCGCCCCACCCAGCGCCCGCTGCTGGTGCTCCACCTGGATGCGCCGGATGTTGGCGCCAAGGTGCTCTCCACGGCCGGGTTCAAAGTGCTGACGCAGGACGACCTGAGCCGGTAGAAACCAGCCGGGGATCAGGCACAGATTCCTGATGGCGTGTCCGTCACGGGCGGCTGCAAGGAGCCGCGGCGCCCATGCGTTTGTTCAGCCCGTATCACAATGTCCATGAAACTGCTCACCCTTGCCTCCACCCTTGTCATCGCCGCTGCGGCGGTGATTGCCGCAGACACGCCGAAGTCCATCTATGACGTGTCGTTGAAAGACATCGACGGCGCGGACACCTCCCTGAAGCCTTATCAGGGCAAGGTGATGCTCATCGTCAATGTGGCGTCGAAGTGTGGCAAGACTCCCCAGTATGCGCAGTTGGAGCAGCTCAACCAGGAATACCAGAAGGACGGCCTCGCTGTGCTGGGCTTCCCTTGCAATGACTTCGGCGGTCAGGAGCCGGGCACCAACGGCGAGATCAAGGAGTTCTGCTCCAAGAAGTATCATGTGACCTTCCCGATGTTCGACAAGGTGAAGGTCAAGGGCGAGGAGAAACATCCTCTCTACCAAGTGCTGACCGGCCCGGCCTCACCGTTCCCTGGCGATGTTAAGTGGAACTTCGGCAAGTTTCTTGTGAGCCGTGAGGGCAAAATTTTGAAGCGCTTCGAGCCTGGGGTGAAGCCGGACGCTCCCGATGTCGTCAGCGCCATCAAGGAAGCGCTGGCTGCGAAGGGATCTTGAACCTTCATCCATACAAAAAGGTCCGTCCATCTGACGGACCTTTTTTTCGTGCCAGGACCCCGCTGCCTGTGCTGGCGGGGGCGGGGGCGGGCTGCGGCGCACACATCCGGTGGGATGTGTGGCAGTGCTCAGTGAGTGTAGGGCAGGTCCCGCAGCGGGAAGGGGGCCTCGCTGAGGAAGTTCACGGGCAGGGCCAGTTTTTCTGAATCGGCGTATTCCAGCGTGATCCGGGCACGGTCACGGTAGTTCTGCCAGGCCTGCTGTCTATCAGCCCGGGCGTTGACTCGAACGTACTGGGCTTCGTCATCGGGGCCTCCTTTCACCTCATCATCCCACTCGCTGATGGTGGCGGAGGTGGAGATGGGCATCACCGCAGCCGGAGCAGGAGTAGTGGCAGCGGCGAGTGTCGCCATGCCCTCATGGGGGCCATAGGGTTGTGTGGGCAGGAAGCTCATCACAGCCACGGCTGCCGCAGCACCCAGCGCGCTCCAGCTTACTGGGGAAATCCAGCTCACCTTGCGGCGTTGGGGGCGGGCGGTGGCGTTGAGCCAGCTCATGTCCAGTTTCAGTTCTTCTTCCACGCGTTGCATCAGAAGAGGTGATGGTGCGTCTGGCACGAGGCCGCGCAACAGATTTTCCAGTTTGGTTTCAGCGGGATCGAGGTTCATGACAGTGCTTCCCGGGCGGGGGAGAAGGGCAGGATGTTGATGGCGGGGGTGGATGAGTCTCCGAGCAGCTCGTCCTTCATCGGGGCGAGCGCTTTGTGCAGGGCTTGCAGGGCGTAGCGGTAACGACCCGCCACGGTGTTGATCGAATCACCGATTGTGGCGGCTATTTCATTGAAGGTCAGTCCACCCCAGAGCTTCAGGGTCACCACCTCGCGCTGCTGCTGGGGCAGCTCACGCAGGGCTTTGTCCACAATGGAGGTGATCTCATGCTGGCCGGGCTGGGGGTCAAAGGAGGGAACGTTTTCATGCGCCACGGCGATCTCGGACTTCGCCTCCCGGTTTACCCGGCGGTTGTCGGAGCGGCGTTGATCCAGGGCGATGGTGCGTACGGCGGCGTAGAGCAGGGGAATGTGGGCCGCATCCCCCTGGGGGAAACGGCGCCACCAGCGGACAAAGGCCATCTGGACCACGTCTTCAGCGTCGGACTTGGAGGCCACCAGCTGCCTTGCATAAAGGACCAGCTGCGGGGCGATCTGCTCGTAAGTGCGTTTCCAGTCAAAAGAAGCTTCCATGCGGTTCGGTTGGGGGTTGAACGCGTGTTCGACCTCCCTAACGCCACAGGGTTCACCTTTTGTGTGGTTCTACACAAAAAGATCCATCCGATCAGGCTGCTGCAGGCGCGGATGGCGCCGGTCTTTTTCCCCAGATGGCCCCCTGCACGATGAAGAGCAGGCCCACCACGATCATAAACGTGGAGAAGAACTGCCCCTTGGTCAGCCCCATGATCATCTCCGACCCGCTGTCCGGCTGGCGCACATACTCCAGGGAGATGCGGGCAATCGCATACAGGATGAAGAACAGCCCCGTCAGAATGCCATGCTTCAGGCGCGGGAATTTCAGCCGCACCGCCAGCAGGATGAGGGTGAGAAACAGGCCCTCCCCCAGCGCCTCATAAAGCTGTGAGGGATGGCGTGGGTGCAGCACCTCCTCCAGCTCCGGGCGTCCGCCGCGAACCTGTTCGAAATAGGCGATGATGTCGCGGCTGTGCTGGAGGCCCAGTTGCTGAACCTGATTCGCCAGAGCGGCGCTTCCGCCTTGGTCCACATAATCCTGGTGCGTCAGCTCTGTGGGAAACTTCATCGCCCACGGCACCGTGGTGACGCGGCCAAACAGCTCCCCATTGATGAAATTGGCAATCCGCCCCAGGAACACACCCAGCGGCGCGCCGCACACCAGCGTGTCGCCAATGCCCGTCCAGGAGATCTTGTGCTTCCATGAGTACCACAGGCAGAACAGAGCCACGCCCGCGATCCCGCCATGGCTGGCCATGCCGCCCTTCCACAGCATAAAGAAAATCCACGGCGCATGGATGAACTCGTCAAAGTTATACAGCAGCATGAAGCCCAGCCGCCCGCCCATCACCGCGCCAAACAGAGCCACCATGGTCACGAAATCCGCCACCGCGTCCGGCTTGATCTCCGACAGCCCGCGCCGGGCCAGGAAGTGCATCACCTTGTAGGTGAGGTAAAAGCCCAGCACATAAGCCAGGCCGTACCAGTGCACCGCGATTTTGTCCGTGAAGCGGATCAGGTACGGACTGAGGTCGTGCATGTAGTAGGCGAGCGTCAAAGGCATAAGGGCTCAGGCTTGGCCGGGAGTGTCGCATACTCAAGGAGCAAAATGTCCCACAACGACACGGAGTGGCGACCATCCGTCGCCCATCCGATCACACTTTGCAGCCTCCCGCCGAAAACCTTCGCCAAAAAACACGTTAAGTGTCACTCCTCATTTTCCCAGCCTCCAGCCCTCCCATGCGCCCGTTCCTCCTCAGCCTGCTTCTTCTGACCTTCGCCACCTTCGCGCATACCGCCCCGCTCGTCTTCGAAGGCACCAGCGGCCCAGGGAAGGGGCAGCACATCGTCTTCCTGGCGGGCGACCACGAATACCGCTCCGAAGAGTCCCTGCCAGCCCTCGCCCGCATCCTCGCCCAGCGCCAGGGCTTCAAATGCACCGTCCTGTTCAACATCGAGTCGCAGAGCGGCGAGATCACTGCGGGCAACTCCCACATGCCCGGCCTGGAGGCGCTCGACACAGCCGACCTCGCCGTTGTTTTCCTCCGCTTCCAGAACTTCCCGGCGGCGGACATGAAGCACTTTGACGACTACCTCCAGCGCGGCGGCCCTGTCGTCGGCCTGCGCACTGCCACCCACGGCTTCAAGATCCCGAAGGACGCCTCCTTCGCCAAACACTCCTACGACTACAAAGGCAAGGACTACGAGCTCGGCTTCGGCCACCAAGTCCTCGGCCAGACCTGGGTCGGCCATTATGGCAAAAACCACGCACAGAGCACCCGCATCACCCCCGTTGCGGACAAGGCGGCACACCCCATCCTGCGCGGCGTGAAGGATGTCTGGGTGCACGTCGGCGGCTACGTCGGCAAGCCCGTCGATGGCGAGGTGCTCACCATGGCACAACCTCTCAACGGCATGACGCCAACCTCACCCGCCGACGAGACAAAGCCCCCCATGCCCTCCGAATGGACCCGCACCTACAAGTCCGCCAATGGCAAAGCCGGCCGCGTCTTCACCACCCTCTACGGCACCTCCGAGGACATCACCAATGAAGGCTACCGCCGCCTCGTCCTGAACGGCTGCCTGTGGGCCGTCGGCCTGGAGGACAAGATCACCCCCACGCTTGACTACGCCTTCGTCGGCCTCTTCCAGCCCAACACCTTCGGCGGTGGTCGTCATGCACGCGGCATCAAGCCGGAGATGTATGCCGCCCTCGACAGCCCCATCCCTGCCAATCACAACACCAAAGGCACAAATCCGCCGAAGCCCGCCAAAGCGGACGCAAAAGCCGCCGCTGTTGCTCCCGGCACCATCACCACACCATCCACCGGCAAACCCGCTCGCTACGTCCGCATCGAGATCCCCGGCGACAAGCGCACCCTGAACTTCGCCGAGGCGGAGATCATGAGTGGCGGCAAAAATGTGGCCAAGGACGGCAAGGCCACCCAGTCCACCACCACCAACGGCGGCGTCGCCGACCGCGCCCTGGATGGCAACAAAAGCCCCGACTGGGCTCGCTCCGGCCAGACCCACACCAAGGAAAACCAGCCCAACCCCTGGTGGGAGGTGGACCTCGGCGCGCCTGTCGCCATCGACTCTGTCAATCTCTGGAGCCGCAGCGGCTTTGCCGATCGCCTGGGCGATTTCACCATCACGCTGCTGGATGAAAAGCGCCAGCCCGTCTTCGCCATTGCCAATGTCCCCGGACCCGAATCGATGACCATCGACATCAAATCCGGCAAGCAGACCTACCTCACCTACGACGGCAAGCCCGGCAAACCCGCCGCCAAAAGGCCCGGTGCCACGCCTGTGAAGGAGCCGGAACTCGTCGCCGTCCCTGCCGACTACAAGGACGCGCTGCCCTTCGCCTTCCAAAAGGGCGAAACCGTGGCCATCCTCGGCAACGGCCTGCCCGACCGCATGCAGCACGACGGCTGGATGGAGACCGTCCTGCAAAGCGCCCTCCCAGAGCTGAATGTCCGCTTCCGCAACATGAGCGCCAGCGGCGACCGCCCGGACTCCTTCCCCCGCAGCGGCGGCCACATGCACATGACGGACTACCTCCGCCACGTGAAGCCGGACACCGTCTTCGCCTTCTTCGGCTACAATGAGTCCTTCGAAAACAAGCCCGACGACTTTAAGGCCAAGCTCGTCGCTTTCGTGAAGTACATCCGCGGCACCAAGGCCAACGGCAAGACCTTCCCCCGCATCGTCCTCTTCAGCCCCATCGCCCACGAGGACACCAAGAACCCGAACGTCCCCAACGGCCTCGACCACAACCCGCAGCTTGAGGCTTACACGAAAGCCACCGAAGCCGCCGCCAAGGAGGCTGGCGTCGCCTTTGTCGATCTCTTCCATCCCTCGCTGAATCTCTTCAAGGCCGCCGAAAAGCCACTCACCATCAACGGCGTCCACCTCACCGCCGAGGGCAACCGCCAGCTCGCCGAGGTCATCGCCAAAGCCCTGCTCGGCCGCGAGGTCGCCGCCTCCGCCTCCCTCGAAGAACTGCGCGAGTCCGTCATGGACAAAGACATGCACTGGAACGCCCGCTACCGCGCCCGCGATGGCAACGACGTCTGGGGCTCCCGCTCCACCCTCGCCTTCAGCCAGGATCAAACGAACGGCGTCGTCCTCCAGCACGAGCTGAGCATGCTCGATGTCATGACCGCCAACCGCGACGAGCGCGTCTGGGCACGCGCCACGGGCGGTGACAAAAAGGTCGACGACAGCAACGTTTCGCAGCCCGTCCCTGTCATCTCCAATGTCGGCGGCGGCAGCAAGAGCAGCAGCGCGGTGAAGGAGGGTACGCTCAAATACATCAGCGGCCAGGATGCCATCCAGCACATGGCCTTCGACCCACGCTTTGAGGTCAGCCTTTTTGCCGATGAGGCCAAGTTCCCCCAGCTCATCAATCCCGTGCAGCTTCAGGTGGACACGAAGGGCCGCATCTGGGCCGCCGTCTGGCCCACCTATCCCATGTGGGAGCCGCGCAAGGGCATGAACGACGCCCTCGTCATCTGCCATGATGATGACAACGACGGCAAGGCCGACCGCGTCACCGAGTTCGCCAAGGTGCAAAATCCCCTCGGCTTCGAGTTCTGGAACGGCGGCGTCATCGTCACCTGCGCGCCGGACATCCTCTTCCTCAAGGACACCGATGGCGACGACGTGGCCGATGTCCGCCAGATCATCCTCCAGGGCGTCGATTTCGCCGACACTCACCATGGTGCGAACAACCTCGTCATGGGCCCGGACGGCGGCATCTACTGGCAGAGCGGCGTCTTCATGCAGCACAATCACGAGCACCCCTGGGGCTCCTCCCTGCAGACCGGCGCCAGCGCCATGTATCGCTTTGATCCGCGCCGCTTCACCATCGCCATGCACGCGGCGAATTCGCCCAACCCCCACGGCATCAGCTTCGACTCCTGGGGCTACCACTACGCCACGGATGGCACCGGCGGCCGCGCCTACCAGGTCCGCCCCGAAGGCGCTGGCTTCAAGATGTACGAGCTGCTCAAGAAAGAGGTTCGCCCCGTCACCGCCAGCGAGATCGTCAGCAGCACCCACTTCCCGGACGACATGCAGGGCGACTTCCTCATCTGCAACGTCATCGGCTTCCTCGGCATCAAGCACTACGACCTCGCCCGCGACGCGGAGAAGGGCACCGTCTGGGGCGAGCCTGCCGGCGCCGACCTCTCCGTCAAGGTCACCCAGGCCGACGGCACCACCACCGAGGACAAATCCCGCGGCCTGCTCATGAGCGGCGACAAAAACTTCCGCCCCAGCGA
>CAZPSQ010000214.1:0-10307 GCA_964588755.1 uncultured Prosthecobacter sp. | reverse complement strand
AAACCGGCTTCATGGCAGAAGTTTACAGTGGTTTGCGGTTGTTGACGATGGTTTACGGTTGTCGGCCATCAGAAAGCACGACCGCCCAAAGGGCTGACGATTGCCGGGTTTCTGAAAACCACCGTAAACAACCGTCAACCACAGTAAACAACTGTCAACCGCCCCTCTTACTCGTCGTCCTCCTTGTCCCCTTCCCCGGCCTTCTGCCCGCGCAGCATCGCCTCCATGAAGGGGTCCAGGTCCCCGTCCATCACATCGTCGATGTTGCTCGTCTTCACGCCGGTTCTCAGGTCCTTCACCATCTGGTAAGGCTGGAACACATAGCTGCGGATCTGCGACCCCCAGCCAATGTCGCTCTTCTCACCATACTGGCGGTCCAGCTCGGCCTTCCGCTTGTCCTCCTCGATCTGGTACAGCTTCGCCTTCAGCATCGACATCGCCTTCGCACGGTTCTTCGGCTGGCTGCGCTCGATCTGGCACGCCACGATCACCCCGCTCGGTATGTGCGTCAGGCGCACCGCCGTCTCCACCTTGTTCACGTTCTGGCCGCCCTTGCCGCCAGCACGATAGGTGTCGATCTTGAGGTCCTCATCACGCACCACAATGTCGATCTCCTCCTCGGAGTCCGGCGTCACATCGATCGAGGCAAACGACGTGTGCCGCTTCTTCGCCGCGTCGAACGGCGAGATGCGCACCAGCCGGTGCACCCCACGCTCCGCCTGCAGGAAGCCAAACGCGTTTTCCCCCATGATCTCCAGCGTTGCGGAGCGGGTGCCCACGTCGTCGCCAGCCTCATGGTCGATCAGTTCCACCTTGTAGCCGCGCCGCACGCACCAGCGCTGGTACATCCGCATCAGCATGTCCGCCCAGTCACACGCCTCCGTGCCACCGGCACCGGAGTGGATCGTGATGAAGGCATTGCCACGGTCAAACGGACCCGCCAGCAGCTGCTCCAGCTCAAAGGCGCTCACGTCCTTCTCCAGCTTCGCATGCTCCAGCTCCACCTCCCGCCATGTCTCCGTGTCACCCGCCTCCTTCGCCAGCTCGATCAGCCCGTCAAAGTCGTTCGCACGGCCTTCCAGTTCCTGCAGCGGCAGGATCTTCTTTTTGATCACGTTGCTGCGGTCGATCAGCTTGCGCGCCGCGTTCGCGTCATCCCAAAAGCTGGGGGCGCCCATGCGGTCCTCCAGCATTCCCAGCTCGTCTTTTAATTTACCGACGTCAAAGATACCTCCGGAGCTCTCCCAAACGGGCCTTCAGAGCGGCGGTGTCCAGGGATTGCAGGTCGGTGAGGATGGTCTTGCTGGTCTTTTCCATGCAGCGTAAATACCCCCTGGGCGCGCGAGTTCAACGCCTTTGTCATCATGGAGAAAACAGAGGCCATCCTCATCGGCCGCAGCCGCTACGCGGAGGCCAGCCTCATCGTGCACTGGTGCGCCCCGGAGGTGGGCCTCTTCAAAACCATCGCCAAAGGCGCGCTCAGGCCCAAGTCCCCCCTCAGCGGCGTGCTCGATCTCTTCATCTCCGCCGACCTCGGCTACACCCTCAGCAAAACCAGCGACCTCCACACCCTCACCGAGGCCCGCTGGACCAATCCCCGCCTCGGCATCCGCGAAAGCTACGGCCGCGTCCTCGCCGCCACCTACCTCGTCAAGCTCGTTACCCTCGTCGTCGAGTCCGCCACCCCCATTCCCGACATCCACGACCTCCTCGTCAAAGCCCTCGACTACCTCACCACCAAGGACCCCGTCCCCGCCCTCATCACCCGCTTCGAACAGCGCCTCGCCGAAATGCTCGGCATCATCCCCGAAGGTGCCCCCCCCACCGGCACCGCCGCCCTCGCCATCGAAGACAGCTTCCACCGCCGCCTCCCCGTCCAGCGCCAGCAGCTCATGGACTGGATCGCCCAGCACGCCAGGTAGCCTTGTTGCTGTGCAACAAGGGACGCTCCGCCTCGCCCCAGTCTCTTAACGACTCAAAGCCAGGACACGCTCACTTCAGCGCCTCCTCGATCGCCCCCACCAGCTCCGGCGAATCCGGCTCCACATCCGAGCCAAAGTGCTTCAGCACCTTCCCATCCTTCCCCACCAGGAATTTTTCGAAGTTCCACCCCACCTCCTTGTCCGCCGCCGACTGCAGCGCCGCATACAGCGGATGCTTCCCATCCCCCTTGATCGCCACCTTGGAGAACATCGGGAACGTCACCTGAAAATTCTTCGAGCAGAACTGCTTGATCTCCGCCTCGCTCCCCGGCTCCTGCCCGCCAAAGTCATTGCAGGGAAAGCCCAGGACCGCCAGCCCCTTGCCCTCCATCTTCTCATGCAGCGCCTGCAGCCCCGCATACTGCCCTGTGTAGCCGCACTCAGACGCCACATTCACGATGAGGAGCACCTTCCCCGCATACGCCTTCAGAGGGGTCTCCTTCCCCTCAATATCCTTCACCACAATGTCATGCACGTTGGCGTCAGCAGCAAAGGAGAGAGCGGTCATAAGGGTAAAAAGGCAGAGGAGAGCTTTCATAAAAAAAGAGAAGTGACGAGCAAACCAAACGCGCTTCCAGCCTTCGTCATTCATTCGTCATTCGTCATTCTGATTTCACCATTTCCCCCTCCTCCACCATGCTCAGAAAAATATCCTCCAGCCTCCGCCCCCGCTTCTCATGCTCCCGCCGCAGCTCCTCCAGCGTGCCCAGCGCGATCAGCTTGCCGTGATGGATGATCCCAATCCGGTCCGCCAGCTCCTCCGCAATGTTTAAAAGATGCGTGCTCATCAGCACCGTCGTCCCCCGCTGGCTCCGCTCCTTGATCTCCCGCTTCACCGTGCGCGCATGGATCGGGTCCAGCCCCACCATCGGCTCATCAATGACAAACACCTCCGGATCATGCAGCAGCGCGCTCGCGATCGCCAGCCGCTGCCGTGTCCCATGGCTCAGGTTCTCAATCCGCTGCCGCGTGTGCTCATGCAGGGCAAACTGCGTGAACAGCCGGTCCGTCTGCGCCGCCGCATGCCCGTGCTCCATCTCAAACAGCTCCGCCACAAACTCCATGAACTCCACCGGCGTCAGCTTCTCATAAAACACCGCCACATCCGGCACATACCCCAGCAGCGCCTTAGCCTTCAGCGGGTCCTTCTGGATGTCATGCCCGCACAGCCGCACCCGTCCCGCGTCCGGCTTCATCAGCCCCGTCAGCAGCTTCATCGCCGTCGTCTTCCCCGCGCCATTCGGCCCCAGAAAGGCAAACAGCTCCCCAGGCCGGATCGTCAGGTTCAGCCCGTCGAGCGCACGCAGGTCGCCATAGTTCATCGTCAGGTTCTCGATCTCAATCATGCAAACAAACGTCCAGGGGTTCAGGTCAAATCAGGTCACTCAAAGCGGCCCTCCTGCAGGCCATGGATCAGCGGCTCCAGCAGCGCGTAGCCGTCCGGCAGGTCAATGCGCGCCAGCTCCCCCGCCTCCGTGAAAATCATCCGCACCTCCTGCTGCCCCAGCACTGGCAGCATCAGCACATAGCACTTCCGCGCCCGGCCCGCCAGCACCAGGATGCCCTCGCGCGCCTTCAGTTGCGTCGCTCCACTCTCCGCCGGCGCCGGCGCAGCCACCCCCGGCTGCCCCCCGCCCAGCATGGTCAGCATCGCCAGCCCGCCGTCCTTGCCGCCACCCAGCTTCATCAGCATCGCCACATCCTGCGTGCCCACCACCACCCGCCCGCCCTGCTTCACAGTGACATCCGGCGTCGGCTCGTCCTCGCTCCACGCCATCCTCATGCTCACCTCATGCTCCGGCAGGTCCGCCGCCACCGCCAGGTGCTGCCACCGCTCCGCATCCGCCACCACGCAGGAGACATTCCACGTCGCCACCGTCCGCAGCGCGTTCTTCTCCGGCAGCGCCTCCTCCACCACCCCGCGCGCCAGCACATCATACACCACCTCCGCCCCCGCCTTCCCACGCCGGCTGATCTGAAAGCTCGCATGACCGATCTTCTCCTGGTGCCGGTAAAGATGCAGCGTGCTCCCAAACGCGTCCGACTGCCGCAGGAAGAGATCCAGCACCACCTTCGGCGGCACCACCGCAAACCGCGACGCCTCCGGGAAATACACATCACGCAGCAGCAGCCCGGACATCACCGTCCAGAAAAGCACCGCCAAAACTGCCGCCACACGCCAGATCATTCCCCCCGTTTCTGCCAGGAAACACCTGTCGTGGCAAGCACCGCGGCAGTTCCGCGCAAAACTTTCTCGCCACCCACCCCGCGCTTTGTCACCATGCGCCCATGCGCCTCCTGCTTGCCTTCCTCCTGGCCCTGTCATCAGCCACCGCCGCCCCGCGCCCCCCCAATGTCATCATCATCCTCGCCGATGATCTCGGCTACGCCGACCTCGGCTGCTTCGGCGCGGAAAAAATCAAAACTCCCCACATCGACCGCCTCGCCACCGAAGGCACCAGGTTCACCAGCTTCTACGTCGCCCAGGCCGTCTGCAGCGCCTCCCGCGCCGCCCTCATGACCGGCTGCTACGCCAACCGCGTCGGCATGCAGGGCGCCCTCAATCACACCAGCAGGGAAGGCATCCACCCCGACGAAACCCTGCTCCCCGAGCTCCTCCAAACCTCCGGCTACGCCACCGCCGCCTTTGGCAAATGGCACCTCGGCACCTATCCCGCCTTCAATCCCCTCCGTCACGGCTTCGACGAATTCCTCGGCATCCCCTACTCCAACGACAACAGCAAGTTCCACCCCTCCCTGGCCAAGGAGATGCCTCCCCTGCCCTTCTATGATGGGCTCAAAGTCATCGAGACAGACCCCGACCAGAGCCAGTTCACCCGCCGCTTCACCGACCGCGCCACCGCCTTCATCGAGCGCCATAAAAGCCGCCCCTTCTTCCTCTACCTCCCCCACGTCATGCCCCACGTGCCCATCTTCGCCTCCGACGCCTTCCGCGGCAAATCCACCGCCGGCCTCTATGGCGACGTGGTCCAGGAGCTCGACGCATCCGTCGGCCAGATCATGGAAACCCTCCGCCGCTGCGGCATCGATCGCGACACCCTCCTCATCTTCTTCTCAGACAACGGCCCCTTCCTCAGCTACGGTCACCACGCCGGCAGCGCCACTCCCCTCCGCGAGGGAAAACTCACCACCTTTGAAGGCGGCGTCCGCGTCCCCTTCATCGCCCGCTGGCCCGGCCACGTCCCGGAGGGCGGCACCTGCGACCAGCCCGTCATGGAGATCGATCTCCTCCCCACCCTCGCCAGCCTCATCGGCGCAAAACTCCCCGCCAGAAAGATCGACGGCCTCGACATCCTCCCCCTCCTCGAAGGCAAGGCAGGCGCCACCTCCCCGCATGAAGCCCTCATCTTCTACGGCGGCGACGAGCTCCAGGCCGTCCGCAGCCACCAGTGGAAGCTCCACTTCCCCCACCCCTACATCACCGTGGACGGCCAGCCCGGCCGCGACGGCAAGCCCGCGCAATACGGCAAGATGAAGCCCAAGGCCATCACCCAGAGCGGCATCAGCGGCATCGCCTCCCGCCACGGCTACCGTGTCGAGCACACCGGCCTCGCCCTCTACGACCTCGACAATGACCCAGGCGAGACCCGCAACATCGCCACCGACCACCCCGAAATCGTCGCACGCCTCCAAAAACTCGCCGAACCCATCCGCCAAGAACTCGGCGACACCCTCACCAACGTCAAAGGCACCGAAAACCGCCCCCTCGGCCTGGCGCCCTAAACCAGGACGCGTGAAGGCAGGCGCAGTAGCTGCATTCGCCAGAATGCGGTCCGCAAGACGCCCCCCGTCCTCCACGCTCTGACGAGCGCAGCGACCGAGAACCACCAGACAGATGCCACCACACCACCCACAGACCGAAGGTCGCGCTCCGGCAGGAGCGCAAGAGGCCCCCGCCCACTCCACACCCACCTCGACTGCCGGCCGGCACCACGTCCCGCGTCCTGTGACGGAAGCTCTTTGCAAAACCACAAGCCTCCTTCGGGTCAACCCCAAAGGAGTTACGTCATGCAGCCCAAGAGTATCCGGCCATCCCTCAGGAAAGCAAACCCAGCGCCTCCGCCACATGCCGCGCTCACCAGCAGCGTCTGCACGCCACTCCGTCACCTGCGCCTCACTCCGTCCACCCCCTTTGTCGTTCAAGCTCGCGAAGCCCCGGCTAGCCGCCTGCCATTCAGGCCTGGTATTGTGTGACCACCGCTACAAAGTAGATTAGAGGAAGAGAGGGCCGCACGGGCACTCCCGCATATCAAAACCCTTTTGGTCAATAACATGACATTTTCCGAAACAGTGTCCAGATGCCTGCAGTGTCCGAAGGAGCGTGTTGTGCTCATCGAGGATTCGTCAGCGTTTGACGTGGCAGCCATCCATCGAGGCGTCATTATTCTGTTCGCAGCCTGGAGCGCGCCCTCCCACGTGGCGCTCCAAGCGTATTCTGCCAGGCTAAACCAGCTCAAACGCGAAGTGCCTGTTTGGGTGCTCAACGTGGACACGCTCACACGAGAGATCGATTCAAAACTCGACGGGCCGAAGCACGGCTGTGGAGAGGCATTTTTCTTCAAGGACGGCCTCCAGGTGGACCGCCTGCCAAGGTTGGACAGAGATCCTGCATCAAACTTTGCGGCGAAGTGGCATGCGAGTTTCGACACCTGAATCCGCCAACCTGCCAAGAAGAAGCAAGCATCAAGGACACTCCTTCAAAGGCTGGATTCGCAGTCTGGCCGTACCTGGCGAAGCAAGGCACGCCGCCTCGTCGTAGGTCAGGAAGGTTCGGCGCATGCAACAGCATAAGCACAACAACGCCCTTCGCCGAACTTCCCGACAGGCCAGGCTCCGATTCCCCCTCTCCGACCATCATTTTGCCAACCAACAAACCCGCCTCCGCCCCCTTCGAATCCTGCACAATCCTAAAATCCCGTTAATCCTGTCCAACCCACCCCCACCTCATCGCAGCGCCCTCTGCCGCTCCCTCGCAATCACCTCCCGGATCTTCTCCATCCGGTTGTCCGGGCTGGGGTGCGAGCTCATGAAGTCCGACCCGCCGCCACCACCGCTGGCTTCGGCCAGGATCTCCATCACCCCGATCAGCGCCTCCGGATTGTACCCCGCCTGGATCATGAACCGCACCCCCAGCGCGTCGGATTCCAGCTCATCATCCCGGCTGAACTTCATCACCTTGTACTTCGCCACCATCTGCCCGATGTAGGCCCCCGAGTTGTTGCTGCCGTCGGAGGTCATCACCGCGATCCCCTGCGCGATCCCACTCCACAGCCGGCTGTTCGCCATCTGCTCATTGGAGTGCCGGCCCACCACATGCCCCATCTCATGCCCCAGCACGCCCGCCAGTTGGTCCTCTGACTTCAGCCGCCGAAACAACGCCTCCGTGATGAAAATCTGCCCGCCCGGCAGCGCAAAGGCGTTCACCGTCCGGTTGTCCGCCAGCAGGTGAAACTTGAACTGGTACGGCGTCTGCCGCGCCGCTGTGGAGGAAAGCAGCTTCGCCCCCACCTTCTCCACCAGCGCACGCCCCGCCGCATCGCGGGACAGCCCGCCGCTCTCCCGGATCATCTGCGGCGTGGACTGAAGCCCCAGCGCCACCTCCTCCTCCGGCGTCGAAATCGCCAGCGTCTGCTTCCGCCCGGTGAACTCGTTTTGATACTCCGTCGTGGCAAACCAGTGGTACGCCATGTAGCCCCCGATGATCAGCAGGCCCATCAGGATGCGCGGGTTGCAGCCGATGCCGCCGCCGCCACGGCCCGAATCGCCAAACACGGCTGCCGGTTGCAGCCCCAGGAGTCGATGCAGTGTCATTTTCATGCCTGTTTATATCGCATGGAAAAGCTTGAGCCAGTGTCGATTTTGCGGCATGGCACGCCAATGTCGCTGTTTCAGGAGCAAGAAAGCACGGTGGACTGGGGGCGGAAAGGTTCCCAGGCCGTGGTCACACTTGCCTGTTTGTTCGTTGTCCTGGCAGGCATGAAAGTCGCCGCCGGGGTGCTCGTTCCCGTCGTGTACGGCTTTTTCCTCGCCGTGCTCAGTTACCCTCTCGTCCGGTGGCTGCGCAGGCACAGCGTGCCGTCGGTGCTCGCGCTCGGCATCACCATGCTGGTAAACCTCGGCCTGCTGGCCGGCCTCCTCACCGTGGGCATCCGCCTGCTCATCAGCTTCTGGGCAGACCTCCCGCGCTACCTCCGCGGCGTGCAGCGTTACGTCACTGACTTTGCCGGATGGCTGGAGGCCAAGGGCGTGGACGACGCCAAAAACCTTGTGGCTGGCATCTTCGACTGGAACACCATCTTTGGCTACGCCACCCAGCAGGACGTGGTCAAGACCTTGGGCGGCTTCCTCGGCACCACATTCGGCACCCTCGCCACCGTCTTCGGCAGCCTCATCATGACCTTGATCGTCATGATGTTCATCCTCATGGAGGCCCAGGGCACCCAGAGCCGCCTCCAGGCCGTCAACCGCTCCGGCGGGCCCGACTTCACCGGCCTCATGCGCAGCGCCTCCGACATCCAGAAGTATCTGGGCGTCAAAACCCTCATCAGCGCCCTCACCGGCGTCATGGCTGGCTTCTGGTGCTGGTTCTTCGACCTCCACTACCCCCTGCTGTGGGCGCTTCTCGCCTTCCTTTTCAATTTCATCCCCGCAGTCGGCAGCACGGCCGCCTCCCTCCCCGCCATTGTCGAGGCCCTGGTCCAGGGCGGCCCCATGCACGCCGTCATCGTCGGCATCGGCTACGGCGGCATCAATTTCGTCCTCGATAATTTCGTGCAGCCCACCATGCTCGGAAACCGCTTCGGCATCTCCCCCCTGGTCATCATCCTCTCCGTCATCTTTTGGGGCTGGCTCTGGGGGCCCCTCGGCATGTTCCTCGCCGTTCCGCTGACCATGGTCCTCAAGGTCCTCCTCGACAACAGCGAGGAATTCCAGTGGATCTCCGTCGCCATGGCCAAGAAAAAGATGCGCCATGGCGAGGTGGAGATGGCGGGCTATGACCTTGGCGATGAGACCATCGGTGGCGGGGCCAGCACGGAAAGTCCCGACCACCGTAAGTGACGCCCCGGCGCAAAGAACACGTCACATTTGCGACACCCTGCCACTCCTGACCGCAGGCCAAAAGACGCGCACGTCCACCCAACTCACGATGGATCAATGAAGTGGAGGCCAGCCCATGCCTGTGGCACGATTTCAGCAATGGAAGAGTTTTTTAATTCGCCTCCCAACCTATGAACCCTGAAAAATTTACCATTAAACTTCAAGAAGCCTTCAATGCCGCCCAGTCGGTGGCCACCCGTCACGGAAGCCAGGAGCTGAAGGCCGCCCACCTCCTCACCGCCCTGCTGGAGCAGGACGGCGGCATTGCCACTCCCCTTTTTGAAAAAGCCGCCGTGAATCCCGGCGCGATCTCCCATCTCAAATCCCAGCTCGCCAGCCTCCTCGAACGCCAGCCCAAGGTCAGCGGCGGCTCCGGCGGACTCTACCTTTCCAATGAGTTCCGCGAGCTCATGACCAAGGCCGAAGACGAGCAGAAAAAGCTCAAGGACGAATACCTCAGCGTCGAGCACGTCCTCCTCGCCCTCTTCAAAACCAAGACAGAGGTGGCCGACCTCCTCAAGCAGGCCGGGCTGAACTACGACACCGTCTCCAAGGCGCTCGCCGCCGTGCGCGGCAGCCAGCGCGTCGTGGACCAGGACCCCGAGGGCAAATACCAGACCCTCGAAAAATACGGCACCGACCTCACCGCCCGCGCCAAGGCAGGCAAGATCGACCCCGTCATCGGCCGCGACGAGGAAATCCGCCGCGTCATGCAGGTCCTCAGCCGCCGCACCAAAAACAACCCCGTGCTCATTGGCGAGCCCGGCGTCGGCAAGACCGCCATCGCCGAGGGCCTCGCGCGCCGCATCGTCGCCGGAGACGTGCCGGATTCACTCAAGGGCAAACGCCTCATCAGCATGGACCTCGGCGGCATGATGGCCGGAGCCAAGTTCCGCGGCGAGTTCGAGGAACGCCTCAAAGCCTTCCTCAAGGAAGTCACCTCCAGCGAGGGCGAGATCATCCTCTTCATCGACGAGCTGCACACCATCGTCGGCGCAGGCAAGGCGGAGGGCGCCATGGACGCTGGCAACCTGCTCAAACCCCAGCTTGCCCGTGGCGAGCTGCGCTGCGTCGGCGCCACCACCCTCGACGAATACCGCAAATACATCGAAAAAGACCCCGCCCTCGAACGCCGCTTCCAGCCCGTCATGGTCGGCGAGCCCAGCGTGGAGGACACCATCGCCATCCTGCGCGGCCTCAAGGAGC
>CAZPSQ010000213.1:0-10476 GCA_964588755.1 uncultured Prosthecobacter sp. | reverse complement strand
TCACCCGCTACAAAGTCACCCTCTGGGTGCATGAGGCCCCTCTGGGCCTGCCCACGTGGCCGGAGACCCACCGGATCATCCCGTTTGGACAAATTGATGCCACCCCCATGCCAGCGCCCTATCGCCGCGCCTTGACTGGCCTGCTGGAGCGTAGTGAGTTTAGGCTCGATGGTTGAGCGCCCTCTTTTGCCATTTACATTTCTCCCTTTTCCGACTGCAATCCCCCCCTTCACATGAAAGCCCGCCTTCTCCTCTCCTGCCTGGCCATCACCCTGGTCATCGTCAGCTGCAAAAAAGAGTCCTCTGAACAAAAACCTGCGGAGCCGTCTTCTCCCTCTGCGCCTGCCGCCGCCGCCACAACTGCCGAGGCCCCGAAGTCCGGCAAGCCGCAGGTGCTCGTGGCCAACTATCCGCTTCAATACTTTGCCCAGCGCATCGCCGGAGATGCTGTGGAGGTGAGGTTCCTCGCCCCCAAGGATGGCGACCCTGCTTTCTGGCAGCCGGACGAGGCGGCCATCGCCGCATTCCAAGGCGCGGACATCATCCTCATGAATGGTGCGACATACTCCAAGTGGGCGGACAAGGTCACGCTGCCGGAGTCAAAGGTGGTGGACACCTCCGCAGCCTTTGCCAACAACCTCATCGTCGTCACCGACGCCGTCACCCACAGCCACGGCCCCTCTGGTGAGCACAGCCACAGCGGCACCGCCTTCACCACCTGGATCGACTTCAAGCAGGCCTCCCTGCAGGCCAAAGCCGTGCGCGATGCGCTGGTGAAGCTGGTGCCGGCGGCAAAAGACACGATCGAAAAGAATGCCGAGGCGCTGGTGGATGAGCTGGACACCCTCGACCAGCGCATGAGCAGCCTCAGCCGTCGTCTGGTCAACCAGCCGCTGGTCGCCTCACATCCCGTCTATCATTACCTCGCCCGCCGCTATGGCCTGAACCTGCGCGCCGTGCTGTGGGAGCCTGAGACAGTGCCAGATGACAAGGCCATGGCAGACCTCAATGCCACGCTGAACGGACATCGCGCGCGCTGGATGATCTGGGAGGGAGAGCCCGCCAAGGAGAGCGTCGAGAAGCTGGATCTCATCGGCATCAAGAGCGTGGTCTTCGACCCCTGCGGCAATGTGCCAGACAGCGGCGACTTCATGACCGTCATGCAGGCCAATGTGAAGGCGCTGGAAACAGCGTTTCCATGAGGTGGAAATTCTTCCTTAAGCCAGCCTAGGGATGAAAAGCTTCTCCGAAATCGGGCGGCTAAGAAAAATTTCAATTTTGCTGTTGACGGTCCAAGGAGGCCGTGCCAATATCCGTTACCTTCAAAACAAGTCATGAAAACAAACCGCACACATCACAACCGCATCAAGGCGCTCCTCGAGCGTCAGGGCGGGATTCCGTGTGTCGGTTTGAGAGGCTCCGTGGCCTTTTCATACGCAGGCATGGATTGGAGTCTGCCCACCCTGGCAAACAACCACAGCGAGCAGGACGCGCAAGCGCCCTCATAGGCACCGAAAACACCTTTTTCGAACGCAGCCCTGCTCGCCCACCCGGTCAGCAGGGCTTTTTGTTGTTCATCTGAGCCCAACCCGTCACCCCGTTTTACCCGACCCTATTGAGAAATCATACGTCAGCCGTCACGGCTGAGCCCCGCACAGCATGAAAAACCCCGGCATCCGTTGCAGCGGACACCGGGGCAAGGCCGCCAAGGCTGACTCCGAGAGGAGCCATTTGAGATGCCAGAGCAAGACCTGAATGCAGGTTTGCACTCTCCTATCCAATGTCAACCGAAGCCGTCTTTGAATACAGCAAATTCCTACGCCGAGGCGAGGAATGCGGGGGATTTTTGTCCCCATTTCACAGCACCAAAAGGCTTCCCTGGGAGGTGTGCCATAAACACCGAAACATCCGCCGTGAAAGACCTGCGGGTGCGACGCCAGCGACCGAGTGAAAGCCCGGTCCCGCGCGTGGCAGCGGTGTTCGTTCTATTGATGGCAGGTCGGTCCAAATAAACCTGGATTCGATCTGCCATCCAAGGGCGCAGAGAGTGGCAGCAGTGGTGTGTTAAACTCTGTGGGAGGAGTGGTGAAAGGCCGCCTCTGCGCCCCTGGATGGCCGAACGGCTTCAATAGAGATACGGCGGTGGCAGACAAGCAATGCGCAGGATTCCAAATCCTGAAGATGTGGGCGCGATACCCACCCGCCGTGCCAATTTCCTTTCATCAATAGAACATTCATTCATGTGCGGTGGTAGCCCGCTAAAGAGACGGTCCGGACTGTAACCCCGGAGCTCGAGAGAGACCACACGGAGCATTACCGTGACGCCGCACCACTTTAGATCATGCCCACGAAACACGGGGCGCACGGCAACAACTTCATATGCCGCAGGACGGCCCGCCGTGGCAGTCCCCGTGCTCTTCGTGGGTCTTTCTTCCTTTTTCCTTTTCAAACAGCAGGGAGAGCCAGAGCTCTGACCGGTCTCATAAGCCGGTCTTGGTGGGTGCAACTCCCTCCCCTGCAACCAACTTCAAACATGGGAGAGTAGTGTACAAGGCGCACGGCTGAGTGGCCCTCAGCAGGAGACGGAGCATTACCGTCCTCGTCCACCATCATGATTCCCCAGTGAGGTAAAGTAGCCTGTCGGCTTGTTACGCCGATCGTCGTGGTGCGATTCCACGTTGGGGAGCCAGTTCATCCATGCTGTGTTGTTTTCGTGTCCGACCTCAGAAGCACCTCATGCAGCACCAGCAATATGGCGCCCATGCCCAGGGCCACGGCAGCCACGACCTCCAGGCCGGAGCGTTGGGCCAGCCAGCCGCAGGCGCTGGGGAAAAGCGCGGCACCAATCATCGCCGAGCTGACCTGAAAGCCGATGGCATGCGCCGCCCGCGCCTTGCCCAGCCGCTGTGGTGTGCGTGTCATGAGGCATGGATAAATGGAGGCCAGCCCCAGCCCTGTCAGCGCCAATGCAAGAGCAGAAAGCGGTGCCGACACATTCAAGGCAAACAGCGTCAGCCCCGCCACCAGGCCCAGCATGCTGAGCCGCAGCAGCTGGTCGATCCCCATGCGCTCCACCACAAACCCAAAAAGTACCCTGCCCGCAGTGAGGCTTGCCCAGTATAGCGTGACCCACAGTCCAGCCGTTTCCTTGTCCACGCCGCGCGACTCGGTCAGCAGGGTGAAACTCCACTGGCCCACTGTGACCTCCAGGCCGGTGTAGATGAAAAACAGCACGATCTGCAGCCACACAGCCATGCTTTGCAGCGCCTGCCGCATGCCCATTGGCGGCTCATCCGGCGTGGGAACAGCGTTTGGAACTGCATCTGGCTCAGCCGGCGAATCCCAAAGATGTCGTGTCAGTGCAAACAGGATCGTCAGCAGCAGAAGGATCGAGGCCACCGTCACATACCCAGCCCGCCAGGAACCGAGGCTCGTCAGCATCGAGGTCATGATCAGCGGTCCCAGTGTGGCCCCCACGCTGTAGCAGGCATGCAGCCAGTTCATGTGCCGTGCGGAGAAGTGATTCGCCACATAGTGGTTCAGTCCCGTGTCGATCGCCCCCGAGCCCAGCCCATGCAGCAGGGAGCAGCAGGCAAACAGCCACCAAAAAGGTGCTGCCGAATAGCCAAAACCGCTCGCTGCCACCAGCACGCTGCTGCCTGCCAGCAGGACGCCGACGCCCACCTTGTTCAGCAAACGCCCGGCAAACAGGCCGGAAAGGAAGTAGCTGGCCCCAGTGCCAAAGAAGATCCACGCCATGTCCGCCTGCTGTCTGCCAAAACCATCCCGTACCGAAGGCCAGGCCACCCCGATCAGTGTGTCAGGCAGCCCCAGGCTGATGAAGCCCAGATAAGCGATGGTCAATAGCAGTGCGGTCGAAGAGGCGGCTTTCACGATGAAGGAGCGGTGATCAATCATCGCCTCTCAAGCTTCGCACAGTCTGTTGGAACACAAATTTTTCAAAGGAGCACGTCCGGCACAGACGAGGAAACGGTCTCGAAAACCGCTGCGCCCCATGAAGGCGTCCAGAGTGCGACTCTCTGGTGCTCCGCCAATTTCAAATCCCTCTGTAGCTCAACAGCAGAGCACCCGGTTGATAACTGGAAGACCGTGGAGCGTCACCACGCCGAGGAACATCTTTCATCTTCACACAAAACAGAACGCTGGATGGCTCAGACAGATGAGCAGCGGGTTGAAAATCCGACGAGGTTGGCGCGCTACCAACTCCAGCGACCACTTTCCAAACAAACAATTGCGGCATTGATGTAACAGCAAGCATGCCGGTCTTCCAAACCGGGCGCGTCGGGGCAGCACCGACATGCCGCACCATTTTCAGATTCCTCTGTGGCCGGTCCAGCAAGGCACCTGTCTCGTAAACAGCCCCATGCGGGTGCAACTCCCGCCGGAGGATCCACTTTTTTCAATCAGGTCAGTCATTGAATTTAAGACCTCCTTCATGGTGTAATCGCAGCACTCCTCGTTGTGGACGAGACGGTGCCGGGGCAGAACCGGCTGAGGGAACCATTTCAAAGAGATTCAAACGTGCGCAAGGCGAAGTCGTCGAGCCGGTGGTTTGCAAGTCCACCCTACCCAGTGCGAGTCTGGGGCGCACGTCCATCATGGTCCGGGTGATAGCCTGGGAGCGCCTTGTTGTCAGCAAGGAGAACGCGGGTTCGAATCCCGCTCCGGACCACTCCTTTTTCATTTCATCGGATACGAGAGAGCCAGAGAACTCGCTTGGTTTGGGACCAAGTCCCGCCCGGGGCAGCACCGGGGTATCCGACCATTTCTAAAGTAGCCCGGTTCCTGTGGAACCGGGTAGCGCACACGCCAGGTCAGGTGCCTACAGCATCCATCCCACCTGGTTTTAACCTCCAACATCGGATACGAGAGAGCCAGCAGCACTCGCTTGCCTTGGAAGCAAGGGTAGCCCGGGGCAGCACCGGGGTATCCGACCATTTTAAAAGTAGCCTGGTTCCTGTGGAACCGGGAAGCGCACACGCCAATGCCTGGGCCACCCAGCCGTAAACCTCGTCTGCAGGATTCTTTCATATAGGACACAGGAGAGCCAGCAGCACTCGCTTGCCTTGTAAGCAAGAGAGCCTGGGGCAGCACCGGGGTATCCGACCATTTTCATCAACCCATTGGTCTGTAGCTTAACAGCAGAGCATCGGGCTCATAACCCGGAGGGTGCTGGTGCGAATCCAGCCGGACCGACCATTTCAAAAACCAAACAAAACTGCCCTGTAGCTCAACCAGCAGAGCATGCGCCTTTGAAGCGCAGTGTTGATGGTGCAGCGCCGTGCGCGACAGCGCACTTTCATGAGGTGCGGAGCAGAGGCTGCACAGCGGCAGGAGCCGCAAACCCATCCAGGGCCACTCGTTTCAGCAAGGCAGTTAGAAGTGAGACGTGAGTAGTCAGAGGGGACTGGCACGTCGCCATTATGCACCGAGGTCTTCTAACCTCTTACTTCTGACATCTCACCCTTCCGTCAAACACGCCGCGCTAGCCCAATGGCAGAGGCACTGAGCTCAGAACTCAGCGAGTCTTGGTTCAAATCCAAGGCGCGGCACCATTTTTTCAATGTCTTCGTGGCTCAGTGTATAGAGCGCTGCGCTTCGAACGTGGAGGCTGGAGGCGAAACTTCTTTCTGGGGTGCCAATCCATCCTGTCTGGTCAGCAGCCCCCAAGATCCATGGTGCCTAGCGACGAAGTTTGCCCAGACGGCACCGCAGCATTTTTCAATAGGGAACGCCAACCGGACCAGCGTGCCGGGGCTCGTTGCTAACGAGATCGTGCCGCCCTCGCGCGGCATGGGGAGCATGCCCTCGACGTTCCGCCATTTTCCATTCCAACGACCCTGTCGTCTAACTGGCCAGGACATCCGGCTTTCTATCGGATAACTGCGGGTTCGAATCCCGCCAGGGTTGCCACTTTCAAAACAATCAACTTTTAACCAACGGAGCGCCTGTGCCGTGGGGGAACTCAGAACACAGGCGGGGGCATGGCCCCGACAGTCGGCGTGAGCCGATCAGAGGCGAGGGTGCCTGAAAACCCTCGTGCCGTGAGCAATCACGGACAGCCCATGCAAGCCCAGGCCTCCCGCGCAAGCGGGCGATCACGGTCGCAAATCGTGGTCGTCATGGAGACGCAGATGTCGTGGATGGTGTGAATCCGCACATAAGGGGCAGCTCCCCTGAACGGCCGAAGAGGTCGGTGGTAGGTGAAGCGCCGACAGACGACATGCGACAAGTGAGACGCCACACTTCAACAAAGGCAGCCATGCTGTTCTACTTCGCCCGGCGGAGTGGACAAGGGCAGAACCCCCGGCCGCAAACCGGTGGATAATGGCCCCAAAGGAGCAGCGGACGAGGGGTGGTCTCAGCCTCGTCCTGCCATTTTCATATCCAGTTCAAAGCCCGCGTGGCCCAATAGCATCAACACGGCGTCGAGAGCGTCACCAGTGCAGGTGCGAGTCCCGCGTTGGTTCTTCTTCTCTCTCTCTACGGTCCAAAGCTTAGACAGCGAAGCAGCCGGCTTTTAACCGGCATAGCAGGGTGCATGTCCCTGTGGACCGACCATTTCCATGCATCCCATTTCCTCAATTCCTCATCCCATGAAAACCAAACCTAACTAGCCGGCGCATCTTCCAGCCGGCCTCATCCATTGTTCGGAAGATCGCTGTCACATCCGCCCAGCGTGCCCCTCACGGGGCAGATCGTGCGGATGATGATTCGATGATTCCTTATGAAACTCGAACATCTTGAACGAGCGTTTGCATCCATCGGTGCGCGCCTGCGTCTGGAGGCTCCGGCCTCCCGGTGGGGCGATCCCACAGGTTATGCGCTCGACATCGGCCACGACCGCCATGGGCAGTTCTTTGCCCTGCGCGGATCGGAGGCGGAACTGGCGAAGGTGGACTTCTCCCTGCTGCAAAAGCAGGCGGCAGACCGCCATCTGCTGCTGCTCGCGAAAAGCGAAGGCAGCCGTGGTCGCAAGGACCGCTTCCTCTGTGGTCATGATGAGCGTGAATGGTTTGTCGCCGCGATTCCTGGCACCGCATCCACCGTGGTGCAGGCCAAGGAGGCGCTCAAGCCGCTGCCAGTGCGCCATGCCCAGGCCCGCAAAGGCCTCAGCGCCCGCCAGGCCAGCTCTCGTCACAATGGGGCCTTCCGCCGCCAGGGTGAGTGGTTCTTTGTGCCCGTGGAGACATCCCTGGCCTTGGATCCCCGGCTCATCCTGAACCGGGAACCCATCTCGCGGGGGCGTGGCAGCAAGCCGCACCTCATCGAGCAGGTTTACCGCACCGGCGGCGAGACGGTTTACGTGTGCGAAAAGCATCCACGTAGACTGACCACATCGCAGTACCAGCGGCTGATCAACAGCCACCCTGCGGCGAAACGTTGGTCCTGGCGGCAGATGCAGCGGAACCCTGGCGTGTACGCACGCGGGGCTGTCCGTCATCCCGACCACGCCACCATCGTCCTGCACGACTGGCACCGCGTGATCATGAACACGGAGCACGAGGCGCCCTCCATGGCCAGCCTCGCCTTCCTGGACTGATCCGCTCCGCTCCAAACAAACGCAGTTCATCCCCCCGCGCGTGCGGCATGTGCATCACATGCCGCACGCGTTTTTTCATCGCCCAGCTCCATCACTCCCCGCTCTTCTCAAACATGAAGTTCAATCTCCCGCCCAGAAATCCTCGCGCAGACACAGCCGCGCCCACCCCCACGCTTTCGGGCGGCCTCTACCGCAGCACAGATGAAGCCGTCCGCCGCAAGCAGGCCCTCATCGCGCAGATGGAGGAGCGCCGCTCCATCGCCAGAGCCGCCCGCCCTGCCTTGCGCGCCTGACATCCATCAGGGGGCTCATCATCCCTTCCAAGAACGAACACCGCTGCGTTCCAGGGAGCCGCGTGCCCACCCTGACACCCCGCGCATCCATGAGCTCACACCTCACCAAAACCACCGTGCTCATCCTCAACCGGAACTGGCAGGCCATCGGCGTCAAGACGCCCATGGAGGCCTTCAGCATGATCACCAGCGGTGGTGCCACAGCGCTCGACATCGCGACTGATGGGAACATCCGCCCCGTCACATGGGCGGAGTGGCTGACCCTGCCCGTGCGGGAAGGGGACAACGCCATCGGCACCGTCAACGGCCCCATCCGCGTGCCCTCCGTGCTCGTCCTCGCCCGTTACGACAGAGTGCCCAAAAAGCGTCCGAAATTCGGCGTGCGCGGCATCTGGGAGCGCGACGGTGGCACGTGCCAGTACACCGGCCGCAAGCTTCGTCCGCACGAAGGGAACATCGACCACGTCGTGCCCCTTTCCCGTGGTGGACCCACCTCCTGGGAAAATTGCGTGCTGGCCGATCGCAAGATCAACAGCCGCAAAGGCAGCAAACTCCCCGCCGAGGCCGGCCTCAAGCTGCTCCGCCAGCCCGCTGTTCCCCGTGAGATGCCCGTGACCTTCCTCATCCGCAACGTCCACAGCGTGCGTGACTGGGACATGTTCCTGGCCTCTCACAGCAACGGCTAGCGTGGTCCCTGATTAAACCACGGATGACACGGACAGATCTGATCAGGATCCCATCCGTGCCATTCGTGGAGTCTGTGGTTTCCATTCCGCAAATCCCAACCATTCAACCGCGGATGGCGCGGATAAACGCAGATGAATCCGCCTTGGGGCTTATCCGCGTTCATTCGCGAAATCCGCGGTTTCCCCAATTCCGCCTCCGTACATATCCGTGCCATTCGTGAAATCCGTGGTCCGACAGGGCAGGTCGGACACCGCCGCATCGCTACAATCTTGCCACTTGGCAAACCGCCAAGGCTCGCCAGCATGTCCGTCCAACACCGAGGAACGGTCGCCAAAGGCGGTCCTCCTTCGTGCCGAAATTCCAACAAACACGTTAGGAGCTGTGCATGAACGAAGTGTTGACGAAAACTACCGTACTGGTGCTCAACAGGCACTGGCAGGCCATCGACTCGAAAACTCCGATCGAGGCCTTTAGCATGATGGCCGCAGGAAACGCCACCGCGCTCGACATCCACGAAGCCGGGGACATGCGCCCCGTCACCTGGGAGGACTGGCTGCTGCTGGAGGTGCGCTCCGGGGACAACAGCATCGGCACCGTCAATGGTCCTGTGCGCGTCCCCTCCGTGCTCGTCCTCGCCCGGTTTGACAAAGTGCCCAAACGCCGCCCCAAATTCTGTGCCAAGGCCATCTGGGAGCGCGACGGTGGCATGTGCCAGTACACCGGCCGCAAGCTCCGCCCTCATGAGGGGAACATCGACCACATCGTCCCCATCTCCCGGGGCGGTGCCAGCTCCTGGGAAAACTGTGTCCTCGCCGACCGGAGGGTCAACAGCCGCAAGGGAAACAAGCTTCCTGAGGAGGCCGGCCTGAAGCTCCTCCGCCGCCCCTTCGTCCCGCGCGAGCTCCCCGTCACCCACCTCATCAAAAACCACCACAAGGTTCGCGACTGGGAGGTCTTCCTCTCCGGCGGCAGCGGTGTGTTCGAGGTGTGAAAAGCAAGCCCCCCAACAAAAAGAGGCGGGCAGTCTCTCGACTTGCCCGCCCCCTGACATTTGAGATGTTTGCTTCAGCTTAGCCCAGCTTCGCGCCGAGCTTCGTCAGCATCGCCTCCAGCATCCGGCCGTACTTCACATAGCTGTCGTACTGCTCCTTCGCCTTCTGCTCGGGGGAAAGATTGTCCGCCGCGCCCGCGCCGTGGAAGACCACTGCCACGTGCGGCTCGATGCTGATGTAGCCGGAGTAGCCGGTGTCCACCAGGTCCTTCATGATGCGCTCGGTCTGGCCCTCGCCCTCGCCGGGGAAGGTGTACACAGCGTCGTTCTTGGTCTTGTCCCAGATGCCGTCCTTCACATGCACATGGGCCATGAAGGGCTTCACCGCCTGGTACATCTCCCAGGAGTCCTGCTTGGAGCCCGGCTTGTCACGGTCGTCGATGAAGACCGGATTGCCCGTGTCAAACACCCACTTCATGCCCGGCACCGCCTCGGCCATGCGCTGCACGTACGTCGGGCTCATGCCGCCCCAGTTCATGCAGTTCTCATGCACCACAGTCAGGCCCGCGTCGGCAAAGCGCTTGTTGATCTCGTTCATGCGCTTGATGCGCTCCGGGGCAAACTGCTCCTCCAGGTCCTTGCCGCCCTCGTCCTTGCACACCGCGTAGCTCATCACGCGGATTAGCTTCGCGCCCAGGCGCTGCATGCGCGGGATCGCGCGGCCGATCTCCGCCTCCGTGATGCTGAAGTCATCCGTGATCTTCTTGGCCCAGTTGCCAATGAGCGAGCCGAAGCCGCTGATCTTCATGTTTTTCTCCTCCAGCCGCGCCACCACCTGGTCGAACAGCGCGTCCGGAATCTCATGCAGGTTGCCCTTCACGCCGTCCAGCTCCACCGCACGGGATTCAATGCTGTCCCAGCCGAGTTCCTGGTGGGCCTGG
>CAZPSQ010000212.1:0-10484 GCA_964588755.1 uncultured Prosthecobacter sp. | reverse complement strand
TGGGCCGCGTGCTCGGCTGGAGCTATGGCGACTCCGACGCGCTGTCGAAGATGATCCCCAACGAGCTCAACATCGACCTTGAGGAGTCGGTGAAGAAGAATCCGGACCTCGCCGCGAAGCTGGAGAATGACGGCAATGCGCAGGAGCTTTGGCGGCACGCCACCTTCCTGGAGGGCATCACCCGCGGCACCGGCGTGCACGCGGCGGGCGTCGTCATCGGCGCCAGCGAGCTGGACAACTACATCGCGCTCACACGGGACAAGGAAGAGGCCGTCCTCTCCCAGTATGCCATGAAGCCCCTCACGGAGCTGGGCATGCTGAAGATGGACTTCCTCGGCCTGAAGACGCTCACCGTGATCCATGAGGCGGAGTTCTGGATCGACAAACGCGTCAAAGGCTTCCGGGTGGCGGACGCGTCGCTGGAAGACAAGAACACCTTCGATCTCATCAAGCGTGGCGAAACGGTCGCCGTGTTCCAGATGGAATCTGGTGGGATGGTGAACACCTGCAAGCAGCTCGGCCCGGACACCATCGAGGAGATCATCGCTATTCTGGCCCTGTATCGACCGGGTCCGATGCAGTTTATTCCAGACTACATCGCGCGTAAAAAAGGGCTGGAGCAGGTGGAGTACTCGCACCCGCTGCTGGAGAAGATCTCGAAGGAGACCTACGGCATTCTGGTCTATCAGGAGCAGGTGATGCAGGCCGCCAACCTGCTGGCGGGCTTCTCCCTCGGTCAGGCTGACTTGCTCCGCCGAGCCATGGGCAAGAAGGACGCGGCGGAGATGGCCCGCCAGCGACTCATCTTCGTGGAGGGCTGCCTCAAGACGAACGAGATCCAGGCCAAGGTGGCGAATTCCGTCTTCGACTTGCTGGAAAAGTTCGCCCAATACGGTTTCAACAAGTCCCACTCCGCCGCCTACGGGATCGTCACCTACCGCACGGCGTATCTGAAGGCAAACTTCCCCGTGGAGTTCATGGCCGCGGTGCTCAGCTACGAAATCAGCAATCCGGACAAGATCGCGAATTTCGTCAGCGAGTGCTTCGAGATGGACATCAAGGTGCTGCCGCCGGACATCAACAAATCGTCCCTCAAGTTCGCGCCGGAATTCAGCAAGAGCCTCGCCAAAGACAAGGCCAAGGCGCTGGCCCAGGCCGCTGCCGCCGCCCTGCCTGAGGGTGAGCCACCGCCGCCGCCGCCAGTCATTGACGAGTCCATTCCCAACTCCATCCGTTACGGCCTCAGCGCCATCAAGAACGTGGGGGAGGGCGCCATGGAGGCCGCCATCGCCGAACGCGCCCTGAACGGCCCTTACACCAGCCTGGAGGACTTCGCCTCCCGCATGGACAACCGCGCGGTGAACAAGAAGCTCATGGAGGCCCTGGTGAAGGCTGGCGCGTTTGACTTCACCGGGGAGCTGCGTGCCGTCATGTTCGCCAAGCTGGAGCAGGTGCTGGCCTCCGCCGCCGCCATGCAGAAAGACCGCAAGTCCGGCCAGGGCGGGCTGTTTGATGACTTTGAGCTGACCAAGAAGCCCACCAAAAAGAAGGGCGGCAAAAACACCGAGCCAGACGAGGCGGCGGTGGTGTGGAGCACGGACGAGGTGCTGGGCTTTGAGAAAGAGCTCCTCGGCTTCTACGTCAGCGGGCATCCGCTGGACAGCTACCGCGGCCACTTTGACTCGCCGAAGCTCACCAAGATCGCCGCCATCGAGGAGATCGACACCAAGGAGAAGGCGCAGACCATCTCCATCGCCGGCATCCTCAGCCAGCTCGAGGTGCGCTACTCCAAGAAGGACAACCGGCCCTTCGGCACCTTCCGCTTTGAAGACTTCACCGGCCAGATCGAGATGATGTGCTGGAGCGACGACTATGAAAAGCTCAAGGACGTGCTGGCCAATGGTGCCGTGCTGGCCCTGCGCTGCCGTGTCAGCAAGGACCAGAAGACGGATGGCAACCGAGTGACGCTGAACAACGCCGCGCCGCTGAAGCCCAAGGCCGCCCGCCCTCGCAACGCGGGCGACCCGGACCCCTCCCTGCCCAAGCCGCCGCCGCCGCCTCCACCGCCCAAGCCCATCGTCCTGCGCCTCAACACCAAGCAGCATGATGTGAATGACCTCGAGCGCATCGAGGAGGTGCTTTCCCAGCACCCAGGCACCCTGCCCGTCTTCATCGAGATCAGCCGCAACGGTAGCGGTGGCAAGGCGCGCCTGGAGCTCGATCCGGCCTTTCACGTCACGCCAGGTCCGGACCTGCGGCGGGCGCTGACGGTGTGGATGTAACCCACGCAAGTGGAGGATATGCTGATCTGGACCTATTGAGGATCACGCAATTAGGTGACGCTTGCTTCTCCAGGGAAAAGCATGTCACTCTAACTGGCGAGCCTCAATGATAACAAGCGGGCAAGATTTTTTGCCAAGATTCGCCGAGCCCTGCTACAGATCCGTGGAATTTATGTGCAAGCTCTTCCTCGTTGTTTTCTCGTGTTTGCTTCTGTGCCAGTGCAAATCAATCACTGCTTCCGGCCCTTTGCGGAATCCGCCGGTCAAGCAACTGGCCGTCGTGAACAACAGCGATGTGTTCATGGATGACTTTCAGACGGAGATGGTCAACCAGATCAGCGCCATGGGCATCAACACCACCGTGGTGGCCACTCCCCCTGCCAAAGGAGACTATCTTACCTACACGGCCTTTTGGACCTGGGATTTGGGGATGTTTCTCAGCCACTTCAAAGCCACCCTTCATCGGCCGAACACTGCCGAGCGCAGTGTCGTGTATGAAAACGGTGGTCTGGACTTCAGCAAATTTGGTGAGTTTCAAGACAAGATTCCTCAACCTCTGCATGAGCTTTTCCACGGAAAGCCGTGAGCTCAGCAGTTGCTCGGCGGAGCAATTCAGGATCCGCGCAAGATGCCTGTGCTGGGCACGTTTCAGCGCCCACCATGATCCGCTCCGTCATCTGCTCCCTGCTACTCCTCTCCCCGGCGCTCTGGGCCGCACCCAAGCCCAATGTTCTGCTCATCTGCGTGGATGACCTCAAACCTGTCCTCGGCTGCTATGGGGACAAGACGGTGAAATCGCCAAACATTGACCGGCTGGCGGCGCGGGGGGTGGTGTTTGAAAATGCTTACTGCAACCAGGCGGTGTGCTCGCCCTCCCGCAATGCGCTCATGACCGGCCTGCGGCCGCAGTCGCTGGGCATCTATGAGCTGGCCACAAACTTCCGCAAAGGCGCGCCGGATGCGGTGACGCTGAGCCAGCACTTCATGGCCAACGGCTGGCGCGCCGAGGGGCTGGGGAAGATCTTCCACGTGGGCCACGGGAACGTGAACGACGAGGCCTCCTGGAGCGTGCCGCATTTCAGCCCGAAGACAATCAGCTATGCGCTGAAGGAGAACAACCCGCCGGAATCGACGCGTGAGCAGGCGCTGTTTGAAAACAAAAAAGAAGCCTGGAAGCTGCCGCGCGGCGCCCCCACCGAGTCCGCCGATGTGCCGGACAACCGTTATGGCGACGGCATCATCGCCGAGGAGGCCATCAAGCGTTTGGAGGCGGCCAAGCAAAAACCCGACGAGCCGTTTTTCCTGGCCGTGGGTTTCCTGAAACCGCACCTGCCCTTCGTGGCACCAAAGAAGTACTGGGATCTCTATGACCCCGCCTCCTTCAAGCTGCCGGAGCTGCAAAAGGCCCCCGAAGGCGCGCCGGAGTTTGCACCCAGCTCCTGGGGCGAGCTGCGGCAGTACAAGGACATGCCGGACAAAGGGCCGGTGACAAAGGAGCAGGCCATTCATCTCATTCACGGCTATCACGCGGCGACGAGCTACATGGACGCGCAGCTTGGCAAGGTGCTGGATGCCCTGGACGCCAGCGGCTTCGCGGACAACACCATCATCGTCTTCTGGGGCGACCACGGCTGGCACCTGGGCGACCACGGCCTGTGGTGCAAGCACACGAACTATGAGCAGGCTGCGCACATCCCCGTGCTGGTGGCCGCGCCCGGCATTGCCGGCGGACAGCGCACGCAGGCACTGGTGGAAACGTGCGACATCTACCCCACCCTGGCCGAGCTGGCAGGCACCCCCGCGCCGAAGCAGGGGGACGGGCGCAGCTTTGCCAGCGTGCTGAAGAATCCGGCCACCACCGTACGAGATCACGCCATCCACGTCTATCCACGTGGAGAGGGGCGCATCGGCCGCGCCATCCGCACCCAGCGTCACCGCTTGGTCGAGTGGAAAAGGCCTGGCGAGGCGCCGGACACCGCCATCTTGGAGCTCTACGATTACGAGGCCGACCCTGCCGAGTCCAAGAACCTGGCCGCCGAACAGCCGGAAGTCGTGGCAAAGATGCGCGCACTGCTGGCGCAGCATCCCGAGGCGAAACCGCAGATCTCGAACAAGCCTGCGGCAGGCAAGAAGGAGGATGCCAGGAAGCCCAAGGGCAAGTCCAAGCAGGATCGAGGCAAGATGTTTGACGGCCGTGACAAGAACAAGGACGGCCAGCTCTCCCTGGAGGAGTTTCTTCTCAACCAGCCGGACCCCGATGAGGCACCGAAGCGCTTCCCCAGGTTCGACACCGACGGCAGCGGCATGCTCAGCCGCGAGGAGTTCATCAAGGGTGGAAAGAAATAATCACCGACCATTCAGCCAGAATCATGAAAGCCTTCTTTCTGTCCCTCCTTCTCGCGCTGCCCATTGCCGCCGCAGACGCGCCACGCCCCAACATCGTCTTCATCCTGGCGGATGACCTCGGCCGCGCCGACTGCGGCTTCATGGGTGGCAAGGACATCCAGACACCGCACCTGGACAAGCTGGCCAAGGCGGGCGCTGTGCTGGATCAGTTCTACGTGCAGCCGGTGTGCTCGCCCACCCGCGCCGCCCTGCTGACCGGGCGCTATCCCATGCGCCATGGGTTGCAGACCTTTGTGGTGCGCCCTTGGGCGCAGTATGGCCTGCCGCTGGAGGAGCGCACCCTGCCGCAGGCGCTGAAGGAAGCCGGCTACGAGACGGCCATCGTGGGGAAGTGGCACCTCGGCACCTTCGAGCGCGCGTATCTGCCCACGCAGCGCGGCTTTGACCATCAGTACGGCCATTACAATGGCGCCATCGACTACTTCACCCACATGCGCGACGGCGGCTTTGACTGGCACAAGGACGACCAGGAGAACCGCGACGAGGGTTACTCCACCCACTTGGTGGGCAAGGAGTCCGCACGCCTGATCCGAGAGCGTGATGCCAAGAAGCCTTTGTTTCTGTACGTGCCCTTCAATGCCGTGCATGGCCCGCTGCAAGTGCCGGAGGAATACTTGAAAGCCTACCCCAACCTCAGCGGCAACCGCCAGAAATACGCCGGAATGCTGACCGCCATGGACGAGGCCGTGGGCCAGATCGTGGCGGCGGTGGATGACGCGGGCATCCGCAAAAACACGCTCTTCATCTTCTCCAGCGACAATGGCGGCCCCAATCCCGGGCAGACCACGGACAACGGCCCTCTGCGCGCCGGCAAGGCCACGCTCTATGAAGGCGGCACCCGTGTCGTCGCCTTCGCCACCTGGGAGGGCGTCATCAAGCCGGAGAGCAAGGTGGATGCTGCGCTGCACATGGTGGACTGGTATCCCACTCTGGTGAAGCTGGCCGGCGGCCCGCTGGAGCAAAAGCTGCCGCTGGACGGCCACGATGCCTGGCCCGCCATCACCCAGGCCGCGCCCAGCCCGCACGACTTCATCCTGCTGAACACCACGCCCTACAACGGGGCCATCCGCATGGGCGACTGGAAGCTTGTGCTCGGCGGGAACATCGCCGAAAGCGAGGAGGGCGGCGGGGATCCCGCCAAGGCTAAAAAGAAGAAGGGCAAGAAGGGACAGCGCAACGCTGGCAACAAGGCGGACAACGTGGAGCTCTTCAATCTAACCAACGATCCCAACGAGAAGACCAACCTTGCCAGCGCCAATCCTGAAAAAGTCGCCGAGCTGCGCGCCAAACTGGACCAGCTTGCCGCCCAGGCCGCGCCACCGAAAAGCGCGCCCATGCCAAAGGACTTCAAGACGCCGCGCGTCTGGGGCCAGCCGGATTGAGGCAGCCTCTAAAAGCTTCGTTTTCCACCGGCGTTTCCGTGGCATGATGATTGCCATGGAACTGCCCGATGTCATCGACCTCTGCCTGAGCCTGCCCGGCGCGGAGGAAACCACCCCCTTTGGCCCCGAGGCCCTGGTTTACAAAGTGGCGGGAAAGATGTTTGCCGTCACCGTGCCGGAGGATTTCCCCTCCCGCATCAATCTCAAATGCGACCCTGAGCGCGCGGTCGAATTGCGGGATGAGCACAAGGGCATCAAGCCCGGCTGGCACATGAACAAACGCCACTGGAACACCGTCATGCTGGACGGCACCGTGCCACCGAAGCTGATCCGTGAACTGGTGGAACACTCGTATGAGCTGGTGGTGGCGGCATTGCCAAGGAAAGCACGGGAGGGATTGGTGAAGGTGCAAGCGAGAGACGCGCGGAAAGCGGCCAAGCCCCGGTCAACACCATCCCAAAAGAAGTGACGATGCGGGTCTAATCAGTCTTTCCAGTCATGGAACCAATGGTGCAAAACGTCTCCCCGCAGGCAAGCGCGGATGCTCACGGCTTCTTCTCCAGCCGCAGGTAGTCCAGTCCCACCATGTAGCCGGGCACGGCGGCCGCGTGCTTGCCAGCGATGATGATGGTCAGCACATGATCGCCAGGAGTCAGCTCATGCGTGCCCCAGTCCAGCTCGCCGCTGTGGATGACCTTGGGGCCGTTGTGGCCATCCCAGCCATTCGCCACAGGCTTGCCATCCAGCATCACATCGATGATGCCGTAGTCGCGCGCCAGCGTCAGCGCGGCCTTCAAGGCATAGCGGCCTTTTTCAGCCACCGGCAGCGCCAGGGTCAGCTTCTGGCCCGGCTTGCCACCCGTCCACCACAGCTGCGCCCCACCGCTCCACCCACCGCCAAAGCCACCCATGTTTTGCGGCTTCGCATTGCCTCCGGTTTTGGAGATCACCTTCAGCTTCTCGCCTTCCAGCGCGCCCTCCACGCTCTTCGCCGCCGCCTTCCCCGGCGCTGCGGCAGCGCCGCTTTGCAGGTACTTCACCAAGTCAATGACCTGTTCCGGCGGCAGCGCGTCAAACAAGCCTTCCGGCATCGTGCTGAGCTTCGACACCTCGCGTTTGGCAATGTCTGGCTGAGGCAGCACAAACTCAATGCCGCCCATCATGGCGATCTTCACCACCGCCGGATTCTCCTCCTTGATCACCCCGCTCATCACGCGGCCGTCCTTCATGGTAAAGAGGTTCAGCTGGTAGGCCTTGCCGATCACCGCGTTCGGATCCAGCACATTCTCCAGCAGGTAGTTCATGTCGGCGCGGTTGCTGCCCGTGATGTCCGGCCCCACGTTCTGCCCCTCGCCAAACAGCTTGTGGCAGGCTCCGCATGTGAACATGAAGAGCGCCTTGCCCTTGGCGAGATCGCCCTTGGCCAAGGCGGCCGGTGTGAGCAGCGTCTTGTATTTCTGCGTGCGCTCGCCCAGGTCCGCCTTCGGCGCGTTGACATCGCCCCATGCGGATTTGATCAGCGCATCAATCTCCGCGTTCTTGAAGGCGCTGAGCTGGCGCACCAGGAAGGGTGAAAGGGCCGTGCTTGGCAATGTCTTAGCCTCCACCGCCTTCAGCAGCGCCATCGCGCCTTCCTGCGTGGAGGCCAGCGTGTTGATGGCATCCGGCAGCTCATTCGCGGAGAGCTTCGGCAGCGCCGCGCCAAGCAGCGCGGGCGTCTCCGCATCCTTCAGCGAGGCCAGCGCCTGGATGGCCCTGCGCCGCAGCGAAGACGGCGCGTCTTCCGTGACGATCTTTTGCAGCAGCTTCGCCGTGGCCGCATCCCCCGCCTGCAGCAGCACATTCAGCGCATGCTCACGCTGGTTGCCCGGCACGCTGCCCGCCGCCAGTTGCCCACGGAAATGTTGCAGCGCCCCGCCATCGCCAAACAGCGCGTTCAGCTCGCGCAGATGCCCTGCGGCCGCAGGCGTCGCATTCTCACCCAGCTTGGCGGAAATCTGCTGCCAGTTCTCCGGCGTCTTCACCGCCCCACCGCTGCGCGTCGCGTTCAGGATCATCGCCAGCGTGCTCTCCCGCTTCGCCGCATCCTTCTCATTCACCAGCGCCGCCAGCACCGCGCCGCGCCCGGCATCATCGGAGGAAAGGCGGCGGTAGATGAACTCGGTGACTTTTGGCATCTTCGACGCTGACGCGAGTTGCAGGCCCACCGCAGGGTCCGCCGCCACCACGGGCTCGATGCCATACCAGATGAGCAGCGGGATCATGGGGTCGTCTTTGTCTTCGGCGTGGGATAGGAGGGCGGTGGCAAGAGGTTTGAACCAGTCCAAATGATAGGGGAGCGATTGCATCAGCGACGCCAGCTCCCGACGCACAGAGGGCTCTTTGCTTTCCGAGGCAAGCTGGACCAAACTATGGGGATACCAGCCATCGTAATATACATTCAGTCTGGCTGGCGTTTCGCGGGATTCTTTTAGATCATGACGAAGCTCATCGGAAATAGAGCGTATGGCAAAGCTTTGGATGTTCGGATTATTGGACCCAAGGAGATCACGAAAGTCTCCGCTCGCATGTAGCAACGACAGAGAGGCGAGCGACCAAGCTGCTTTTAGATTCCCGTTGCCAAGTCCGGTCAAAAACACTTTTTCGATGGGGTGCAACGCGGTCCCATCTTTGGCAGAGAGAGTTCCTAGATGAACTTTCTCCATCAGCACCCGCCGTGCCATCCGCGACTCCCACTCATTCTCCGTCTGCACCGCCAGCTTCGCCAGCGCCTCATCGCTCTCCTTGCCCAGATCCCCCTTCCACGGCTTCCAGCCTGCATAGCTGATGCGGTAGATGCGCCCATTGCTGCGGTCCCAGTTTTCCACGGCGTTGCTGCCACGGTGGCAGATCTGCTGGTCGCTCCAGTCGCTCACATACAGCGCACCATCCGGCCCCACCTTCTGCGTCACCGGGATGAAGTGCATGTCATTGGCACGCATGAAGTCGCTGCCGTGCCTGCCCACATACGTGCTCGCATGCGGGTCGGTGTGGTTCGTCACCAGCCGGTGCCCGTGCAGGTTGCCAAAGATAAGCTGGTTGCGATACGTCTTCGGAAACAAGCTGCTCTGATAAATCGCCAGACCGCAGTGGGCATGGCCGCCGCCGAGGGCGTTCGTGTCATCGTTCACGATGCCCGCCCCCGTCGTCTTGTCTTGGGACACATCGGGACGCGGATTGCCCGCGTAGTGCTGGTGATCCGCGATCGTCTTGATGTCCTCATACGTGTGGGCATTGAAGTGCTGCCCCGCCTGCCGCTGGTAGCGCCCGCCCGGCACGATGTGATACAGATGCGGAATGACGCACGCCGTCACAAAGAACTCGCCGTGCTGGTCGTAGTCCAGCCCCCAGGGATTGCTGGTGCCATGGGCAAAGACCTCAAACTCATGCCGCGTGGGGTGGTAGCGCCAGATGCCCGCGTTGATGGGCTGCCGCTGCTCATCTGGCGTCCCCGGCCTGCCCACCTTGCTGTGCGTGAAAACCCCATGGCACCCATACAGCCAGCCATCCGGCCCCCAGATAAAACTGTTCAGCGTCTCATGCGTGTCCTGGCTGCCCCAGCCGTCGAGAAGGATCTGTGCTTTAAAGCTCAGCCCAGGCACGGGATTCGGCACCTCCGCTGCATCCGGCTTGTCATCATGATCCTTGTCCGGAATGAACATCAGATACGGCGCCGCACCCACCCACACTCCGCCAAAGCCCAGCTCAATCCCGCTCACCAGGTTCAGCCCCTCGCAGAAGATCTTCTTCGTCTCAAACACCCCGTCACCATCCTTGTCCTCCAGGATTTTGATGCGGTCCTGCCCTGCCCCAACCTCACGCGGCTTCGGATAACTGTTCCCCTCCACCACCCAGATGCGCCCCCGCTCATCAAACGTGAAGGCAATCGGCTGCACCACATCCGGCTCCGCCGCGATCAGCTCCGCCTTGAACCCACCCGGCAGCTGCAGCGCCTTCAGCGCCTCCTGCGCAGGCAGCCCCTTGGCATAGTCCTTCTGCGCCAGCAATCCCTCATGGAGTGGCGACGATCCGCCGCCCTTGACCTCCACAGACACCGCCTTGCCATACATCCGCTTCGGCCGCATCTGCTCGGCCTCGGCCTCGCTGGTCTCCTTCCGCTCCTGCGTCAGGATGAACACCCCCGCCTTGTTCCCCACCACGATGTCCGGCAGCGCATCCCCGTTCACATCCCCCACCTGCACATCCACGCCCACACCGCTCCCGGCATCCACCAGATGCGGCACAAAATCCACGCCGCCTTTGCCATCGCGCTTCGTTTGATACCAGTAAATAACACGCGCTCCACGCTCATCCGGATCATGACCGTTGTGCGCCCAGTAGCGCTTGCCGGTGACGATGTCCTTCACGCCATCAC
>CAZPSQ010000211.1:0-10492 GCA_964588755.1 uncultured Prosthecobacter sp. | reverse complement strand
AGCCCAATCTGGGCGCCCCCCCCCCCCCGCCCTGACCCGCGCGTTCAAAGGAGTGGGCTTTCCAGGCTCCCCCTCATGTGTCGCCAACGTAGGCCGCAAGTTCCTCAATCCTCCACCGAAGGCCGCAGCTTCCGTCCCAGGAGGAACAGCGCCAGACCTGCGGCAAATCCGGCCCAGAAAGCCGTGGTCAGACTCATCATGCCCGGCAGATGTCGGGACCAGTCCCTGGGCAAAGCACGCGCCAGCGCGGCTTCAGACTCTGCCCTCGAAGGCTGCCACAGCGGCGCGCCTTCGCTGATCATGTCCTCCGCCGCCATCTCGGTGGACCTCTGGTAGCTGACAGGGGAAACGGGTTGCATGATTTCCAAGGGGTGGGGACTTCAAACGCGGCAGGTGGCAGGGCAGGGCAGGGCAGGGCAGGAATGCGGGCCAGCACATCCCCCGCAGACTCCAAACCTCAGCCCGGAGGCGGCACAAACACCGAAGGCGCCGGCGTCAGGTGATGCCTGTTCACACTCCGGTGCCGCGTCTTCGGCCAGGTGCTGTGGCACTTGCGGCAGTAGCACTGCTTTTTGAACAGGCCAAAATTGCTCAGCCACTCCAGGAACAGCGGCGTCACAAACTTGCGGCTGAACTGCGGATACTCCACCGCAAAAGAGCCGCAGTCAGGGCAGGAGTAAACGGACCCCGCCACCAGCGGGTTTTCCTTCTCAAAGTCGATCAGCAGCCGCACAGCACGCGCGTAGTCATCCTCCTGCACCTGGATCTTCAGGCTCGCCTTGGGCTTGGTCAGAAACACAACAGACTGCAGGCCGCTTTCGTCATAGAAATGGGTTTCAATGCCGTTGGCCTCCAAATGCTGGCAGCAGCGTTCTGCCGCCTGGGAATCGTCAAACGACGCCAGATCCGTAAGATCCGTGCGGTGAACGAAAGGTTCTGCTTCGGTTTGTATCATGGCTGTCAAAGGATCGTCCGGCCCCGGCCCGGCGGCCGTGTCCTGGTTCAGAAGCGCCCATTGGGCCAAGCATCGTTCCCAGCCGTACGCCCGGGAATCGCACCTCCCCGCAGAACAAACACGAAAAAGCAGAATGGAATCCCGGCAGCCCCACTTCGTGCAAATGGCATGATTTCGCACCTCACGGCATCAAGCCAAAACAGTTGGCCGCAAAGCCACCGAAAACATCGATTTATGAAATCTACCAAAGAAAGTTGAAATTAATATAAAAACCATATATTCTATTGAACCGTTCTATTCTTGCCATGCCTCGCCTTCTCACTTTCCCGATGCGTTGTCGGTCCACCCGTGTGGGTGCGTCGGGTTTCAGCTTTGTGGAGGCCATCTTCACGATCGCCATCATCGGCATCATGTCATCACTGGTCGTTGCAGCCATCTCCAATGCCTCGCGCGACGCACACCGGGTCATGGGGCGGCAGCAGCAGGCGGCAGTGCAGAGCGCGGTCACAGCCTGGGTCATGGCGCAGACGCGGGTTGGCAGCAGCGCGCAATATCGGAACCTCGAAAGCCTGCGCACCTATTACAACAGCCTCACCACCACACGGGCTCGGTTTGAGCTCCTGCGTCCCAACCCCAGCACGGCGGACATCACACAGCGGGCGGGCTTTCTCGACCCCGTCACGCTGGCTCACTTTGATGACTACCAGTTTGGCAGCGAGCGGTTGCAGACAGCCGCGCTGAGCAACGCCGCGCAGTACCTCAGCCTGCCCAACTGGGAAAGCGGCGACTTTCCCCGCTGCCTGATGAATGACCTATGATGAACCCCGCCATGAGCTCCTTTTTTGATCGTTTTCGGCTGGCCTTCACACGCCGCGGGTTCTCCCTGGTGGAGATGATGGCCTGCGTCTCCATCATCGGTGTCATCTCTTTCATGGCCATCCCCTCCGTCACCCGGATGCGCGGTGACAGTGAGCGCAACCTCGTCATTGCCCGTGCGGAGGCGCTCAACCTCGCGCAGGCCAGCTATGTGCAGGTGCGTGGACGCACCCAGGCCGCCCTCGAGTGGGCTGCGGCCACCAACGAGGGCCGGTATGTCCTGCTGCGTCCTTATCTGAGCTACCCGGAGGACTCGCTGATCGTCTTCATGTGCGGTTACAACGCCACGTTCAGCCCCACCCTCACCCAGTTGAGGAAGGTGGCGGTTTACCATCCCACGGGCACCATCGTCAACTATTGAACTCACCCCCCAGCAGACCTGCATGATGTCTCCTTCGAAGAAAGCCAGGCGGACCCCCGCGCCACGCACATCGTTGTGGGGCCGGGCGCCGGGCTTTTCCATGTCGGAGCTCGTCATCGTCATCTCCATCATGGGCGTGCTGGCCACCATCACGGTGGGCTCGTTCAGCCAGTTTCTGGACGGGGGCAAGGACGCGCTGGCCACAGAGCGGCAGGAGGCGCTGAACCAGGCGGTTCACCGCTACGCCCAGTTGAACAGAGAGCTGCTGGTGACGGCCGTTCCCAACAACATCACGGATGAAACCCTCGCGTTGCGCCGCCTCCAGTACCGCAACCCGAATGAAAAACTCGCCCTGATAGGCTCCCCGTACTATGACCCGCGCTACAGCCCTGCTTCCAGCAGCCTGGACAGCACCTACCGGCTGCGCTGGACAGGCCGGATATTTGAGCTGCTGAAACCCGGCAAGGCCGGCACCGGCCTGTTGATGAACTTCGACGGCACCGATTTCGGCGAGCCTGTGGTCTTCTCGCCCGACTTCGATGCGAGCGGCCACTGAGGCATCACACCTTCTCCCGCGCTTTTCATGTCTGCCACTCTTCAAATTCCGGCTGCCCCAGCCCCCAAATCGTTTGGGGCTGCGAGTAATCCGTCAAACGGGACAATTGAGGCTGCACGGCCCACGGCGATTCTTTCCATCGAAGGGCTGGCCATCCAGCACGGCCTGCTGCCCATCATGCTGCTGCGGGAGAGCTGCTCCCCCGAGGCGGAACGCCTCATCCGCAAGCTCGGCCGGGTGCCCTACGTCGCGGATCCCTGGCTGCCAGTGACCACCATCGGCCCGCTGCTGGTCATGGCGCACCACAACCCCAAGGCCGGGGACCTGTGGGGCGTGCCCGCCTTCCTGACCCTGCGCGTGCTCATCTCCCCGGAGCAGTATCAAAACACGCGCAAGGACCTGGTGCAGCGCTTTGGGCAGATGCCCATCTCCCAGTCCAACGCCATGGAGCAGTTGCAGCCGCCGGTGTTTGCGGACCTCGGGTTGGACGGCGCCTTCAACTGGCTGCTCGAGCATTACCCCTATGACGCCTCGGAGATCACCAAGCTCAAGGGCTTCTATGAGGCGCAGAAGGGCAAGTCGGACACGCTGAGCGTCAGCAACTTCAACGTGGTGCAGCGGAACATGGGCGTGGCGCTGCAGCACCTCGTCAGCGGCGGCAAGCAGTTGGTTTACAGTGCCACGGAGGCTCAGCGGCAGACTTTTTTCCCCATCCCGCTGCTGGAGCGGCACAACGTCTACCCGCTCTACATCGGCAAGCACGTCGTCTTCCTGTTGAGCGAGGGGACAGACTGCTACGCGTTTGAGGACGAGTGGCTCTCCATGGGCAACGCCCCGGTGAAGATCATTCCGGTGATGGCGGATCTCGCCAGCATCCGGGACGCGATCAACCGCGCCGGCGCCACCTTTGACTCCAGCGCCGTCGCCTCCATGGAGGGCGTCTCCCTCACCGCCGCAGATGACTCCACCGTGGTGGAAATCTCGCCGGAGGACATGGCGCGCATCAATCCGCAGAACCCGAACCATGAGCCGGAGCAGCTTGTGCAGTGGGCCCTGTTCACCGCCATTCGCTGCCGCGCGTCAGACTTGCACCTGGAGAAGTTTTACAGCTTCACGCGCTTCCGCGCGCGCATGGACGGCACCATGAAGACCATCATGACCGCGCCGGAAAGCCAGCTCAACCGCTATGTGGCGCTGCTGAAAAACTACGCCGGCATGAACCAGAGCCGCGCGGAGTGCCAGGACGGGCGCATGGCCCTTTCCATCGGCCGCCGCCGCGTGGATGTCCGTGTGGCCGCCGTGCCCACACGCCGCGAGTTCCAGAAGGTCATCATGCGTTTCCTGGACAAGCAGGACGGCGTGAAGCGCCTTTCGGACTTCAACCTCTCCCAGCGCCAGATCGACATCCTGAACCGCACCATGCAGCGCGACCAGGGGCTGGTGCTGGTCACCGGGCCGACAGGCTCCGGCAAAACGACCACGCTCTACGCCCTGCTCAACAGCGTGAACGACGAGGGCGTGAACATTCAGACGATTGAGGACCCCATCGAATACGAGATCGAGGGCATCAACCAGACCCAGACCAACAACGCGCGCGGGCTGGACTTTGCCAACGGCCTGCGCGCCCTGCTGCGCGCCGACCCGGACATCATTCTCATCGGTGAGTCACGCGACGCTGAGACGGCGGGCGCGGCCGTGAACGCCTCCCTCACAGGGCACCTGGTCCTGACCACCCTGCATGCCAACGACTCCCTGCGCGCCGTGTCACGCCTGCTGTCCATGGGCGTGGAAAAATACCTCCTGGCAGACTCCCTCGCTCTTAGCCAGGCGCAGCGCCTGGCCCGGCGCCTCTGCGCCTACTGCAAGACCCCGGTGCAGGCCTCGCAGGAGGTTCAGGAGCTCATGGCCCGGCAGGCGGTGATCACCCACCAGCTCACCACCCCGATCTACCAGGCCCGCGGCTGTGAGGAATGCCACGGCACCGGCTATGCCGGCCGCGTCGCGCTCATGGAGCTGTGCGAGGTCAACAACGAGCTGCGCGACTTGGTGGAGGAGGGCGCGCCGCTCAGCGCCATGCGCGCCGCCGCGTTCAAAAACGGCTTCCGCTCCCTGTATCAGGAAGGCCTGGCCCAGGTCATCAACGGCTCCACCTCATTGGAGGAGATCAAGTGCCTGTCCTACACCGCCATGTGATGAGCCCGTCTTTTTTCAAACACTGCAACCCAACACCCGCCATGCCATCCACTTCACAGCTTCTTCCCCGTGAGTTTGCCGCGCGCGCTACCGCGCGCGTGCTGATCGTCGATGATGAGCCGCACGTTCTTGCCGTGGGCAAGGCCGTGCTTGAGGCGCATGGGTTCGACGTCACCGCCTCGCATTCCGGGGAAAAGGCCCTGGAGCTCGTGCGCCTCGCCCTCGACAAAGGCACGCCCTTCACCGTGGCCATCCTGGACCTGACCATGCCGGGCGGTGCCTCCGGCTTTGAGGTGCTGGAGTGGCTGCGCGCCTGCGACCCCAGCCTGCCGGTCATTGCCTGCAGCGGCTACTTCCAGGAGGACGTGCGCGAGCTGTGCCAGGCCATTGGATTTGTGGATGTGCTGCACAAGCCCTTCAACATCGAGACCCTGGGCGTCTCGGTGCGCCGAGCCATGGCGCAGGGGAACGAGGGCTCGGCCTTTGAAACCCACATCCCGGCCATGCAGGCATGAGGATCAGATTTCAGATCGCCAACCGTTTCACGCTGCTGGGCATGTTTGCTGTCCTGATCGGCGCTGGGGCCACGGCGGCCGGCTTTGTCTGGCAGGAGTTCATCACGCTGCGTTTCGTGCAGAACTCCTATCTGGGGGCCGTCGTGCTTGCGGGGCAGATGGAGCTGAACCGCCAGGCGCTGTCCGAAGGCGAGATCAGCGGCGTCGCGCCCCTGAACTGGGAAAATGAGACCCGCATGCGCATGCGCCTGCAGACGGTGGAAATTCCCCCCGCGCTGCAAAGCCTGGGCCTGGAGGTGGAGGTCGTGGCCCCGGGGCAGGTGCCCGGCCCGGGCACGCCGCCGGTGGCCAAGTCGCCGCCCATCTCCATTCTGCCGATCTGTCAGCGCTGTGTGATTGCCGAGCCTGCGCCCGCCCACATGGAGAACCTCATTTACCGCGTCATGGCGGGGACCACGCTGGTGACGGACAACACCAGCGAGAGCAAGGACCTGGAGATCAACGGCAGCGACCATTGGCTCATCAGCGCGGCGCCGCTCTACAGCCGCAGCGGGCATGTGGCCGGGGCCTTCATCGCCCGCCAGCCCCTGGTGCAGCTGCGGCACCTGGCCAGCACAAAGCGTCTTGTGGTGCCGACCCTGGGCTCCTGCGCGGGGCTGTCCTTTGCCATCCTGGGCTTCTACATCGTCGGCAGGTCTGTCACAAAAAAGACCACGGCCTTGGTGAATGCCTTTCACGCCGTTCGTTCAGGCAGCCTCAATGTGCGCATCCCCGTGCGGGGGCATGATGATCTGGACACGGTGCAGGCGGAGTTCAACACCATGGTGGAGCAGCTGCAGCAGGAGGACAACCGCAAGCACACGCTGCTGGTGGAGTACGAGGCCGCACGCCGTCAGGCGGAGACCGCCACCGCCGCCAAGGGAAACTTCCTCGCCAACATGAGCCATGAGATCCGCACGCCGATGAACGGCATCATCGGCACCACCAGCCTGCTCATTGAGATGGGGCTGGACGCCGAGCAGGAGGAGCTGGTGCGCATGATCCGCTCCAGCGGGGAGTCCCTGCTGCACGTCATCAATGACATCCTGGACTTTTCCAAGCTGGAGTCCGCCAAGATGGACATGGAGAAGCTGCCGGTGGACATGGAAAAACTCCTCGGTGACACGATGGATGTGTTCTCCCACAAGGCGGCGGAGAAGAACATCGAGCTCAACATCCACATTGATCCCGCGCTGCCGCGCCGCTTCATCGGCGACTTCCAGCGCATCAAGCAGGTGCTGGTGAACCTCGTCGGCAACGCCGTCAAGTTCACCGAGAAAGGAGAGATCCTGGTCCTGGTTCGGCAGGTCTCCCGGCAGACCACGCAGGGGGAGAAGACACTGCTGCACTTCTCCGTGCGTGACACCGGCATTGGCATCCCGCCGGACAAGATCGGCCAGCTTTTCCAGGCCTTCCATCAGGCGGACAGCAGCACCACGCGCAAGTATGGCGGCACCGGCCTCGGGCTGGCCATTTCCAAAAAATTGGTGAAGCTTATGGGCGGCGAGATCAGCGTGGTCAGCGAGGAGGGGAAAGGCTCGGACTTCTTCTTTGAAATGCCCCTGCAGGTCGCGCCTGACGATGAGTCGCGGGAGGAGGAGCTGGCCTGGCTGGATGTGGTCAAGGGACGCCCCGTGGTCATTCTCAGCAGCCATCCCACCACCCAGCAGGTGCTCAACCAGTCCCTCATGCAGTGGGGCATGGCCGTGAGCCTCATGCAGGGCGGCAGTGTCGATGAGCTGGGCCATGTCATCGAGGAGGCGGGGTTGTTCATCCTGGATGTCTCACTCATGCGGCCGGAGGAGGCGCAGCCGCTGCTGCATGCCGCCGCCGTCCGTGGCACCGCCATCATCACCATCATGCCGCTCATCAACGCCAAGCTGGACCGGGAGCGCTTTGCCCCGCCGCCCGGCAGCAGGCACATGCGTTTGTCCAAGCCCCTGAAAAAGCGCGAGCTGCTGCGCAGCATGGCGGAGCTCTTCCGCATGCCGCGCCGGGTGGCCACCACAGCAGGCGGCATGGGTGGCGCCGTCCCTGTCATGCAGCCGGGCATGGGAATGCCCGCGGCAGGGGCCGCTCCCATGTTCCGCGCCGCCGCCGCCCCGGTCCCCGCGCCTGCCCCTGCCATGCCGGTGGCAGGGCCTCACATCCCTACGTCTCCCCTTATGCAGCCGTCCTTGCCATCATCTGCGTTTCACCAGATGGTGCCATCGTCGGGCATGCCCCAGCCCCAGACGCCCTTCTTCCAGACCGCCGCAACCGTGCACCCCGCGCCACATACGATGGAAAACAACGATCCCGCTCTGGCCTCACCCTCCCTCAGCGCCCCGTCCGCGCACGCCGCATCCTCCGGTCATGACGCCCAGATTTCCAGCGCCACAAACCGCGCCATCGCCAAGGCGGCCAAGGCGGAGGGGGAAACCTTTGCCAGCCTCAACCCCGCCCGCTTCCTGCTGGTGGAGGACCAGCCGCTGAACCAGAAAATCTCCACCATGCTGCTGCAGCGCCTCGGTTACGGAATGTTGGACATCGCCAACAACGGCCAGGAGGCCGTGGAGATGGTGGCCCGGGGCGCTTACGACATCGTGTTCATGGACTTGCAGATGCCCGTCATGGGCGGCATCGACGCCACCCGCGCCATCCGTGGCAATTTCCAGCTCAAGCATCAGCCCGCCATCATCGCCATGACCGGGCACGCCCTCACCGGCGTGAAGGAGGAGTGCCGTGAGGTGGGCATGAACGCCTTCCTCACCAAGCCCGTGTCCCTGGATGACTTCCGCCGCGTCATCCCGCCCGCGCTGACCGTGGAGGCCTCAAAGATCCCCATGAGCCTGTGACCGCCCATCAGGGTTTCCCCTCGACGCTTGGCATGCGCGCTCAGGCATAATCTGAACGCTTGGACAGGGCGGGATCAGGTTGGTGTGCCGCGCTGGATTCTCTAGGATCGTGTCCATGAGCACACCAGACCACACCAACACCGCCGAAACCATGGAACCCTCCGACGACGCCCTCATGGCCGCCATCCAGCAGGGGGACACCGGCGCGCTGAAGACCTTCTACCAGCGCCATCGCAAAATCATGAAGGCCATGATCCTGCGCACCGTGCATGACGACGCCACCGCAGATGATGTGCTGCAGGACTGCCTCCTGAACCTTTGGAACCAGTCCCGCAGCTACTCTCCGGACAAGGGCAAACCGCTCGGCTGGGTCGTCACCCTCTGCCGCCGCCGCGCCATCGACTCCCTCCGCCGCCAGATGGCCTACTGCCACGCCAAGGAGCGCATGCAGCTCTCCACCCCGCAGCATGAGTTTGACGAGCACTCCGCCGTGGAAAGTGAGGCCGCCGACATGGCCCAGGTCCTTGAGCAGCACCTCGGCCTGCTCCCACCCTCCCAGCAGGAGGTCATCCGCCTCGCCTTCCTCAAGGGCATGAGCCAGCGCGAGGTCTCACGCAGCACCCACACCCCCCTCGGCACCGTGAAAACACGCATCGAGCTTGGCCTGAAAAAACTCCGCCAGACCCTCCGCACCCGCAGCGCCATCCCCAGCCTCCAGGCCGCGTGAAGTTCTAGACAGATTCTCGAAAAGATTGTCATAAATGATCCGGCGAGCGCGGCAGCCCCAGTGGCAAGCGACCAACGCCGCCAATGGGGCCGCTCCGCCACCGGGAATACGACAAGCTTTTTGAGAACCCCTCCACCTGCTCACCGCCAGCCGCACCCCGGCGCCACAAACAGCCCCCCTCCCAATGCCCCGCGCCCTTGCGCCATCCCACGGCCCAGGATGTAAAACGTGTCCGGCCCAGGCGTGATGTTCAGCAGCAGGCTGGAGGTGACAAAAAGCGTGAAGTCATGGATGCCGGACATACCCCCCTCTTGCACCCCGCCACACTATTTTCCAGCCTTCAGGGCTTGCTCCCCGCATGGCCCCCCGCGCTTTTCTGCGTGTCCGTCGTCTCCGGCGGCAGCGGCACGCCCAGCGTCGGCTGCAGGCATTCCGTCTGCGAGCAGGCGGAAAAAAAGAACGGCAGCAGCGTCGCCAGCAGCCCCATCGCCGCAGCCTTAGGCTCACGAAAAACCCGCGTCGCCCGCTGCCACCGCGTCGGCGGCGTGATCAGCGTTCCATCCGCGTTCAGGCGGTAGGCAATGCACGCCCTCCCGCCAGACTCGCTCACGAAACGCGCGCGCTCACCCTCCGTCATCGCGGAAAGATTATGCACATGCAGCTGGCAGTGCTCGCAGTAGCGCTTCTTCCCGTCCCCCTGCATGGAGGTCCAGGACATCGGGCACACTTTGCCAATCGTCAGCGGCGGCGGGGCGGGTTTTGTTTTCATGGCACAGTTCGACTCCGCACACTCATCGCACGTTCACCCGGGGCGGGCGGTTACAATTTTCACCACATTGCGCAGCCCCCCTCACAGCCGCCGCAGCCCGTCCTCCGTCATCGGATTCGGAATCGCCGCGTCGATCTCATCAATGCGGGCCAGCGTCTCCGCGCTCAGCACCAACTCCCCCGCAGGCAGGCTCTCCTCCAGTTGCGCCACCGTCGTCGCCCCCACGATCGTGGAGGCCACAAAGTCATGCTGCTTGCTCCACGCCAGCGCCAGCGCCGTCACGCTCACCCCCAGGTCCGCGGCGATCACCGCCAGCCGTGCCGTCGTCTCCAGGCTGCGCTCATTCACAAAGCGCGCCGCCATCCGCTGCTGCCGCGGCCCCCCGTTCTGGATGTAGTCCGTGAAGCGCGCCCCCACCGGCAGCGCCCCGCCGTTGTACTTCCCGCACAGCACCCCGCCGCCCAGCGGGGAGTACGGCAGCAGGCTCACCCCTTCCTTCCGGCACACCTGCGCCAGCTCGCTCTCGCAGCGGCGGTTGATCAGCGAAAAATTGTTCTGCACCGTCGCCATCCGTGCCAGCCCATGCTTCTCCGCCTCCCACAGGTTTTTCATCACACCCCAGCACGTCTCATTGCTGCCGCCCCAGGCACGGATTTTTCCCTGG
>CAZPSQ010000210.1:0-10518 GCA_964588755.1 uncultured Prosthecobacter sp. | reverse complement strand
CGATGTAAACAATGCCGATCTCCGCCCGTGCCACATCGTAGTCAGCGGCCTGAAGCAGGCGGAGAATGATGTTTTCCACGTCCTCCCCGACGTAACCCGCCTCGGTCAGGGTGGTGGCGTCGGCGATGCTGAAGGGAACATTCAAAATGCGGGCCAGGGTCTTGGCCAGCAGGGTCTTGCCGCAGCCTGTCGGCCCCAGGAGCAGGACGTTGCTTTTTTCAATCTCAACGTCATGCGGATCCGGCATGGCTGTGGTGATCTTTTTTGGCGAGCTGGCGCGGGCGGCCTGCTGCTGGGCGTGCACAATGCGCTTGTAGTGATTGTGCACCGCGACGCTGAGCACCTTCTTCGCCTGCGGCTGGCCGATCACATGCTGGTCCAGCAAGGCGACGATGTCCGCAGGGCGCGGCACAAGCAGGGCCGGGCTGACGCCGCTTTCAACATCATTGGCGGCCTCTTTGTCGAGGATGTTTTTGCACACATGGATGCAGTTGTCACAGATGTACACACCCGGCCCGGCAATGAGCTTTTTGACTTCTGCGTGGCTTTTGCCGCAGAAGGAGCAGAGAGTAACGTTGGAGCCGCGAGCCATGATGTTTAGGAGTGAAGAAGTGTCGCACGAAAGCGTGTCGTACGTCAAGGCAACGCTTCAATAGAACGCAAAACAACGCGCCCTTGGCCGTCCTGCTGATAGAAAGCATGGATTGTGGTTTCCGGCACGGGCTGCTCTGCGACGAATGGGCCGTCGGCAGCCACAGGAGGGATACGATCCCGAAGCCTTGGCAGATCGCCCCAGGCCGGAATCCCGAGGCCGTGGATGACCGCCCCAGGGGGAACCTCGCTTTTGTCCTTCAGCCACGCTTGAGGCACGATGGTTTTCAACGCGTCGAAGTGCTTCTGGCGCAGCTCCTGCCGCCAAAAGCCACGCAAGGCAGGGAGGTGCAGCAAGGCACGCTCCAGCGGCAGGCTGGCCAGGCCGTCACACCACCAGAGCTGCGTGCCCAGCAGGCCGAAAGTGAGCTGAAGGCTTTCATTCTCAAGCGGTGGAGTCTGGCCCACGCCCCACTCCTGGAGAGCTTCCCCCAACGGACCGGGGATGCGCTGCTTGATCACCCGGTTGCGCAGGACCACGCGGGCCGCCTGCCAGCGTCTGGCACGGTAGGCGACGGATGCCACGGCAGATCGAATGGGCAGGCTGGGAAAGTCAGGGGCGGAAGGGGTCATGAAACTACCCTTAGGCTTACGCCAAAATGAAACATTGCGGCGATTAAATTATTATGGAAATTATAAACGATGTTTTATACCCGTCCCCAGCGACCTCTTCCAACGCCAGCCATGGCTCGAAGGAGGCACGGCTTTTCACTTTTGGAGATGCTCGTTGTGGTGGCCATCATCGGCATCCTTGCCAGCATTGGCATCAGCGCTTTCTCCGCGACGCCCCGTGAGATGGTGCAGAAGGTGACGAACCAGCGCAACGCCCAGGAAATCGTCTCCATGGGCGTGTATGCCACCATGGCGGACGCCCAGTTTGTCGTGGCTGGTGACAAGGCAGCCACGGTGCAAAATCTTGTGGACGGCACGCTCGGCCACGCCGGGACCTGGAAGGGGAAGATATTCCGCCTCACCATGAGTGCCGAGGCGCTGACGGGCGCCCTGGCCTATGTGAAGTTCGAGGCCAGCGTGCTGCTTTACGATCCGGCTGGCGGCCAGCCTTAACCGGCCCGGCTTCTGGCTCCCTGATTCCGGGAGGAGGAGGAGCATGAGAAAGAGAAAGATCGGCGTCTCCTTAGCCGCTGGGATCCACCCGGAGCGTGGCCGGGACCTTCCGCGCTTCGGCAGGGTCCGTGGCGGCGGCTTCGTCTGGAAAGATCACCACGATGTCCCGGATCTCCCCTTCCGGTGTATGCCTGTGGCCGTTGAGAATCCACTGCCGCACAAACTGTGCGACGGACTGCCGGGCGGCCTCGCGGATGTGCCGGATCTTGCTGGGGCCGGCGGCGCGGCGCTCCAAGATGCTGGTCATCTCCTTTTCCAGGTCAGCCAGGTTCTGGGCGGCGTTGAACCGCATCCAGCCAGCGGCGGACTTCTTTTCCACCGTGTCGGTGCGGATGGCTGGTGGCAGCGAGGGGCGGATGGAAGGCGCAATGACGACACAGCGGCCGTTTTCGACTTCCAGCTTCCAGTCGTCGGAAAGTTTCAAATGGTAGCGATAGACCACCATGGCCCGGACCTCCGACTCTGTGGTGCCCAGGTAGATGGCATCAAACAGGGTTCTGGTGTCGAAGCGGGTGATGGCCTCCTCCAGGTCGAGGGTGGCCAGTTCCAGCACGTCCCCGTTGGTGGAGGAGATCTTTTTGACGTTCTCCCGGAAGGCCTCGGTGATGGTCTGCTGCTGAAAGTGCTCCGCGAGCCACTTCAGGCCGAGGCCGGTGTCCACCAGCTTCCAGGCCACGACACCGCCGGTGATCAGGAATGCGAGGAAGCTGAGGAGCAAAAAAGTGAAACAGCCCGACCTGCGGCGCGGGGCCGTGGCAGCGGCGTTCAATTCGGACATGGGAGTCGGCGTCAAAACACGGAAACATGCCTGATCCTGCGGCGCATGCCACACCAAAAGCTGATACGGCCAGGACCATGCCCCTGCCACCTCAGTCTGCCCCGCCATTCAGCGGCACGTGGCGCAGCATCCACTCCGTCAATTCGGCATAGATGGGAAAGTCGGTGATGAGGACATTGTCATGATCGGCGCCGGGGATTTCCACCCAGCGCTTTTCGAGGCCTGCAGGCAACGAATCGTAAAGGCGACGGCCGCATTCCATGGGGATGACGCGGTCTGCCGTGCCATGTGCCAGCAGCACGGGGCACTTCAAAGTGGGAACGAGGGCTGCCGAATCGGCGGCGCTCACCGGCAGGCCGGTCTTGCACTCATAACACCAACCGGTGACGGCCTGCCAGATACCACCCAGCCAACGTCCCACATACCGGGATGCCTGATGATGAATGACATGGTCGAGGGTGTCGAAGGTGGAGACAAACACGGCGGCGCGCCAGGGGGTCTGACCGTTCGCCACAGAGCGCAGGCTGACCGCGCCGCCCATGGAGATGCCCATGATGCCGACAGGCGCGGGAGCGAAGCCAAACTGCGCCGATGCCTCGCGCAACGCATTGTCTGGAATGCCGCCTTCCCTGGCCCCATAACAGGCGGCCGCGGCGGGATGATCACCATGGGCGGGGAGGTCTGGCAGGATGCAGCGAAAGCCGACGGCGCAGAAGCGCTCCGCGATGAGGAGGTAGTCCTCCTTTCGGCCTCGGCGGCCGTGGACCAGGACGACATTGCCAATCACCTGTCCAGATGGAGGCAGCGAAAGACCTTTCCGCAGGAGCTGGTCGCGGACGATCTGGCCGCGCTTTCCTAACATGCCCTGTGGCGCTGGCTCGCACACCAGGCAGGGAGTGCCGTCGGCGCAGACAAAGGGCTGCAAGGTGACACCATGAGAGGCTGGATGCGCCAGGAACTCCTGATGATAGTCCTGCAACGGCCTGCGTGGCGGCTGCACCAGCTCTGCCGCAGCCCACCATCCTGCCACCAGCGGAAACAGGATGATGAGGGCCAGAAACAAAAGAAGCACTTTCTTTATCACCGGCTGAACGATGGCAGGCATTGAGTGTTCTGACAATGCCGCTTATTCTCCCCCCTTCCCGCCTGATCATGATGTTCTCTCCCGTTCTCGCCTGTGTGGCTGTCGCGACACTCTCCGCGCTGCTGATGAGCTGCGCCCCGCCTGCCTACCAGGCCCGTGGGCATGCCTCGTACATAGCGGACCGCTATGCCGGGCACCGGACGACATCCGGGCATGTCTATTACCCCCAAGGATACACCGCCGCGCACAACACACTGCCGTTTGGCACGGAGGTGAAGGTGAAGAACAACCACAATGGCCGGACGGTGAAGGTCATCGTGAATGACCGCTTTCCGTATTATCCCCATCGGGTGATCAACCTCTCCCGGGCTGCGGCGGAATCCATTCGGGTCCCCTATCACCAGATGGCGGATGTCACGGTGACGGCGAAAACCATTCCTGGACAGCAGAGACAACGTGGGGCGAGCCAGAACGCGCCCACACCACCGCAACCTCCGCCGAGCTATGGAGCCCAACCCACGGGCCACGGGCCACCGCCCACAGGCTATGGATATGGCGCGCAGCCTCCTGCTGCCAGCTATGGTGCCCCGCCAGCGGGCTATGGGACGTCCGCGCCGCCACCCGGACTGCCACCGCCACCGGCGGGGTATCCAGCGGCGAGGTGACGCCGACTGGGGGGGGAGGATCAGCCGAGCTTGCGCTTTAGCTTCTTGAGGAGCTCAGGGTTTCCCTCCAGCTCCTCCATGAGCAGGGTGAGCACCGCCAGGGTCTGGCGGCTGATGTGGTGCTCCATGCCTTCCACATCCTCATGCACGGTCTGGGGGTCGAGGCCGAAGCCGGAGAGCAGGCGTGTGAGCACCTCATGCCTGCGGGCGATGGCGGCGCCGACGCGGCTGCCTTCCTCGGTCAGCACGACGCCACGGTAGCGCTCGTACACAACGAAGCCCTCGGCATCCAGCTTCTGGATCATGTTGGTGACGCTGGCCTGGGAGATGCCCAGATTCTGCGCGATGTCCACCACGCGGGCATAGCCCTTGGAGGCGATCAGATTGTGAATCTGCTCGAGGTAGTCTTCGACGGCGGGCGAGTCGAGGTGGCTGGTGCGTTCCTTGCGTTTGGCTGGCATGTGGCCGGACATAGTGCCTGCGATAGGGAAGGCCTTCAATGAGAAAGGAAATTTCGCCCTTGCAAAGAAAGTTAGTCTGAACTAATTCCATTTCATGCGCCAAACTTTTATAGCCCTTGCTTCATTGCTGGGCCTTGCAGCCGGTCTCGCCGGCTGCAAGCCCGCCCCCGCCAACAACACGCCGGCCGGAACCTCCGTGGTGGCGACCACGACGATGATTGCCGACATGGTGCGCGCCGTGGGTGGCGCTGACATCCAGGTGACAGCGCTGATGGGGCCGGGAGTGGACCCGCATCTTTACAAGGCCTCGGCGGAAGACGCGCTGAAGCTGCGCCAGGCGGCGGCGATTTTTTACAATGGGCTGATGCTGGAAGGCCGCATGACCGACATGCTGGACCGGCTGCGTGATGACGGGAGGGCGGTGTTCGCGGTGTCCGCCAGGCTGACGCCTGCGGACCTGCTGCAGCCGGACGATGGCAGCCACCACCCGGACCCGCATATCTGGGGTGACGCCGCGCTGTGGACACGCTGCGTGGACGTGGTGATCGAAGGGCTGGCGAAGGCCTTTCCTGAGAAGGCCGCCGCCTTTGGCGAACGGGGGGCCAAGGTGAAGGCGGACTACACGGCGCTGCATGAATGGGCAAAGGCCGAGGTGGCGAAGCTGCCTGCGGAGTCGCGCATTCTCATCACCAGCCATGATGCGTTTAATTACTTTGGCCGCGCCTATGGCCTGCAAGTGGTGGGGGTGCAGGGCATCTCGACAGTGAGCGAGGCGGGGCTGGCGGATGTGGCGAAGACGGTGGACTTCATCAAGGCCAACAAGGTGAAGGCGATCTTTGTGGAGAGCAGCGTGCCGCATGCCACGATCGAGCGCATTGCCAAGGATTCTGGCGCGAAGATCGGCGGTGAGCTGTTCTCCGACGCGCTGGGCACGCCGGGCGACATCCTGACGCTCGGAGAGACGAAGCACGACCTCGGCACCTACATCGGGATGCTGACGAGCAATGTCCACACCGTCACCACCGCGCTGAAGCAAGTCCCATGAAACACTGCCTGACGACACTCCTGAGCACCTGCGTGTGCGGTCTGGGCCTGGCGGCCGACCCCATCGAATTCAAAACGAAGTCAGAGAACGTGCGGCCAATGAGCACGGACCGCCCGGACCAGACCGAAGGCGCCTACACGGTGCCGAAGGGCTGGTTTCAGATGGAAATCGGCCTGGCGACCTATGCCCAACGGACGGACACGGACTTTCGCGATGAGGCGCTGGCCTTTGGCGAGATCAACTTCAAGTACGGCCTGACGAACGATGTGGACCTGCAGCTCATCTGGGTCCCCTACAACAAGAACCGCCAGGACGGCGGGCCGGAGGGAGACAATGCCCGCCAGGCTGGCACGGGGGACGTGGTGGCCCGCGTGAAGTGGAATGTCGTCGGCAATGACGGCGGGCCGTTTGCGATGTCCTTGCTGCCGTTTGTGAAGATCCCCACGGCCACGCACCGCATTGGCAACGACATGTGGGAGGGCGGGCTGTTTCTGAACACGGAGGTGGACCTGGGCGGCGGCTTCAACCTGGGCAACAGCTTCTTCGCCGCGCTGGCGGTGGATGACGATGACGAGCACTACCTGCGCCCCGGCTTTACCGCCGTGCTGGGCCGGGATGTGACGGACAAGCTGGCGGCGTATGTGGAGTTTTTCACGGCCTGGCAATATGATGCGGAGCGCTACTGGCAGAGCTCGGTCGATGTGGGTGTGACGTATGCGCTGACAGACAATCTCATGCTGGACCTGAGCGTGTTCTGGTTCTTTCGTGGGGACGAGGCCATCCAGCCGCTTGTCGGCCTGAGCTGGCGCTTTTAATGCTAAACCTCCATGCCCACCGCCCTCGAACTCCATGACCTGACGGTTTCCTACGCGAAGAAGCCGGTGCTCTACGGTGTGGATGTGCAGGTGCCGCAGGGCGCGCTGGTGGGCATCATCGGCCCGAATGGCGCGGGGAAGAGCACCATGATCCGCGCCATCATGGGCCTGCTGCCGACCAGCAGCGGGTGGGTGAAGGTCTTCGACGAGCCGTTTGAAAAAGCGCGCCAGCGGGTGGGCTATGTGCCGCAGCGGGAGCAGGTGGACTGGGACTTCCCCGTGAACGTGATGGATGTGGTGATGATGGGCCGCTATGGCCGCCTGGGCTGGCTGAAGCGGCCGACCAAGGAGGACCGGCGCATCGCCGAGGAGAGCCTGGAGAAGGTGGGCATGCTGCCTTTTCGAAACCGCCAGATTGCCAACCTCAGCGGCGGGCAGCAGCAGCGTGTCTTCCTGGCGCGCGCGCTGGCGCAGCAGAGTGATTTATATTTGATGGACGAGCCGTTTGCGGGTGTCGATGCCACCACGGAGCGGGCGATCATCGCGCTGCTGCGCGAATTGAAACAGCAGGGCAAGACCATCCTGGTGGTGCATCATGACCTGACGACGGCCAAGGAGTATTTCGACCACATGCTGCTGCTGAACATGCGGCTGGTGGCCTTCGGCAAAACGGAGGACACCTTCACGGTGGATCTGCTGCAGAAGACGTATGGCGGGCGGCTGACGATCTTGAGTGATGTGGCCCGGCAGGCATCTCAATCGGAGACTGGCCGATGAAATTTTGGAAGATCATCGCCGCGCTGCTGCTGGTCGCCTCGACGGCGAACGCCGCGCGCATTGGGGATCTGACAGAGACGCACATTGGCGAGCAGGCGCTGCGCTTTTTCACGTTCAGTGACGCGTCGCTGAGGCTGGCGCTGGCCGGGTGCATCCTGCTGGGGCTGAACTGCGGGCTGCTGGGTGGATTTATCGTGGTGAGGCGGATGTCATTGGTGGGCGACACGCTTTCCCATGCCGTGCTGCCGGGCATTGCGCTGGGCTTTCTGTGGAACATGACGAAGGACCCGGTGGCGATCCTGATCGGGGCGACACTGGTCGGCGGGCTGTCCATGCTGACCGTGAATGCCATCACCCGAACCACGCGTCTGAAAGAGGATTCGGCGATGGGGCTGGTGTTGTCGTCCTTCTACGCCGTGGGGGTCTGCCTGATTGGCATGATCCAGGGGCTGCCCACCGGCAACAAGAGCGGCATCGACAAGTTTCTCTTTGGTCAGGCGGCGGCACTGAATGGCGGAGACATTGCCCTGATGGCGGTGACTGCGGCGGTGACGCTGCTGTTTGTCATGGTCGGCTACCGGGGGCTGCTCACGCTGAGTTTTCATCGTGCTTTTGGTGAGGCCCTGGGCATTCCGGCGGGGCTGCTGCACCATGCCATGATGCTGCTGACGGCCTTTGCCGTGGTGACGGCGATGCAGGCGGTGGGCGTGGTGCTGGTGTCGGCCATGCTGATCATCCCATCCGCCACGGCCTGCCTGCTGACAGACAGGATGCACCGGGTGCTGATCTATTCGGCCTTGATCGGCATTGCGACGGCGGCGCTTGGGGCGTTTTTTTCCTTCCTGGGCAACAATCTGCCGACAGGCCCTTTCATGGTGCTGGCGGGCGCGGCGGTGTTCACGGTGGCGTTTTTGTTCAGCCCACGACAGGGCTGGATCACCCGGCTGTGGCGGCAGCGGTCGCAACGGGAACGCATCGAGCGGGAGAACATGCTGAAGGCGATGTATCACCATGCGGAACGGCGTGAGTTTGGCGAGGAGGGCATCTCCCTGCTGGAGCTGGCCGAGCGTCGGCGCGAGCCGCTGGAGGTGGAACGGCAAAACGCGGACAAGCTGGTCCGTGAGCGGCTGGCCACACTGACGGACGATGGAACGATGCTGCATTTCACGCCAGAGGGCTGGCGCAGGGCCTGCGCCGTGGTGCGCAACCACCGGCTGTGGGAGCTTTATCTGACCAATGTGATGCAATACGGAGCCGACCACGTGCATGACGACGCGGAAAAAATCGAGCACGTGCTGGGGGAGGACACGGTGCGCCAGCTCGAACGGCGGCTGGACTTTCCGCAAACGGACCCGCATGGGAAGCCTATCCCAGGGGCACGGGAGGTGCATGGAACCGCGCGGTCGCGCGGCGGTGAAACGACGGGATACACACGATGAAATGACGAAACCAGAATGAGGAATGTCGAATGAAGTCCGAAACACGAACGGCGAAAACGCAATCAGCACCTTGGACATTGGTCATTGAGCCTGGGTCATTCATTCGACATTCGTCATTCGAGTTTTGTCATTGTTCCCACCCATGACCTCTCTTGTTCCACCCTTCGACTTCGACTCGATGATCGTGGCCCCCTGGACCACGGCCATCGATCCCTTTGGCTGGATGACGCTGATGGCGTTTCTCGTCACAGCGACATGCGGCCTGATTGGGAACTACCTCATCCTGCGCCGCATGGCCCTGGTGGGGGACGCGATCAGCCACAGTGTGCTGCCGGGGCTGGCGGGGGCTTATCTGCTGTCCGGCAGCCTGACGCTGCCGGCAATGGTGGTGGGAGCCGTCAGCGCAGGACTGCTGACCACTTTCCTGATCGAGTTTTTGCACACGCGCAGCCGCATCAAGGCAGACGCGGCCATTGGCATCACCTTCTGCTCCCTGTTTGCGCTGGGCGTGGTGATCATCAATGTCTTTGCCTCCAAAGCACACCTGGACGCTGACTGTGTGCTGTATGGGGAGCTGAGTTACCTGTCCCGGGGGGTGGATGAAATCATGCCGCAGCAGGTGCTGACGATGGGCATCGTGGGGGTGATCGTGGCGCTGCTGGTGATCTTTTTTTACAAGGAGCTGCTGCTGACCTCCTTCGACGCGCTGCTGGCAGGCTCCCAGGGGTTCCGGCCGGGCATGATGCACCTGATGCTGATGGGGGTGCTGTCAGTGGTCATTGTGGCCGCGTTTGAGAGCGTGGGGGCCATCCTGGTCATCGCCATGCTGATCCTGCCGGGGGCCACGGCGCAGCTTCTCAGCACGCGGCTGCCGGTGTGCCTGTGGCTGAGCGTGCTGCATGCTGCGCTGAGCGCCGTGGGCGGGCTGCACCTCAGCCTGATGCTGAAATGCTCCATGGCGGCCTGCGTGGTGGTGGCGGGGGCGGCGCTGTTTGTGCTGGCGTGGATTTACTCCGTGGTGGCGCAGGCCTTGCAACGGAAGGCCGCCCTGGACGCCCCGGTTGAGGCTTGAACATTTCCCGAAGAGCGGGCATAGGATGATCCCCCCCTTTCTTATGCGCATTCTTTCCGGCCTCCAACCCAGCGGACGTCTCCACATTGGCAATTACTTCGGCGCCATGCAGCCCGCGATCAAGCTGCAGGACGAGGGGGATGCGTACTACTTCATCGCCGACTATCACTCCCTGACCTCGGTGCATGATGCCAGGACGCTGCGGGAGAACGTGCGGGATCTGGCGATCGACTTCATGGCCTGCGGGCTGGACCCGAGCAAGTGCGTGCTGTTCCGCCAGAGCGATGTGCCGGAGCACTGCGAGCTGTCCTGGATCCTGAGCACGGTGACGCCGATGGGCCTGCTGGAGCGCTGCCACAGCTACAAGGACAAGATCGCCAACCAGCCGGACGACGTGAACCACGGCCTGCTCACCTACCCGGTCCTCCAGGCGGCCGACATCGTCATCTACAAGGCGACGATGGTGCCGGTGGGCAAGGACCAGGCCGCGCACCTCGAGCTCTCCCGCGAGATCGTCCGCGCGTTCAACTACCGCTACGGCGACACGTTCCCGGAGCCGCAGGCCGTGTACACGACGGCGCCCGTGGTCCTCGGCACGGACGGCGT
>CAZPSQ010000209.1:0-10595 GCA_964588755.1 uncultured Prosthecobacter sp. | reverse complement strand
AATCCATGAGCGGCCCGAACAACGGTTCCTGCGCGTTCGGGTCGCCCACGAGCGAGGCATGCGCAACGCCCAGCATCGTCTGACCATCCGCGTTGTCAACAGTGAAGTTCTGGGGGACCTTTTGCCACGGTGCAGACAGAAAGTCGGTGGCCGACAAGTGCCTTAGTAACGTGAGTTTTTCGGCGTCGTCACCATCCATCACATAGGCCTTACCCGCAATCCGGATGATGTAGCCTTCCTCGTCCGCATACGCCCACAGGTTGAGTACGACTTCAGGAGCCCGTAGCACTCGGGCCTGTGTCTTGGCTTGCCTCATGTGAAAGCTCCATATTGATCATGTTGAATGCTGCAGGCGAATCCCCTCTAGGCAACTACTTTCTCTCATGAGCCTCGATGTTCGGTGTCTCGTTGCGTGCCTACTCCGCATGCTATAAAAACAAGCCATCCGTGGCAGGTGCTACTGCTATTCCGGCTATTTCTGCTACAGACGACGTAGCAAGTGGGGAAACAGTAGCAAGAATAGCAACTGTCGCAATAGGAAGGCCCGCGAAACCTCAAATTTCATCGCGCGAATCTTATTAGCCAGCGCGGCGAGGTCGTGGCAAGCCGGAGCGATGAACCGATCTGCGAGATGCCAAAGCGCTGTAACGGTTACCATCCACGCGATAGCAATTCCTTCATGCTTACCCCGTTCAACACCGACGCGCACGTTTCCCAGTCGGCGTCTTCCACCTTGCTGTATTTCGCATCGAACGGATTCCTTGTCGCCGTGGTGCGGTCAATGAGTTGTTTCGCTGCCTGCTCGTCGTGGAGCGCCACCTGCACCCACACATCCTCTAGTGTGTCGGGGATTTGGCCGAACAGGCCGTGGATCGCTTCTAGCCGGTCGGCCAGCACCTGGTGGACTCGATCTTCGACCGAGCCGCGGTAGCGTAGATTGGCGATCCAGATTTCGTTACGTGCCTGGCCGATGCGCTGGATGCGGCCTTTGCGTTGTTCGAGCCGGGTCGGGTTCCAGGGCAAGTCAATATTGATCAGCGTACCGAGGCGCTGGAGATTGAGCCCCTCCGAAGCGGCGTCGGTGCCGAGCATGAGTTTGAGGTTGCCAGCTCGAACGCGGTCTTTCAACACGTTCCTGTCACAACGCTGAAATTTTCCATCGCGCCATAAACCGGAGCGGTTGCTGCCCGCGTAAAGACCAATGTCCATGCCTACAAACTCGGCGCGTTTGGCCATTTCATCGCCGATCCAACGCACTGTGTCGTAATACTGCGAAAACAGAATGCAGCCCAAATCGAGCCAACTACGGCTGACGTCCGAATGGGTGCCACGCAGATACCCAATTAGCGCTTCCAGCTTTGGATCGTTACTACCACCTTGTTTAAGAAGATTGAGGCACCGGCGTAATGATGCGATTTCCGCATCCGTAAAATTCTTGAAATCGCTGACGCCTTGCGGTCGACGCCCCACTTGGGCAGGCATCTCTTCTTCAGCGTCATCCTCCTCCTCATCGTCCAATGTGTCCGGCTCTACACCGAGGAGCCTGGCGATAGTGCGGCGACCGGCTTCCATGGAACTGCCAAGGCGGCGCAACAGCAATGTCTTGAAGAATCCAGCGCCTTTCACGCGCAGTTGGAGCAACTGAGAAAACGCCTCAGCTTCCTGATATGCGTCGCGCAGATAGCTGCCGAGAACCAGTGCTCCGTTGTCGTCTTCACCAAAAAGCTTAACCGTCACCTTGGGCAGGAAATACCCGCCTGTGGCTGGATTGATCGTCGCTTCGAGATAAGCCCGAGTACGGCGCACGATGCAGCGCAGTAGCGGATTGAAATTGTCACCGTAGTTCGGCAGTAGCTGGTTTTGAAGCTGAACCCGCTGGATGGCTTTCGACAGCTTGTCCAAACTCTCGGGATTGAACTGCCAGCGGGAGTCGCTCGCATCAAGGCTGCGACGGATACGGTCAAATGCCGAGTCTTCAAACTTTGAGGGGAGCGGGTCGCGCACGTACTGCCAACCCTCGCGCACATCGGCGCTTGGCACAGTGGCGTCACCCGTGGCAATTTCCAGACATCGGCTGGCCTGAAACCATGGACTGGTATGTGTGCAGCCGCCGAGCACGCCCTCGTTGCCGTGGGAAAGAATATGCAGTAAATCCCACGCCTCAACCGGGTGTAGTTGTACCGGGGTCGCGGTCGCCAGCAACATACTCTTGGTTTTCGGCCCGATCTTGCGCAGAAAGGACATCAACTTGTTGGGGTCGGCCCGCTCGTTGATTTCATCGGCATTCGCATCCACCTTCGGCACCTTCCGGCGGCGGGCGCGGTGCGCTTCGTCGACGATCACGCAGGTGTAGCGCCGACTGAGCAGTTGATTTACCGCTTCCGATAAACCGCGCACCACCAGCCCCTGCGAAATTAGACCAATGCGTCGCGGGCATTTGCCAAGTGACTTCGCTCCCTCAGCCGGGTACTCCAGATCGTTTTCATCAACCCATGCCCGCCCATTCCAGCGGGCGGAAGGCAGCAGCAGCAACTCCATCAACTCATCTTGCCATTGTTGCAGCAATGGCTTGGGGGCCAGCACGAGAATTGGGCCGCCATCGGGATCGTCAAGTGCCATCAGCATCGCCGCCATCGCGAGTTGGACGGTTTTCCCCAACCCCACCTGATCGGCCAGCACCAGACGAGCGCCGCCCAGCCGATGCCGTTCCAGCGCCAAACGAGCGAAATACTTCTGATGCGGCCACAGCCCCTGTTCGCGGCGATACACCGGCGATTCGACTGCGACAGCCGCCGCGACTGCCGTGGGGTCGACGATCGTTGTCAAGTCGGACGGTTCAATCACTTTGCGTGAAATGATGCGCTCAACGTCCTGCTTGATGAATGGACAGCAGGCTAAATCAACAGCGCGGGCATCGTTCCACAGCGCATCGAATTCTTCCTGCACCCACGCAATGGTTTCCGGATTGTCGTCTTCCCACAACAGCTCGTAGTTCAGTTTCCATGCCGAGAGACTTTCGTTGACGCTGCCCATAAACGCAATGTGCGAGCCATCGGCGCGGCGCACCACGCCTGCTTTGCCGTGAATCAGGCCGAACGCCGAATCAGGCAGCACACGCACTTCGATCTTCCTGGCCGTCAGCGCTTCGTACAGCGCCCGGTAACGCGGCAGTGCTGCCGGTGGGGCGCCTTCTGGCTTGCCTGCGCACCAGCTACGGCGCAGCGCGGCCTGCGCCGCAGCTGCCGTGATGAGGTCCTGCGGGTCCAGGTCCGAATTGCAGATGATGCGCACGGGTCCGGCGACCTTCGCGATGGCTTCACCCGCCACCTCGAATAGGCTGGATCGGAAGTAGCCGGCGATGCGGTCGTAGGAAAGAGCACCATCGAGGCGCTGAGCCAAAACCGTGTGGTCGAGCCGGTTACGTCGGCTGGAATGGCGTTGCAGCATCAGGCGTGATCGTTACGCAGGCGGCCAGCCAGAATCCGTGCAGCCGCCGAGTCAACAACCCACTCGTTCATGCCCTCGGCGTTCCCCAGGGCGGCGAGCCATTCAAGCAGGAACACGAACCCTTCGCGCTTGCCCCAGTAGCCTTGGTCGAACGTGTCACGCAGGTATTGGCGGCCGGGTTCGGGGCTGTTGTCGGCCGCGCTGGTTTCGCGGATGGCAAACATCAGATGCCGAAGGGGGGCAGCGGCAAATGGGTGCGTGCCTGCCGTGCCGGCGCGACCCCGGCGGATTGGCAACGGCGCTGAGTCGGCCTCCGCGCCCTGAATCTGACCGAGAAGACTTGCCGCTAGACCGGAAGGGGTGAACATGCGTGCGCCGTTGGCCTTGTCGCTCTTCAGCAGGGGTTTGATATCGGTCACGCCGAAGCCTCGCGCCAGCTCTTCATACATACCCTTGCGCCGCTCGCCCCGGCTCTCGATGTCTAGCGCGCGCAGGTAGTAGCGTTCGACCAGCGAGAGTCCGCGCCAGGAATTGTCCAAGCCTCGCGGCACTAGCGTGTCGCAGGCAATACCCAACGCCCGTTCGATGACGATCTGGAAGTCGCTCTTCTCGTTCTTGCCCCGCACGGCAAAGACCTCATGTTCCACATCCTTGCCATCGAGGTTGCCGTATTGGGTCAGCACCTTGAGTGCGGCGGCATAGGCGGCAAGCTGGTAGTCGGCATCGTTGAAGTTGGGTTCGCCGTCTTCGTCGAGGGCCTGCATGGAGGCGATCTGGCGTCTCACTTCGTCTTCCACCAGCGGATAAACCTCGTCGAGGAAGCCGGGTTCGTTGGCGAAGCGCTTGCGCAGCACGAGACAGACGGTGCCTTGAACGTAGTTGCCTTGCTTCAATCCTGCGGCGGTCTCGGTGCTGATGGTCCAGGCGGCGGTGGCCTTGAGTCCGGCTGCCCACAGGATCATGCCGAGGTCGGCCCAGACCGCCGGGTCCTTGTGGGTGAACATCACCATTTGCAAGCCGTTGTCGGGCATGTGCCGGGCGAGGTTATTGTAAATTTCCACCATGGAACGGCGGAAATCCTCGCCATCGCCTCGGACAGCCAGTTCGGCGCGGGCGTCTAAGGTCCATTCAGGGAAAGCCTTGGCAAGTTGCCTGTCATACCAAGCGAGGAAGAAGTCGCCGAGTTCGTGGTAATTGACCGCATCGGCGTAGGGGGGGTCGGTGATCCATAGGTCACAGACTTGCCGAAGGTCGCGTGCATCGGCTGAAACAATCACATTGTGTTTTGAGGCCAACTCTACGGAGGGCAACGTGCTCAGTAATGACTCGGCCAAACACCCGAACGAACGGGTGCCATAGTTAAACAAGGTGTTCAGGGCCTGATTAGCGAACGTTTGTTCTGAGTATCCGACTCCGCCACCTTTTCCAAGATTTGCATTCCAGATATTCAGTCGAGAATTCCAATTGGTTTGGGTAGCTAGCTTCAAGCTCAAACTTACTGCTGCTTCAGTTGAGTGGGTTTTCTTCAGTCCGGTTAGATAGGTGCCGTAAGCCAACAACTGCCTCGGCGTAAACAGATGATGCCAGTGTGTCCAGCCGCGCTCCCGAAATAGGCGATCAGTTTCTGCGCCGCGCTCAGGAATTGTTTTTGATGGAATAAAACCCTCGCGTTGCCAGCCCACAAAGCGTTCACGCAGCAGTTCCAGCACTTTGGCTTCACGCGCGAGGTCAGCGGTATCCGGCGCGGCATAACGGCGTTCACCTTTGGTGTTGATCCAGCGGATAAAGTAAAGGCGTTCCTGAAACACATCATCCATGCGGGGAATTAGGTCCTCATTTCTCCAAAGTCGAAGTCCTTGAGTGCCGCGCAATGCTTCTATCGACCACGAACGATTGGGGTCGAAAGGATCAAGAACACGACTATTTACTACGGTTGCCCCTTTTTTGTTCTTGTAGAGTTTCAGTTCGCTCTCAGAAACGGCATTTACCTTTGGTTGCAGTCTGTCCGAGCCAGAAACTCTCTGCCACGTGACCACTACGCGGTATTTTTCTGAAATCACCCAGCTCGGTGCGAGTGGGATGAAATAGTCACAGCCCTCTGGCTTAACTTCCACACAGTAAAGTAACGCCTCAGCCCGTTCGCCCCTGTCGTTGTGCTCAATTCCCCACGCGGTGATCTGCTGATCGGCGGCGGCGAAAACCGCTTCCTGCACTTTCCTCACTTCATCTTGCACGTTCTTGCCACCACCCAGCAGATTCAGGCTCGCCCAAGTGAGCAGCCCCGCGACAGGGTTCAGGTCGGAGCCGAAGGCTTTGCAACCGATGCGGGCTGCCTCGAAAGGAATTGAGCCGCCACCGCAAAAGCTGTCGCCGACGCGCGGCGTGTGGCCGAACTGCTGCTTTCCGAGTTGCTCGACCAGTTCCGGCAAGTTGTTTGCAGTTGTACCAAGGTGCGAATTGATCTCTCTCCACGCGGTGGCGGTCGGCCCGTCGACGTTTTCCGGGCGCTCGCAGTCGGTCAGGCGCACGGCGTACGGCAAGGAATCAAAGGCAGCGCGGCTGGACTTGCGTTGCGCGGCGGGTTTGCAGCGCTGCCATGTGCCCTCGTCGTCCATGGTGAGAATCTTGAGAAAAATTGCTCGGTCCTTTTTCGGGTTGCTCGATGCAGGCATCAACATACCGAGGATGGAAGCACGAACGAGGATGAGCGGTTTGCGCCCCCACCACTTGCCAAGACCGGTCAGCGTTTGGCCAGCGCCTGCTTTGCGCTCCTTGTAAGACTCTGCCGACAAGCGGGCAATCGGAAACTGGGTTTCGATGAAGGTGGTCATAGGGGCTGCCTTGATGAATTCAGAGAGAGAGCGAGAGCTGCGAATGCCCCAGTAGCTCGCGACGGGCCTTGGGCGACAGGCCCTCGCCTTTGACAAAGGGGTTGTCGGCAATGGCGGCACGCAGCGCTTTGCGCCAGCCGAGGCCCTTCTGCATGGCCTGGCCGGTGGTGGCCACCGTCATGGTGTAGAGCCACCAGCGCTCTTCAGGTGCCAGCGCCTCCCAGTTGTGGAGGGCGTTCGGAATGTCGTCGGGTGAGGCGTCTTCCACCGCCCAGCAGAGGATGCACAGCTCCTTGCCCAGCGAGGGATGCACCGGCACAGGCTTGGCCGGGTTCTTGATGAACTTGGCGACCGGCAGGCCATTAGCACGCAGGCGGCGGTTGGCTTCGTTCCAAAAGGCCGGGGCGAGCGCCACCCAGCGGTTGCGGTCAATCACCACACGCAGCGAGCCATCGTTGGGTGATGGTCGATCCACCGTGCGCGCTCCCAGATGATCGAGATCATTGCCCCGATGCTCGGTGATGCAAATAATGTCACTGCCGCCGCTACCCTTCGGGATGTCGATCAGAAAACCGTGACGGGCTTCTTCCGGTAGAAAGCCGAGGCCGACGACTTTTCGGGTGGATTCTGACGGGCGTGCCATAGTTTACTGACTAACCTTCGCCGCGTTGAACTGTTGGTTGGTAGCCTTGAGCCAGTCAAGAAGCGCCTGTCCGGTAGGGAATGTGAGGCTCCCGACATTCATGCGCAAGCTGCCGTCACTGACGATTTCTTGCAACCGTTCGGCTACCAATTTAGCGGCCGGGGCATCATAGCCATCCTCTAGCGCTCCTGAATACTCCACATTCTGCTGACCATCGGCACTCTCCGCCGTGAGGCTAATGTCATGGGCCGTTACGCCAGCGGACTGCTCCAGCCGCTGAAGGAAAGCCCAGACTGAGCCGGCGTCGTCGAGCCGGGCCTGCTGGGTCCAGCGGGCTGGTAGTGCCAAGTCAATGGGTGGTCGCGCTTCCTGGCCTTGTTGTGGAATCGGAATGCGGATCGGTTCAGAGTTCAGGCCGTAGTCGGCGGCAACGGCCAACGCGCAGACGACGCGGCAACTGGCCGGAACGCGGAATGCCCCATCGTAGGTAGCCGCGCCCGCGCTGGCGGGCGAGGAACCGTCGGTGGTGTAGCGGATGACGATCCCGCTGGCTTTGGGCAGCGTAAGCAACTCGACCTGGTAATAGTTGCCGCGGTCGTGCAACTGATATTTCAGCCGCAACTTGGCGGTCCATTCCTTCACCGTGCTAACACGCAGCATGTCGGCAGGATCATGGGCCAGAAAGCGGTAGCGCAGGCCGGTGGCTTCGAAACGGCTGGGTGTCGGCACCGGGCTGGATGCCGGGGTGGGCTCGGCGTCACCCGTTTCAAAAACTACAGCCGTGGCGTGCAGCGGTTCGACCTTCAGATAGGTGAGGCCGTCGCCGTCGTCCTGTATCGAGAGTTCGCGAATCGACACTTCCGGCTCCGGTGGCGGAAACGGGCCGCGGCGGATGTGGTTGCCTTCTTCACGCCACAGGCCACGGCGCAGGCAGTCGGCTTTGAGGTCATCGAGCGCTGAAAGTTTGTGCAACTGCCAGTTGGTATTGACGGCAGCCGCACGTTTGAAATCAGACCAAAGGACGACTTTGCTGTTTGTCGAACCGAACAGGCGCACCTCGGCACGGGTGCGGAAGCTGTCCTCGTCGATCTTGGTCGTGAATTTCTGCGCACCTTCGAGAGTGTGACGCAGGGTGGCCTCGCCATTCTGGTTGCCGGCGAAGGCAAGGTCAGTGCCGGTAGCCCGCAGCGCGGCGTTGATGGAGGGGTAGACGATCTGATCGAAAGCCTCTTTCAGTGCAGCGGTAAATTGCAGGCCAACTCGGTCACGCAACGCATCGAGCGCCCGCCATTGCGGATCGTCGGCGGCGGTATTCTCCGACCGGAGCTCGTCGTCTATGCTTTGCAGGGCACGGGTCTGGCGGGCCGAATCCAGCACCTTCTGAAAGGTATCCCGCGAGCCGGTAAGAAAGAGGACGCGGTTCTTGTACTGCTGCTGGCCCCACCATGCCTGCCAGTCAGCCGAGATCGGCAACTGGTTGGCCTGACCGCCGGGGCGGACGATGACTAACGTGGTCTTCTCCTGTTCGACCTGAACCTCATCGGGCGGAGGCAGGACTTTGATGACTTGGTAACAGTCGCGCAGCGAAGCCGAGAAGTAGGCTTCCAGATGTTGGCGTAGCATCCGGTCCACGGTTTCGGCGTGCAGCGAGAGGGCCGTAGAACGCAGCTTGGCGGCAAGATTCTGCTGGTTTTTGAAGAACAGGCGACCGTCCGCGGAATTGTGCAGATACCAGGCGCGGGTCGCCAGTTTGTCGAGGACGTTAGCCTTGAAGGTGGAGAGGTCGCGACCGGGTCGTTGCAGGCAATCGACGAGCTGATACTCGCGCAGGCCGTGAATGGCGCCCGGCGTGGTGGACAGCGAGGCGACGAGGATCAGCCGTGCGGCATCCGACGCATCGGAGTTGCCGTTGGCAAGGTCAATCTCTTCAACTTCCGCCGCGCCGCTGTGGGCGATGTCGTGAGCGATGGCTTCACTGAGCGAGGGGTTGATTGTGCGCACTTCGGATGCAATCTCATCGAGGTTGAGATCAAGATCGTAGGGGTGGATCAGGTCGATGCCAGACGCTTTGTTTGAGTTCCAGAGGCTGGCCACCACCATTTGCATCAAGCGAATCACGCCACGGGTTTGCTGAAAGCCTTCGTTTTCCTTGAACTTGCCAACGAGTTCGCGCAGGTCGGGGTGGAACGGGTAGGCATCCGTGATGCGAGTGAATAGTGCTTCGGGTGACGAAGTGGTCAGGTTCATCTTGGCCGCCTCGCGCAGCGCCTCGCGGTAAGCCTCGGCGACCTTCTGGATTTCCGGCACTGGTGCAACCGTCTCGAACAGGCGCTTGCGCAGGATGTGGTAAAGCTCGTCACCGTTGGGGTTGACGGGCGTTATCGGTACCGCAATGCGCCTGGCCTCGGCTGCAATACCCTGAGTTGCCCGGTTGAAGGCGGCCTCAAGCGACGCCTGGCCTCCGCTGTAGTTCGAGCCGGCGAGATCGGAAACAACAAGGCAAACGTTGTCCATTTCCGCCACAGCAATAAATAGATTGGCCAGCGCTGTTGTGGTCACCACCCCGAGATCGCCATTGCCCACGGGGACGGCTACGGCGTTTGCCAAGTAAGGCGGAAGTTCATCAAGGAACAACACCAACGGATCGCCACCGAGCAATTGCTTCCAGGCCTCCGGCCCCGGCGCACTAAGCAAGGGCGAGACGTAACGGGCGAACTGCTCTGCTTTGCCGAGTTGCTCGGCAATCGAACCCCAGATGCCGCCGGGTGCATCTGTGCTCCGGCCATTGAACCCGACCACGCGAGCGCGACCAAGAGTCGGCGCAGGAGTCTGCTCGCCAATGAGCACCTTTTTTCTCAACTCGGGATCGCGCGCTAGCAGGCCCAGCGCGATCATGCTGTGCGTCTTGCCGCCGCCCATGGCCTGCGAGAGCAGGAAGACCGACGAACCGGCGCCCGTCCCGCCTAAGTGGCGGAATGCCCGATCCACCAGCGCGAGCATGCCGTTGGTGAAGTAGTTCTCCTCGAAGAACTCAGAGGCACTGACTTGGCCTTTGAGGAAAGTGTCGAGGTTGAGAACGGTGGCGCGGCGGTCAGCAGCAAAAACAGACTGGCGGGGTTTGCAGAGGGCGTGGAGGCTCATGGTCGGCTCGGGTTTGATGGGCTATTGGCGGAATTTATCAGCGTCCCAGCCCCGTGCGCGGGCCAGGCGTTCGTTAAAAAGCAGTGCGTTACAGTTTCTGTTTCTTAGGAAATGTCGGGTGCGCTCAGGATTGCGATAGAGACCCTGCTGTCACCCTTGGACGCCAAGCGACTTCACCTGGTTGGGATCGGCGCGCTCCGGGTCGGCACGCGAACGCTGACGATCGCTGAGGTTGAAAAAGCTAACTCGGCGCTGATTTGGATGAACATGATGGTGGAGGGTCCCGTTCGTAGGTCAAACAGCGTTTATCTGCCGCCGCAACAACTGCTGGCTCAACCGCAGGCTAGTTCGATAGCATACACCCGGGCCGCATCAATGACTGCTTTCGGCAAATTTTCCCTGTAGCCGCCCTACGTTCGCTGTTGTGAACGCGTTTTAGTAACTATTTCTAGCGGTCCGCGACGTGGGCCATCTGCAAACACCAGCATCGTGGTGTGCCGCCTTTCTGGTTATCGACGACACCGACACGCGCC
>CAZPSQ010000208.1:0-10636 GCA_964588755.1 uncultured Prosthecobacter sp. | reverse complement strand
GCGCCTCGCCCGCCAGTGGAGCGGCAGCCTCTGGCAGTGGGGTCCATGCGAAGGTTCGTGCGGCGGTGAGGGTGAGGGAGGTCACGGGGGGCTCTGTGCTCGGTTTTTGGGATCGTCCTCCTGCTCAAACTCGTCCTCGATCATGGCGCGTTCGCTTCGAAGGAAGTGTGTTAAGTGCTCGGCGTTCAATGTTCAACCACATAGCGTCCGGCGCGTGTGCTGACACGAGGCACCTTCCGGGTCTTGTCAAAGCTGTCATGCGCCTCCTGCAGGCTGCGCCAGAAATCCACGTGGGGTGAGCCCTCCGCCCCGGCCTTCTGCATCCGCTCCGCAGTCATGCGGAAGGGGAACGCATGCACGGGCACCGTGGCCGTGTCGGACTTCAGCGCTGCCTCGACAACAAGGTAGATCTCCTCGATGAGCGGGTCCGTCATGGCAAAGCAGCCCACGCTGACTGTGCTGCCATGCACCATGATGTGGCTGCCGGTGCGCCGGTGGTGGCGGTCGTGCGCATTGGGGTAGCCGATGTTGAAGGAGAGATGGTAGTTGCTGGCAGGGTTCAGGCGCTTTCTCACCACGTCGTAGAAGCCCTCCGGCGCCTGCATGTCGCCCTCGCGCGTCTTGGGCCCCAGGGTGCCGGAAAAGCACGCGATGGGATAGGTGTGAAACAGCGCCCACCGGGCGTCACCGCCCTTCATCCACAGCTCCAGCTCACGGCTTTCTTTGAACACGCGGATGTAGGCCGGCTGGCCGAGCTTCAGCCCCTTGGCGGCCAGCTCGTCATGCAGCCGGGGCAGCAGCCGTTCGCGCACGCTGGCGAGGCGCTGCGCCGGTCCCAGGGGCTGCCATTCGGCGGCGGGCGGGGGAGCGGGGTAGGGCAGGGGATGGTGAAAACGCGGGAACATCTGCATGGCCAAGTTGATCCAGGAACGCAGGGCGGCCAGGGAGTCCGCCCGGAGGTGGAAAGCGCCGGACACGATGAGCACCGCCACAAGCAGAAGGATGCGCGGTCTCATGGCGGCGGCGGGGCGGGGACTCAGCCTCCGCTGGCCGGGGCCTGGGGCGGCGGTGTCTTGCCACGCACAATGTTCATGGCCCCGTTCAGCTCGCCGCCGGGCTCGATTGAGACGGAGCGCGCGGTGACGTCCCCGTTCACCGCGCCGTTGCTGTTGATGAGCACCGGCCCCGTGCAGTAGATGGTACCGGTCACCCGCGCCTGGATCTCCACCTCGGTGGCATGCACCGGGTTCATGAAGGCCACGTCCGCGCCCTTCTCCACCACGAAGCGGTGGCAGTGGATCTCCCCAATGATGGTGCCCGCCGTGCGGAAGGTGGCATCGCCGGAGCAGGTCACATTGGCCTCGATGATGCCCTGGCAGTTGAGGTCCCGGCACTGAATGCTGCTGGTGGAAAGGCGGCCGCGCTTGCGCACCAGCACATCCCCGCGCGTCTTCACCGCCTGGGTGCTGGGCATGTTGATCTCCACATCCTCAAGCGAGATGTAGGAGCCGCAGGCCGGGCAGCTCGCGGACTTGGCGGAGCGCCCGGTTTTAAACTTGTGGCCGCAGTCAAAGCACTCCGCGTCCTTGAAATACTGGTTCCGGTACATCCCCTGCTCCTTCATCTTCTGCAGGGAGCTGGTCGTCTGCGGAGGCGGAGCCGCCGTGGGCGGCGGGGAGTTGGACTGTGGGCGGCGCATCGCCGCCAGGGGGGAGGGGCGGGCCTCCGCCGCCGGGCTTGCGGGCGGTTGCGGTTCCTCCGGTTTGGCCTTGGGGGCGGCTGCCTGGCTTTGCAGGTAGGCACCGAAACCTTCCGCCGCTGAAAGCTGCTGTGGGGCCTCGTCCTCCTGCTTCCCTTGCGCCTGCGGTCCTGCTGCGGGGGCGTCTTGCGCAGGGGCGACCGCCTCCGGGGTGGCAGGTTTGTCCGCAGGCGGTGCGGGGGCGGGCGGCGCGGCGGCTGCCAGCTCTTCATCCCAGGCCTGGGTTCCTGACATGCCTGCTCCGGAGCGGGTCACGCTGGACGCAAAGACATGCTTCTTCTTGATCGTCAGATGCACCCCGCACTTTTTGCAGAAGGTGGACACGACGAGGCGCGGCTCATACTGGGCCGCGCCACAAGACGGACACACCACCTCGATCTGGTTTCGCGGTGGTGTGTGGGAGCTGTTGGACTTCGAGCCGAAGATCCGGCCGAACACTCGATTGGAAGCAGGTTAGGGTTGTGGTTTGGCACCAGCAGCGCCGCCGAAGGCAGGCTTTGGAGCTTCCGGCTTCTTGCCGACCTGGGACTGGCCCATGAAGGTGGCGCCTTCTTCGATGGCGAGCGTGCCTGCGGCGATGTCGCCCACCAAGATCGCATTGCTCTTCAGCTCGCAGCGTTCCTGCACGGTGATGTTGCCTTCGACCTTGCCAAAAATGATGACGGAGCGGGTTTTGACCTCTCCTTTGATCAGCGCGTTTTCGCCGACCGTGAGGCTGCCGTCAGAAACGACCTCGCCCTCAATCTTTCCATCGATGATCAGATCGTGGGAAAACTTGATGGAGCCTTTGATTTCAACGTCGTTCGAAAGAACGTTTTTGCTGGTGGTCATGACTGGAGCGGAATGAGTGCGGGGGGATTGTGCAGCAGGAGCGGAGGCGGTCGTGAGAATGGGTGCGCGCTCCAAGGCCGGAGCCGGAGCGGACTGTTCAGGCCGGCGGTCGTCCCTATGCCCTTCGGATTGTCCAATGATTTGCCTTAACATGAGGTGGAAAGTATAAGGGGTTAAGAAGTTGAGTGTCAATCTTTGCCTTGCTTATTTTTTGTGAGATGAGTGTAACCAAAATGTGTCTTGAAACGATGTTGGCGGGGCCTTTTGGCAGGGTTGAATCATGATGGAACCGGTGTTCATCACCGCGGCGGAGGCCGCCTGCGCCCTCGGTCTGGGCCTGCGGGACTGCCTGGCATCCCTGCACACGCGGCGTGGCGGGCTGCTGCCGCTGGGTGTCCGCCTGGGCGCTGAGGCAGGGCTGGTGGACTTCGCCACGCTGCCGGCAGGGCTGCTGCCCGCACGCACGCTGCTGCGGGGGCGGCGCTATGGCGCGGCGGCAAACGCGGCGGTGCATCTGGCACGGGCTGCCGTGCGGCAGGCCGGGTGGTCCGGCCCGAAGACGTGCGAGGCATGGCTCTTCGCCGCCAGCAGCCGTGGCAATGTGGGGGAGGAAGCGGGTTCCAACGCATGGCGCAGGCCCATCCGCAGGTTCAGTGCCAGCAATTCCATGCACAGCGAGATCGCCGCCGCCGTCAGCATTGAGCTGGGCATTCGCGGTCCCTGGCAGATGATCTCCAACGGCTGTTCCTCCGGTCTGGATGCCCTGGGGCTGGCCTGGATGGCCGTGGCGGGCGGCCTGGCCCCCCGGGCGCTTGTGGTGGCGGTGGACCTGCCCTTCGTCCCGCGCCTGCTGCGTGACTTTGCCGACACCGGCCTGCTTTCCCGCAACGGCGTCAATGACCCCTTTGCCCTGGAAGGGAGCGGCACCGCCACCAGCGGCTTCCTGCCCGGGGAGGGCGTGGTGGCCGTGGCGGTGGAGAGAAGCGCTGGGACCTCCGTGCGGCCCCTCTGCCGTCTGGAGCGCTACTTTGCCAACAGTGACGCGTATGACGCTCTCATGATCCCCCCGGACGGCGGCGGCATCACCGACTGCGTGGCAGGCGTCTGGAATGCCGGGGACCCACGCCGCGTCGTCGCGCTCTGCCCGCACGCCACCGGCACCCTGAACCACGCCCGCGCCGAGCCGCCCGCCCTCCAGCGTGCCATGGCCGGGCACCCGGTGCCGCTTCTGCCCCTGAAGCCCCACACCGGCCACACCCTGGGCGCCAGCGGCCTGCTGGATGTTGCCCTGCTGGCGGGCTGCATGGCAGGGGGCACCCTCCCCGCCGTCCTGCCCGGGCTCACCCCTCCCGCCTGCGGTCTGGATCTGGTGGAATCTCCGCTGCCTCTGACCTCCGGCGACCGTGTGGTAAAACTCGCCTCCGGCATGGGTGGCCACAATGCGGCTGTGTCATTGGCCGTGGTGTGATGGCACAGGAACGATTCCCGCTTGGCACCCGCCCCAGACTCGCGAAAGTCCCCGGACGCATGACCCGGCTGCCGCTCTCGATTTCCATCATCTCTCACAATGAGGAGGCAAACCTCCGCCGCTGCCTCGTCAGCGTGGCGGACCTGGCGCATGAGATCGTCATTGTGGACTCCGGCTCCACCGACCGCACGGCGGAGATCGCCGCGGAGTTCGGCGCGCGGTTTGTGCATCAGCCCTGGCTCGGCTACACCGCGCAAAAGAACCACTGCCTCACCCTCTGCACCCAGCCCTGGGGGCTGGCGCTGGACTGTGATGAGGAGCTCACGCCGGAGCTGCGGCAGTCCATCCAAAACTTCTTTGTGAACGGCGACGATCAAAAGTTCGACGGCGCGTGGATGTCCCGTCTGGTCTTCTTCATGGGCCGCTGGATTCATCACGGCGACTGGTATCCCGACCGCAAGGTACGCCTCTTCCGCCGTGACAAAAGCCGCTGGGCGGCCGATGGCGGCGGCCAGGTGCATGAGCGCCTGGACGTGGACGGCCCCTGCACCACCCTGCAGGGCGACCTGCTGCACTACTCCTTCAAGAACATCGAGCACTACCTTGTGAAGCACGTGCAGTATTCGAATGTCTTCTTGCAGACGCAGCAGGCCAAGGGGAGGCGCTGGTCCCTGCTGCACACTCTCTTCCGCCCCTGGTGGCGCTTTATGCGCGCCTACTTTTTGAAGCGTGGCTTTCTCGACGGCTTCCCCGGGTTTTGGATCGCGCTGGCCACGGCCTTCTTCGCCTTTGACCGGTACAGCCGCATGTTCGAGGCGGAGGCACAGCCGCAGGGGAAGGAGGCGAAGTCGCAGCCGCAGCACGGATGAAACTCGCCCTCATCCATCCTCAAATCATCCGCAGCACCGCTGTGGAGACCTTCCTCATCGACTTTGCCAAACGTCTCTCCGCCGCCGGGCATGAGCTGACCTACATCACCACCTTGACCACGCCGGAGGTCGGTGCCGCGCTCCCGGGCCGGTGGGAGCTGCTGCCGCGCATCCGGGGTTCCGCGGCGCTGCGCATGTGGCATTTCAACCGCGCCGCCCCCGCCACGGCCAGGGCGGCCGGGGTGGATCTCAGCATTGGCTTTGGCCGCACCTGCGCGCAGGACATCCACCGCAACGGCACCGGCTGCCATCGCCTCTACGGAAACCTGCTGCCCTTCTGGCAGCGCTACAGCCTGCGGCACCTGTATGAGCTGCGGCTGGAGCAGCGGCTCTACACCACCAGGGACACCCGGCGCTACGTCAGCAGCTCAGCCCGCATCGCCGCCCAGCTCCAGGGCGTTTACCAGACCCACGGGGACCGCTTTCATGTGCTGCCCCCTCCGGTGGAAACCCAGCTCTTCAAGCCTTCCCCGCATCGCGCCAATGTCCGCGAGATCCTCTGTCGCAAGCTGCAAACAGATCCAGCCAGGCCCGTGCTGCTCTTCATCTCGCTGAGCCACCGCCGCCGTGGCCTGGAGCCGCTGCTCCGAGCCATGAAAAAAGTGGACGCCACCCTCTGGATCGCCGGCAAGGGGCTCAACGCCGCCCAGCGGGATTTCATCGCCCGCAACGGCCTGGCCTCCCGCGTCCGGGCCGTGCCCGTCACCAGCAACTTGGTGGAGCTTTACCAATGCGCCGACTGGTTCGTGCATCCCACGCAGTATGACGCCTTCTCCGCCCCCGTGCTGCAAAGCATGGCCTGCGGCCTCCCCGGCATCATCTCCGTCATGGACGGCGCTGTGGACCATGTGCGCAACGGCGTGAACGGCTTCATGCTCTACCACCCGCAGGACCCGCAGGAGCTGGCCTCCCGCATTCAGGAGGCCCTGGCCACCGAGCCTGCGGCCTGGCAGGCCATGTCCGCCGCAGCCCATGAAACCGTCCGCGCCTTCACCTGGGAACGCCACATGGAGGAGTGGCGCCAGTTGCTGGAATGACGAATGAGTGACTGAAGCTCGAATTGGCTCCGGCCGTTCGTCATTGGGGCATTGGAACTTCATTCGTCATTCGACATTCTGGTTTCGTCATTTTCCTTTCTCGCCATCCTTCCCTCCATGACCCGCGAAGACGCCGCCACCATCTTTGAACGCATCGCCGTGCTCCTGGAAATGCAGGGTGAAAACCCCTTCAAGGTCCGCGCCTACCGCACCGGGGCGGAGCTGGTGGAAAGCTTCAGCGGAGACATCATGGCCCTGGCTGCGGAGAACAGGCTGGCAGGCATCAAGGGCCTGGGGGAGGCGCTGCGGGACAAGCTGCATGAGATGGCCACCACAGGCAGGCTGGAGTTTTACGAGGAGCTGAAGGCCCAGTTCCCAGACACCATCTTTGAACTGTTCGAGGTGCAGGGCCTCGGGCCAAAGAAAATCGCCGCGCTGCATGCCGGGCTTGGCGTGTCCTCCATCGCCGATTTGAAGCTCGCCTGCGAGGCAGGCACCGTGGCCAAGCTCTCCGGCTTTGGCGCCAAGGTGGTGCAGAAGATTCTCGACAGCATCACCTTCCGCGAGCAGCACGCGTCCGAGTTCCGCCTCGATCAGGTGCATGCCCTGGTGCTGGACATCCTGGAGGCGCTGCGGCAGCATCCGAATGTGTCATGTGCTGAGGTCTGCGGCAGCTTCCGCCGGGGGAAGGAAACCGTGCATGACCTCGACTTCCTCGTCTCCACCAAACAGCCGGAGGCCGTGATCGAGCACTTTGTACAGCTGCCCTTCGTGGTGGATGTCATTGCCAAAGGCGCCACCAAGGCCAGCATCCACGCGCCCAACGGCGTCCAGTGCGACCTGCGCGCTGTCAGCAGCCAGGAGTTCCCCTTTGCGCTTGCATACTTCACCGGCAGCAAGGAGCACAATGTGGCCATCCGCCAGCGCGCGCTGGCCAAGGGCTGGTCCCTCAATGAGTATGCCTTCACCCCCGTGGAGGGTCACGCCAGCCCCGCCGCGATCCCGCCCGTGCATGATGAGGCGGAGATCTACCGCGCGCTCGATCTCGACTACATCGACCCTGAGCTGCGCGAAAACACCGGCGAGATCGACGCCGCCGAGCATGGCCGCCTGCCCCGCCTTGTGCAGCTAGAAAACTTGCGCGGCGTTTTCCACAACCACACCACTGCCAGCGACGGCGGCGCCACCCTGCGGGAGATGGCCGAGGCCGCGCATGACCTCGGACTCCAGTACCTCGGCATCGCCGACCACAGCAAGGCCTCCTTTCAGGCCAACGGCCTCAGCGAGACACGCCTCCTGGCGCAGATTCAGGAGATCAAAAAGCTCAATGAGGAGTATGCCAGCGAGGGCTTCCGCCTCTTCGCCGGAAACGAGGTGGACATCCTCAAGGACGGCAGCCTTGATTTCAGCGACGAGGTCATGGCGCAGCTCGACTACGTCGTCGCGTCCGTTCACAACGTCTTCAACCTGCCGGAGGCGGAGATGACCGCGCGCATCATCCGCGCCATCGAGAATCCACACGTCACCATGCTCGGCCACGTCACCGGCCGCCTGCTGCTGCAGCGCCCCGCCTACAATGTGAACATCCCTGCCGTCATCGATGCCGCCGCCGCCACCGGCACCATCATCGAGATCAACGCCAGCGCCTGGCGTCTCGACATGGACTGGCGCTGGTGGAAGCTGGCCAGGGAAAAAGGTGTCAAAACAAGCATCAACCCCGACGCCCACAGCACACGCGGTTTGCAGGATGTCATCTACGGCATCAAGACCGCCCGCAAAGGCTGGCTCACCCGCAAAGACGTCATCAACTGCCTGCCGCTCGGAGAGGTCGAAGGGGTCCTGCAAGCCAAGCGTATGAAACTCGGCGTGGTGGCAAAGTGATGATATTGCCAGAAAGTCTGGCCACGCTTACTTCGCCGCATCGAGAAAATCACACACCGCCGCGGCCATCGCTGCCACGCCGGTCTTGATGCTGTCCTCATCGCAATCATACATCGGTGTGTGGCCGCCGTAGGTGAAGCCTTTTTCCTCATTGGCCACGCCAAGGCGGAAGTAGAAGCCGGGCACCACCTGCGCAAAGTAGCTGAAGTCCTCCCCGCCCATGCCGGGAATGAGCTGGATCACATTCTTCTCCCCCAGCACGCGCTTGAAGGCGGGGACCGTGGCATCCACCAGCTTCTGGTCGTTGATGATGCTGGGGTATGTCTTGCGATATTCCATCGTGTAAGTCGCCCCATGTGCCTCGGTGATGCCCTTCAGGATGCGCTCCATCTGCACGATGATGCCGTCGCGAAACTTCGCGTCATAGGTGCGCACGGTGCCGCCCAGTTCCACCTTCTCCGCGATGATGTTCTCCCGCTGGCCGCCGTTGATGACACCGATGCTGATGACCAGCGGCTGGCGCGCGTTCGTCTGGCGGCTCTTGATCATCTGCAGCGCCATGATCGCCTCCGCCGCCACGGCGATGGCGTCCACCCCTTTGTGCGGTGCTGAGCCATGCGCCATCTTGCCGTGGATGGTGATGGCAAAGCGGTCGCTGTTGGCGTTGTCGATCAGCGGCGTGTAGCCGACCTGCCCGGCCTTCAGGTAATGCGTCTCATCATCCGTGGTCCCGGCCGGCTGCACAATGGCCGTGGTGTGCAGGCCAAACACCGCCGCAGGCTTCGGGTTCTCCATCGCGCCCTCGGCTACCATCAGCTTCGCCCCCCAGTCGCCCTTGAAGGTGGCGGGCATCGCCTCCTCTGCCGGTTGAAACAGGAACTTCACGCTGCCCTTCACCAGGTCGCGGTGCCTGGCCAGAAGCTCCGCCACGCCCAACGCGCAGGTCACATGCACGTCATGCCCGCAGGCATGCATCACCCCTGGGTTTCTGGAGCGGTACGGCGCGCTGCGCAGCTCCTTGATGGGCAGCGCGTCCATGTCCGCCCGCACGGCCACGCAGGGGCCGTCCTGCCCGCCTTTCAGCACCGCCACCACACCATGCCCCGCCACGCCTGTTTTGATGTCCGTGATGCCCAGCTCCCTCAGCCGGTCCGCCACCAGCTTTGAAGTCCGCACCTCCTCATTGGAAAGCTCCGGGTGCATGTGGATGTCCCGCCGGATCTCCACCAGCTTCGGGAACATCTCCTCAATGCTCTTTTGGAAGGCCGCGTCGCGGCTGTCAGCGGCAAGCGCCAGGGCAGGGAAGGCGAGGAGAAAGAGTGTGTGGAGTTTCATGAGATCAATCAGGAAAGTAAGGCGGCGTCATTGCGCAGGGGAGAAAAAGGCACGTCATTAACGGCATGAAATCAGTCTTTTTCACCTTTGGAAGTGCTGTTTGATCCGGCGCGTCCTGTGTTCACCGCTGAGGGGCTGGAAACACTCGCTGGCCTACGTGCTGATCCTCAAACAGAGGCAAGGCGCAAGCTTGCATCGGCGACACCGCTTTGGACACGGTGAAGGATGTTCGATGAACTCTGTGCATCCGTCCGGCCAGCGAAAGCGGTGTTCCAGGACGCTGTCGCGCCCGCAATGCCTTTTCCACGTTTCCCCCATGGACGAGACAGCGCGCGCAGATACCATCAACCATCATGCGCGCCGCCTTTTCCCTCTTCTTGCTGCTGCTCTGCACTTTCACCTCCCACGCCCAGGAAACCCTGACCCCGAAGCAGGCCAAGGCCAAGTTTGAGAAAGCGGACAAGGCGCTCAATGAGGCCTGGGCCGCGGTCAAGGCCGCCCTGCCGGAGGTGGATTTCAACAAGCTCAAGGAATCCCAGCGCGCGTGGGTGGAGTATCGGGACTACCTGGCCCGCTCCCCTCTTTACACGGGTGCGGATGCCCAGGGCGATCTGGCGCTCGACTCACCGGACTACCTCGCCGCCGCCGCCGAGTTGGAGGACATGCGCACCGAATGGCTGCAGGCGCTGGTGCGTGCACGTCAGCATGCGGAGGACAACCTCACCGGCGTCTGGACCGACAGCTACGGTGGCACACTGCAAATCATCGAGCGCGAGGGGAAGCTCTTCTTCAACATCGAGTGCGTGCGCGGCCCCACATTTCACATGGGCAGCCTCAGCGGTATCGCAGACTGGAACCAGACCATCGGCTGGTTCAGCGACAAAGGCCGGGAGGCTGACAAGGAGGAAGTCACCAATCTCAGCTTCGTCGTGCGTGACTACCAGCTTGAGGTCACCGGTGCCAACACCAACCACTACCACGGCGCGCGTGCCTACTTCGACGGCAGCTACCTCAAAACCGGTCCGCTGGATGCCGGACGGCAGGCGAAGGTGATCGAGGCGGCAAAGACCGGGGTGATGGTGGAGGAATAGAGTGGTGCCGCACCACAGGTGGCGGTCACGCCGTCATTATTCCACATCCCCAAAGCCGGAAACCACCAGGTCCTCCAGATCGGCCACGGCAGCCTCCGCGTCGTTGCCTTCGGCGATGATCTTGATGGTCTCGCCACGGCCGGCGGCCAGCATCATCAGGCCCATGATGCTTTTGCCGTTCACCGGCTCGTCGTCCTTTTCCACCCAGACGTCGCACTGGTACTTGCTGGCACGTTTGACGAACTGCGCCGCCGGGCGTGCGTGCATGCCCATTTTGTTGCGGATGGTCAGTTCTTTTTCAATGT
>CAZPSQ010000207.1:0-10702 GCA_964588755.1 uncultured Prosthecobacter sp. | reverse complement strand
TCCCTTCACCTTGTTGGCGACCCCATGCAGGATCAGCATCTGCTTCCGGAACGGCTCCAGCGGCTTCAGGATCGACTTGAAGCTGAACTCCGAACCCTCCTGGTCCGGCCAGAACTCATTCGGCAGCGTCCCGTTCGGCGAAAACATGATGATCAGCCTCTGCCTCCTCTGCGGCGCAGGCGCGCCCGTGATGCTCGGCAGCCCTGCCAGGAACGGCAGCGCCCCGGCGGAGATTCCGAGCTCACGGAGAAATTGGCGGCGGTGGAGGTGTTTCATCAAGAAAAAGGGGGGGCAAGACAGCTACGTCAAAAGACACCATATTCTTACGCCCGAACACAGGGCTGCGCATCTCCCTGATTGCGTGCTCGCGGGAAAGCTTGGAGGCCCGTCACCGCGCTCTCTCCCATGACATTCAAGCACCCAGCGCCAAGGTAGGGCCCGTGCTCCCGCACGGGCCGCCGCGTGACCAGTGCGACCAAGGAGATCCAAGAGCCTCCGCCCACCCACCGCTCACGTTCACCTGCCCGGCTGGTAGAGGAATCACCAGCCCCACCTTGTGAAATGGCCTTGCGAGCGCTCAGTGCGCCATCCTCACCTCACTGCACCCCGTCCAGCGCCGCACGCTGGGCGATCTCCACCAGCAGCACGCGGATGTTGCACCCCGTCGCCTCAAAGGAGCGTTGCAGTTCATCCAGCACGGCGGGGCCGTAGGCTGCGGTCGGCTGCTTCACCACATGGTGGAACAGGTGGCGGATGAAGGCACGGTGGCCGCTGGGATTGTCCGCCACGTAGTTCACGATGTCGCGCGGGCCGGAGAGCTTCACCTTTTTGCCCTGCTCGTCGGCAAATTCCCCGTGCGGGTTCACCGGCTTGTCATTGTCCTTCGTCCGCCAGCGGCCGATCGCGTCAAAGTTCTCCAGGCTGAAACCCAGCGGATTGATCACCGCATGGCAGGACATGCAGGAGTTGTTCCGCGTCAGCTCCGTGATCTTCTCCCGCATCGTCAGCTTCGGGTCGAAGTGGCTCTCGTCAAACGTCACCGCCATCTGCGGCGGCTTCAGCGACATCCCCACGATGTTGCGCGTCAGGAACACCCCGCGGTGGATGGGGGAGGTGTTCTTGCTGTACGCCAGCGAGGCCAGCAGGTACGGGTGCGTCACCACGCCCGCGCGCTGCTTCGGGTCAAAGCCCACCTGCTGAAACTCCGCGCCCGTCACCGGGTGGCCGTAGAACTTCCCCAGGCGCTCGTTGAGCAGCAGGTAGTCCGCCTTCAGCAGCTCCCGGTAGTCGGACTTCTCGCTCCACACCACGCTGTCGATGAACTGTAGCAGCGACTCGCGCAGGTCCGCGATCACCTCCTCGTTGAAGCCGGGGAAGGCCTTCGGGTCCTTGGAGGTGTTCTCCGCATGCTCCAGGTCCAGCCAGTGGTGGAAGAAGCCGTGCATCTTCGCCTTCGCGCGCGGGTCGTTAGCCATGCGCCACACCTCGTTCTTCAGGTGCTCGCGCGTGTGCAGCTTCCCCGCCGCCGCCGCCTGCGTCAGGCGCTTGTCAGGAAGGCTGTCCCACAGCGCCAGCGCCAGCCGGGAGGCCACTTCAAAGTCATCCACCTTGTCGCTCAGCCGCAGGCCGGGGTAGAGGAACTGCGGGGACTTCAGCGTGAACAGCACAATGCGCTTCACCGCTGTCTCGGGTGTCCGCGCCGTCTTGAACTGGGTTTCCACATACAGCTGTTTTTGCTCCTCGGTCAGCGGACGGCGAAAGGCGGTCTCCACAAAGGTGGTGGCAAATTTGTGCAGCTTCTCGCCACGGTCTGGAGCCCCCGGCTTGGAGCCGATGATGTCGTCCAGATTGTCCACCACATGCTCCGCCACGTCGATCGCCGCGTCCGTCACAGCCCGGTCCCAGTCCTTGGAGATGCTGGTGCCGCGCTCATAGCCCACGCTGCGGTCGTCCGCCGGGAAGTTCGTGCTCACAATCATGAGCTCCCGCGTCCGCTCCGTGCGCAGCGCGTGGGTGGGGATGATCTCCCTCATGCCATGCGGTGTCTTCCACCACAGCTCGATGGAGGCCGACTTCTCCTGAAACTTGAAATGCTCCAGCTGCAGCTTGTACGCGCGGCCGCCCACCAGGAACAGGCTCTTCTTCTCCTCCCGCACCTCCGGCCCCGCGCTCACCCAGCCGTCGATCAGCGCGTCCTTCTCCGTCGTGTCATTGATCCACAGGCGGAAGCCGTTCTCTGACTTCACCGCGAACTCATACACACCCGTCTCCGGCGCGATGATGCTGCCATCCCAGCGGATGCGGAACTCGTCCGTGCCCATCTTCCCCGGCTCCGGGCTCTCCGCGCCGAAGTGGAAGGCCACGCGCCCGTCCACCCGTTCAAAGTCATGTTTCACACGGCCCTTTGCGCGGTCATTGGCCACGCCCTTCGGCAGCTTGTCCCCGGGCTTCAGCGGCTCAAAGCCACGGTAGCTCGCCTTCAGTCCCTGCTCCTCCTTGATCGGGCGGTCAAAGCCCGGCCCCTGGCGGAAACGCCCCAGCAGGTCGATCACGCTGTTGCGGAATTGCGGGATGGTCAGCCGCGCCAGATCCTTCGCCGGCGGGTTCAGCCGTGCCTGCGCCGCCGGGGAGTAAAAGGCATCGTAAATGTAAGCCGCCACCGCCTTGGCGTCCTCGCCCACGCACGTGCCTTCCTTGTCCTCCGGCATCGTCTTCTCGATCTTCCGCGTCAGCGCCTCCAGCGTGCGCTCGCCGATCAGGGCATCATCATACTTGCCCTCCACTCCCTGGCCCCTGTCTCCATGGCACTCCAGGCACATCTTGTCATAGATGATCTTGCCCGGGTGGACCTGCGGCGGCATAGCCGCAGTCTTCACCACAGCGGGTGCGGGCGCAGGCTTTGGCGCCGGTGTCGGCGAGGGAGCAGGTGCGGCGGCAGGAGGCGTTTTCACCACGGCTGGAGTCGGTGCCGGGGCAGGGGCCTGCGGTTTCACTTCCGGCTTCGCTGCGGGAGCAGGCGCGGTAGCAACCGGCTTCGTGGGTGCAGGTGCGGGAACCTGCGGCTTCGCTTCTGGCTTTGCCGCAGGAGCAGGGGTGGCAGCAACAGGCTTCGTGATGGCAGGTGCGGGCACCTGCGGTTTCGCTTCCGGCTTTGCTGCGGGGGCTGGTGTGGCAGCAACAGGCTTCGCAGGCGTTGCTGCTGGTGCCTGGGGTTTGGTCTCCGGCTTCGCAGGTGCTGGCGCAGGCTGTGGCTTCGCCTCGGTCTTGGCGTCAGGCCCAGGTTCATTGGCTGCGGCGGGCCAGCACAGCAGGCCGCACGCGGCGGCGGCCATCGATGCGAACCGTGGAAGTCGGAGATTGAATGAAATGTCTGCCATCAAAGGGGGGGATTTGGGGCTGGCCAAAGAAGTATAATACACCCGTCCCATCGCTCTTTCACGCGGCTTTCTCAATTCAGCCGACAAGCGCGGCCAAGCCAAGTAGCCTTGTTGCTGTGCAACAAGGAACGCTTCGCCTCGCCCCAGGCTCTTAATCATGTAAAACCCGTCCGCCGCCGTCAGGACAACACGCATCCAGAAACTCCTGCCCCTCTCGTCATCGCGTCGCCTGGGCGGCATCCTCACCCCACACCCGCCCCAGCAGCGCAAACATCTCCGGATCGTGCTTCTCCAGTTCCTCCCGGTTGAAAGGATAAAAGTCATTGCGGGAAAAATACGCCTCCGTGCATTCGGCAAAATACTCCTTCGCATTTGTCATCGCGTAGGCCCGGTCCAGCCGCCTGCGGCCTTCGGAGTCCTGCCGCTGCACGCGCTCGTACCTGCCGCCCGCCCTGGCCTTCTCAAAGGCCGCCAGGATCTCCGCCTGCTCAAAGCCCAGCACCCGGTCATGGTAGCCATGCGCCAGCTCATGCAGGGTGAAGTTCGGCATCCGGCGGCACTCCGCCTCAAAAATCAGCACATTCGTGAACTCCACCCCCTTCACCATCTGCGGGTCCCGCCCGTTCTCCCGCAGCCAGCCTGCGTTGGGGTGGTACTCCGCGCGGGGCCGTGTGTTCGGATATTCGGGCGAGATCCACAGCGGCACCTTGCGCAGCTCCGCCACGGCGGCGGCGGGCACCTTCCGCACAATCTCATCAAGCTGGAGCTGCATCATCTGCAGCGCCTTTTCCACCTCCGTCGGCTGCTCGGAGATCAGGCGCGTGCTCACATGCACGCTCCAGCCGGAGAGATCGCGGACCGCATAGGGCTTCTTGCCGGTGGCCGTCTGGGACTTCTCCGTCTGCGTCTTCTTGATCAGCCCGCGTGCCTTCATCAGCCGCTCCGGCCACACAAAACGCGGTGCCTTCGCCGGATCATAACCAGCCAGATGCCCTGTCAGCCGCGTCTGCGGCTTCGTGTACTTCAGCTCCGTGTCGCCAAACACCTCCCGGCACAGCGCCGCCAGCCCGGCGTCATACGCCACCAGCTCCGCGCGGGTGTTCACATGATTGTGCTGGAAGTCATTCTCCCGGTTGTTGTCGAACCAGCTCTGCACCCCCTCCGCCCAGTACTCATGATGGTTGGTGGACGCATACGCCCCCTTCCACAGCCCCGCCTTCATCGCCGCGTCAAAGGCAGCCCTCAGCCGCGTGTCAAAGGTCGGGTCCACATTGCTCAGGCCGCGCAGGTGCAGGTTGTGTGCAAACTCATGGATCAGGATGTTCTCCGTCGCATACGGGTCGCCATCATACGCCAGCAGGTTCTCCTCCCCGCAGGAGCAGAAGGGGGCTGTCTCGCTGCCGCCCAGCCCGCGCGCCCGGGCGTCCCAGTAGTCCCGCGCCGTCAGTGTCTCATGGCCCTTCACCGGGCCCAGCCGCTGAAACTCCGGCTGGTCCATCGTGAACTCGTTGTGCGCCAGGATGCACAGCCGCGCCCCGCTGGCCACCATCGCCTCCCGCACGTCCGGCCGCTTGGCCAGCATCATGTCGATCAGATGCGCCGCCTCCTTCAGCGCGTACGGGTTCACCTTCGCCGAAGCCACGATTGGGAAACCTCCCGCGCTGGCCCGCTGTGTGTAAAAAGCCGGCACCCCGTCCGCGCTCGCCGCCGGATCAGGATCATAACGGACTCCCTGCACCCGCACCTTGCTCACCACCTCCCTCTCCTTCGTTCCATCCACAATGACAAAGCGATGCCCGATCGTGGTGCCGATGATGTTGTCCTTCCCCGCTCCCACCGTGCCATTGGGCACACGCTTCCCATCCGGGTCGATCCAGAATACTTCCACAGCATTCGGCCCGCCATTGATGATCTGCAGCTTTGGGCGCTCCAGCGCCAGCACAGGCAGGGAGGCCGCCAGCAGGAGGAAGGTAAGAAAAGATGGCTTCATAAAAATCGGTCAGGTGACATCAAATCGAGTTTCAGCGGCACATTCTCTCCCGCCAGCAAATCGGCCACGATCTTTCCCGTCGCGGGTGCCAGGCTCAGGCCCATCATCGCATGACCCGTGGCCACCGCGAGGTTCTTCCACCGCTGGCTGCGGCCAAGGTAAGGCATCCCATCTGGCGACACCGGACGCAGCCCGCTCCAGGGGCGAACCTCGGCAAAATCGCTTTCCTGAAACGCTGGAAAATAGGCTGGAAACGCGCGCGTGATGCCGCGCACCCGCCGTTGGGTGATGTCCTCATCCATCCCCGCCATCTCCATCGTCCCGCCCACCCTCAGCGCCCCGTCCATCGGCGTCACCGCCAGCCGCGCCTCCGTGCAGATGCTGCACAGCTCCGGCAGCTGCCTTGGGTTCGTCAGAGTCAGGCTGTAGCCCTTGCCCGCCTGCATCGGAATCCTCAATCCAAGCTCCTTCGCCAGTCCCGCCGACCACACCCCGCCACAGAGCACCACCTCATCGCAAGACACCAGCCCCCTTGACGTCTGGACCGCGCGGAGCGCCTCGCCTTCCGTCTCCACCCCCACCACCTCCGTCTCCCACAAAAACTCCACCCCCAGCCGCACCACCTCCGCCTCCAGCGCCGCCATCAGCCGGGCAGGGGAAAGGTGGCAGTCCTGGGGGAAATACACACTGCCGCACACATCCACCGTCACGGCGGGGTCCAGCGCCGCCGTGGCCTTCGCATCCAGCACCTCGGCGGCAATGCCCAGCGCGTTTGCCTGTGCGGCCGTGCGCGCCTCCTCATCCAGGGTTTGCTGCTTTTTGCACAGCATGATCAGGCCCTTCTGCACCAGCCCAAAGTCCAGCTGCTGCTCCAGTTCCTCATGGCACCGGCGGCTCAGCAGGCTGAGATCCCGCAGCACAGGGGCTGCGGCCGCCGTCCGGGCCTTCGTGGACGCCTTCCAAAAATGCAGCCCCCACCCCAGCAGATCCGCATCCAGGCGTGGCTTGATGTAAAACGGCGACTCAGGGCTCCACATCCACTTGAGGCCCTGCTTCACCATTCCCGGTGCCGCCAGCGGCATGAAATGGCTCGGCACAATCATCCCCGCATTCCCGTAGGAGCAGCCATCGCGCTCCCGCGCGTTTCGTTCCATGACCGTCACTCGCATGCCCCGCCGCGCGCAATACAGCGCCGTGCAGAGGCCGACAACACCGGCGCCGAGAATGGTCACGTGGGAAGGCATTCACCCCATCCTGCCGCACGCCGGTGCGGCGTCTTGCGCGAACCTCCGGGGCATCACTGCGATTTCAGACAAGCCGTCAGCCTTCGGCTTCACACCTTGCTTTTGCCGCTGCCAGCGCTCTTGCGCCGCTCCGCCGGTGGCGCGGCCGTAGGCCGGGTCTCCCGTCCCGTCAGGGTGATGCCCGCGCCTTTCAGCACCGCCAGGAATCCGTCCGCCGGGTCCGCGTGGCGTGGCCCCCCGGCAGCCTTCCTCACCGCCGGTTTGGCGGGCGCGGCGCATTGCTCCTGCTTCCGCAGTGTCACCTCCACCACATCCTCCAGCGTGTAGCGGTCCAGGATGGCGGAGATCGCGTTGCGCACATCGATCATCAGCATGCGCAGCCCGCAGTGGATCTCGTCGGGGCAGCTGCATTTTTCATACTCCGTCTCGCTTGCGCAGCTGATCGGGGCCAGCTTCCCGTCGATCAGGCGCACCACATCCCCCATTTTGATGGTCTTCATCGGGCGTGCCAGCTTCGTTCCCCCGTACTTGCCCCGGGTGCTTTCCACATAGCCCGCCACCCGCAGCTCAAACAGGATGGCCTCCAGAAATTTGAAAGGCAGGTGCTCCTCATCGGCCAGGGCGGACACAGAAATCACCCCCTCCTGCTGCCGCTCGGCGATTCCCAGCCGGATCAAGGTGCGCAAGGCATATTCGCCACGTTTGGTCAGTCTCATGTCTGTCCCGCATGTTCCTTCTTAAAACACGCGGGACAAGTGGGATTGCAGATTTTCCAGCACGCCGCAGATGCCAGGAACCCGGGGGGGCTGCCTTGGCCGGTCACGGCGCTGGACCTGCCGGACAAAAAAACAGGGGCGGGATCCTTCGATCCCGCCCCTGGGGTGTTGCATCAGCCGTTACGGCAGGCAGCAGCTTCGTCAATGCGTGCGCGGCTTGCGCCCTGTCACCAGGGAGATCACAAACAGCACCAGGAACACGACAAACAGGATTTGGGCGATGCTTGCCGCCGTCCCGGCCAGACCGGTAAAGCCGAGCGCCGCCGCGATCAGGGCGACGACCAGGAAGACAATGGTGTAATGAAGCATGATGTGCGGTGGGTTAAAGGTGGATCAGATGGGGGTGAAGGCGGAGCTGCCAGGTCACAGGCTGCTGATGAAGCTGCGGATGTTTTCCTTCGTCTCCCCCGTCCGCTTCTGGATGCGGCCGATCACCTCCTCCTCCTTCCCTTCCTCGAAGAGAAGATCGTCGTCGGTGAGCTGGGCGTATTTTTGTTTCAGGCTGCCTTTGACCTGGTTCCAGGTGCCTTTGATGAAGAGCTTTGTCATAGGGATGTGGGGTTGGATGTTGTGGTTTGGTTTTGGGAAAAAGGGACTCTCAGATCAGTTGACCGACGCCAGGGCGATCTCTGTGAGCATCTGGTCATGCATGCCCGCGCGGGTGGTCAGGTTCTCCAGCATGCGGCTGGCATCCTGCCGGCCCAGCGAGCGTGCGATCAGTCGGGCCATGTCAAAGCTGGCGATCTCGTAGTGGACGATGCTCTGCGTGGTGGCGATCAAGGTCGCGTCGGTGGTCTGCGCGTCGCGCTCCACCAGTGTCACCTCGCCTGCCTCGCGGATGAGGTCCTGCATGGTGCGGCACACCACGCCGGTGGGCGGCGTGCCCAGCAGATTGCAGACATCCTGGATCTGCTGGATGTTTTTGCGCGTGTCACCGAAGATCTGCTCCAGCCCCTGACGCAGGTGCGCGTCGGTGGATTTTTCGATCATGCGGGGCAGCATCAGGTTGAGCTGAACCTCCGCGTCAAACAAACTGCGGAGCTGCTGCTGAAGAAGGGGTTGGAGAGCATTCATGAGTGGTGGTGGGGAGCTTGTGTTCGTGTGGCTCCTTCATGGGCATTTCACATGCCAACCTTGGTGGCACAGGTCTCAAGTCGCTCGCTTCCAAGGGGTTGCGCCTTTGGCGCCGCCTTCGTGCGGCATCCCTGTGGCCGTTAGGGATGGGCGGAATGCACACTTCTTCTGCATTATGCAATCAGGGAAACCCTGTCCATTTCATGCTTGTCAACAAACGGGCGCGGGGTTCTGCTCTGACCACCGGCCGCCTCTCTTGGATCACACAGCCTCTTCTCCCATGACCACTCCCGCTCTCGAAGTCATTCTCATCGTGGACGACCAGGAGGAAAATCGGCGCATCGTCAGCAATGTGCTCTCCGTCATGCACTATGACTGCCTCCTGGCCAAAAACGCGGACGAAGCCCTCGAGGTGCTGGGCAGGCGCATTCCGGACCTGATCCTGCTGGACGTCATGATGCCGGGCACGGACGGCCTCGCCGCCTGCAAGCTCATCAAGGCCGACCCGCGCTGGGCGGACATCCCGGTGATCTTCCTCTCGGCCGCGGATGACAAGAACCTCATTGTGCAGGCGCTGGAGGTCGGCGGTGTGGACTACGTCACCAAGCCCTTCAACCGTGCGGAGCTCGTTTCACGCGTCCGCACCCAGCTTGCCCTCAAGCGCACGACCGACCAGCTCCGCATGCTGGCGGAGGACAAGGACGAGATCCTGGGCATCCTCGCGCATGACCTGAAGAACAGCCTGGCCGGCATGAAGCTCAGCGCCTGCCTGCTGCAGTCCCGTATCAGTGATCACCTGCCGCGTTGCAGGCCCTTGGTGGACAACATGGTCAATGCCACCGACCGCATGCTTTCCTTCATGAAGGAGTTCCTGGCCAACCAGCGGGCCGAAGGCCTGCGGGTGAAGAAGGAGCTGGTGAACCTCTCCGACATCGTGCGCGTGCTGGTGAACCAGCACCTGCCTGCGGCCGTCACCAAGCAGATCGCCCTCGCCGCGCAGCTTCCGGAAACCACTGTGATGATCGAGGCGGACCATGAGGGGGTCATGCAGGTGCTGGAAAACCTGGTGTCCAACGCCATCAAGTTCTCCTCTGCTGACGGTCGTGTGGACATCATCCTGCATCCGCCTGTGGCCGGCATGGCGCGCTGTGTGGTGCGCGACACAGGGCCCGGATTCACCGAGGAGGACCGTGTCCGCATGTTCCACCGCTATGCGCGCCTCAGCGCCACCCCCACCGGGGACGAGCCCTCCACCGGCCTTGGCCTCTCCATCGTCAAGCGGCTGGTGAACGCCATGGGCGGCAGGATCAATCTGACGGACGCGGAGGAAGGGAAGCCCGGCGCGGAGTTCATTGTGGCCCTGCCGGTGCCCGCTCCGAAAGCTGAGACCGCCTGATCCCTTTGCAGCGCCTCCTTTTTTATGGACATCCTCATCGTTGACGACGAAAAAATCATTCGCGACGCCGTCAGCCAGCTTGTGGAGGATGCCGGGCACTACGCTGAAACAGCGGTCAGCGGCGAGCTGGCGCTCAAGTCGCTGAAGGAGGCTGTTTTCAACCTCGTCCTGCTCGACGTGAACTTGAACCGTGAAAACGGGCTGGACGTGCTTGCTCAGATTTTGCAGGCGCACCCCGGCATCCCTGTCGTCGTGTTCACCGCGGTGGCCACCACCAAGATCGCGGTGGAGGCCATGCGCCGGGGCGCGTTGGACTTCCTGGAAAAGCCCTTCACCACCGAGCAGTTTCAAATTGTGCTGTCACGTGTGCAGCGGCACCACAAGCTGGCAGACCGCGTGGTGGAGCTGCAGACCCAGGTGGCCAGCCAGACGCCGGAGGCCGTCTTTGAATCCGCCAGCCCCGCCGTCAAGCAGGTGCTGGACGTCCTCTTCCGCGCCGCCAGCACACCGGTCTCCATCCTCATTCTTGGAGAGAGCGGCACCGGCAAAAGCGTCGCCGCGCGTGCCGTGCACCAGCGCAGCCCCCGCGTGGAAAAGCCCTTCGTCACCGTCCATTGCCCGGGCCTTTCAAAGGAGCTGCTGGAGAGCGAGCTCTTCGGCCACACCAAAGGCTCCTTCACCGGCGCGGTCCGTGACCATTGGGGAAAGGTGAAGGCCGCCGAGGGAGGAACCCTGTTTCTCGACGAGATCGGCGAGCTGCCGCTGCCTTTCCAGCCCAAGCTTCTGCGCCTCCTGCAGGACCGCGAGTATGAGCGCGTGGGAGCGACCAGCACACGCACCGCCCA
>CAZPSQ010000206.1:0-10759 GCA_964588755.1 uncultured Prosthecobacter sp. | reverse complement strand
ACTCCTTCACCAGCGCCTCAATGCCATCGAGACCTGCCACGTCCGGCTCGGTGATCACAATGCCGACACCGATCTTTTTGCAGAACTCAAACACCTTGCGGTCGGCTTCGGCGTCCTTGCCCAGCTTGATGACACCGAAACCCACGGCGGTGATGCCCTTGGCCTCCAGATGCTTCATCACCTTGTCGATCATCTCCGGCGTGGCGTTGTGATCCCACTTGGCTGTGTCGTCGTACTTCTGGCCTGGGTAGAACTCGATGGTCTTGCCACCGGCCTCAGCCGTTTTGTCGATGGCCTCGAACACGGTGTACATCCGGAAGCTGTAGGCCTGGCAGCCGGCGTAAAACTGGCCGACCTTGGCGGCTTCCGGAATCTCGGCGGCAAATGCCGCTGCGGCGAAAAAGAGGAGTGAGAGAAGTGCTTTCTTCATGATTTGGGGTGGATGGTGGGAACGGCAGTCTGGCGAATTCCTTGCGAAATGGAAGAACTCAGGCGCAGGAAACTGAAAATCGCCGCCTGGGCACGTATGGTTGTCCCGACTTATGCGAATTTTGACGCTGCCATTGCTCCTGCTCTCCGCCGCCACCGCCTCCGCGCAACTGCCCTCCGCCAAGCCGGTGCCGCGCATGCAGGCAGTGCCGCTGCCGCACCACATCACCTCCTTCCAGCTTGAAGGGCGGGAGCTCACGGCCATGCACTTCGACCCGCAGGACATGCGCCCCTTCTGGCACCCCATGCGCGCCTCGCGGGATGCCAGCCTCACCCGCATGGGCCATCCGCACGATCCCCTCACCCACTCCCACCACAACAGCGTGTGGGTGACTCACAACACGGTGAATGGCATCGACTTCTGGGGCGACCACGCCAAGAAGCAGGGCCGCATTGTGAATGTGGAGGTCTCGCGCGAGGGCTACGAGGACACCGACGAATACGCCTCCATGCGCATGGTGAACCACTGGCTCAATGCGGAGGACAAATCCGTGCAGCTCATCGAGGTGCGGCGCACGGAGGTCCGCCCGCTGGACGGCGCCAAAAGCTGGATCATGATCATCGACATGGAATTCACCCCGCCCAAGGGGCAGACGGCCACCTTTGGCGCCACCGGCTTCGGTCTGGTGGCGGCCCGCATGGCCAGAAGCATCGGCGTATATGATGGCGGCGGCCGCATCCTGAACTCCGAGGGCCAGGTGAACGAGGTGGACGTGTTCCGCAAACCCGCGCGCTGGTGTGACTACAGCGGCCGCATCACCAATGAGGAGGACGGCTTCGGCGGCATCACCCTCATGAACCACCCCATGAATCCTCACAACCCCACCGCCTTCCATGTGCGCAATGACGGCTGGATGGGCTGCTGCCTGAGCCTGGACACCCCCGTGGAGGTGAGCGAGGAGAAGAAGCTGCGCGTGCGCTATGCGCTGTGGACCCATGATGGCGTCACCACCCGGGAGCAAAGCGAAGCCCAGTGGAAGGCCTTCACCGAAATGCCTGTGGTGGACTTGAATCCGCCCAAGCCGGTGAAGAAGTAGAGCTCAACGCCAACGCAATGCCCCCCATCCCCCCTCCCCTTGACGATCTCATCCTTTTTTTCGAATCACTTGCCGAAGGTGAACGGCGCGAAAACTTGATCGATCTGGCCGCCACCGCTCCAGCCCACGCGCCCAGGCAAGGTGAGCATTTCGATCTGGAAGATGTGCGCAAGGACGCGGAATGCACAGACACTGTGGGCATCCATGTCCGGCTCGGGGGCGGCGGCCGCGTTCACTTTGCCGTCACCCTGGGCCCCAAGGTGCAGACACTCACGCGCGCGCTGGCGGTGATCCTCTGCCGCGGCCTGAACGGCTGCACCGTGCAGCAGGTCATTGACGTGCCGCAGGACTTCGTGCCGCGCATCATCGGCGCGGATCTGGTGCGCCTGCGCAGCCAGACAGTGTACTATGTGCTGCGCCGCATGAAGGAGGCGGCGCAAAAGCTGCTGCTGCTGGAAAAAACAGTCTGATCAAGTCAGCCGGGAGGTGTGCCCGGAACGCAGCTCCTCGGGGATCTGGCCGACGAAACGCGGCGTGATGTCGATGGCGTCAAAGATCTGATGCAGCTCCTGCTGGTTCACATCACCGGGGCGGTCAATCTCGAAGTACACCACATCGTGGCGGGCATCCACCTTGTAGCGCACGCGGGGGAAGTGGTCCATCTGGTTGCGCAATTGCATCATGGCAGACTCGGTGCGGATGCCTGGGGCGTAAATTTCGACTTCGATCATGATTGTGCGGCGGTTTTAGCGGATTCATGGCCGTCCGCCAAGCAAAACCTGTGAGGCAGCGTACAGCGGGCACTCACTTCGTTGCCGTGCGCGACTTGTTGGTGAAGAATACCATCGAGATGCTGAGGCTTTCCTTTTCCCCCATCTTGCTGGCCACCATCGGGACCAGGAACTTGTAGGGGAAGTCAGGGGGCATCGGAAACTCCTTGTCGAAGGCGATCATTGGACCGCACATGACAAGGTCCTGCCATTCCGCATAGGGGCCGGTGAAGACATCCGTGACGCGCTCCACCTTGGCGGAGACCGGCGTCATGACAAAGCCCGCCAGCCTGGCGCCACGCTCCTCCGCCTTTGCCTTCATGCTTTCATGGTCGGCGCGCTGCACAGGCAGGTTCACGCAGGGAACATCCGCATACCATGCCACAAAGGCGGGCGAGTCCGTGATGACAAACTCGTCCTTCTCCATCAGCTGCCGCAGGGCATAGATGCGCGCCGGCCAGTACGGCGGCCAGTGCGCCGAGATGTTGCTGCCCATGGTGAGGCCAAACTTGATCAGCACCGGCAGGTTCACCGCCATGGGCAGCGCGGTGATGAGCAGCGCGGCCAGCGGCGCGCCCCAGCGGCCGGCAAAATCCCCCGGCATCTGAAAACGCGACCACAGCACCACCAGCATGGCCGCGCCGAAGGTGCTCATGGCGGGCATCAGCACAATGTAGAGCGCATTGTCGTCGCCCTCCTTGTCCGCCAGGCCCAGCAGGCCCATGCCGAGGGTCACACAGAGGAGGACGATGGCCAGCATCCAGCGCGAGGCGGCGGCGTCCGCCTTGCGAAAGCGGTGCATGAGCGCCAGGGAGAAGAACAAGGCGGGCACCCCATGGCCCAGATACGCGTGGATCCGGCCCAGCTGATCCTGCCAGTTCAGCCCCATGCGGCGCAGCAGGTCGTCCACCTGCAGCAGAGGCACCGATGGCGTGAAATCACGCAGCAGGGAGTCATAGGGAACGGCGGAGGACTGCGCCTGCAGCAGCGCCTTGATGCCGCCCAGGGGATCCCCGCAGAGCTGAAGGTTCCACCAGGCCCACCCAGCCAGGGCCACGGCGGGCACCGCCGCCACGACCATGGCGCCCGCCTTCGCCCGGGGCAGAAATGCCGCCACCCCAATGATCACGCCAAAGACAATCCACAACGCCATCCAGTGCGTCAGCACCATCAGCGCGCACACCACGCCCAGCAGTGCCAGGAGGCCCGACGAACCACGATTTTCCACCGCACGGCTGGCGGCTGCGGCATACAGGCGGAAGGCCATGGCAAAAAGCGGCAGCAGCATGGCGCGTGGCGCGCCGCTGACCATCAGCTCCCACGCGGGCTCGCACACCAGCAGGGCGACCGCCGCGATGGTGGCCACCTGATCGTCAAACAACCTCCGGGCCGCGCCATGCGTCAGGTAGAGGGTCAGCAGGTACCAGCCCACGCCGAGGCAGGCGATGACCCTGTCCAGCCGGTAAATGGCGCCACCGTCCGCCGGATTGTAAACATGCCATGCTTTGAGAAAGCGAAAGGGGACCGACCACAGCAGGGGCTGCAGGGGCGGCTGCAGGGTCTCTGGCATGGCCACAGGGGAGGGCGTTTTCCCCGCCGCCTCCATCTGCGCCCAGGTGTAAGGCTGTGCCACCAGGGTCTGGTACCCGCCCGTGCGGACGATCTGCCGGGCCAGTTGCGCCTGGTTCATGCCCTCCGCGCTGCTCAAGCCGCGAAACGTGACAAACACGTGCAGCAGTGCCATGACCAGGGCGGCGGCGTAGAACACCGTGCGCAGCAGGGTGCCAGGGCCGGAGCGGGAGGAGGACGACGACATGTGTGTTACCTTCCACCGTCCAGCAGCAGGTGCCAAGGAGGTTCTCTCTCGACGTCACTCATGCGGTTCAAACACCACTGCGGCGCAGGCCTCGCTGTCCGTGGTGGCGGCGCAGCGCCAGTGCCAGCGCACCGTCGGTTTCACAAACGACCCAAGCTCCCCCTCCAGGATGCGGAACTGGCCCAGCAGCTGGCCGCCATCCCGCACCACCAGGGAGCGGGCCGCCACGGTGCCGGAAAGCATGCCGGTGGGCTCCAGCGTCACCGGCCCCTCACAGACAAAGTCGCCGCTGGCATGACCGGAGATGAAGACCGAGCGCGCCCGTACCTCCTGCAAAAACGTGACCTCACAGTTGGAGGCCACATTCAGGCGGTCGCACACCACCTCGTCGGCGATGAGGCCGTCCGTGTCGATGGTGCGGGACGGCAGGGCCAGCGTCTCCTGCTCCACCCGCACAAGTTTTTTCATGCAGACCGGGCAGGTGGGCGTGGACAAGTCCCCCGCCGCGGCAGCCACAAAGAGGGTGTCGCCCTGCCTTCCTGGAAGGGCCTGCAAAGCGGCGTTCAGCACCACCGCATCCACGGCCTCGATCCGCTGCTCCTGCGCCACGCGCAGCGCCGCCGGGCTGAAGCCTGCCGGGGCGATGAGCACCCCCCGCGTGTCACGCGCCGTCTTCACCTCCTGGGCAAACTGCCGCACCGTGTCCGGGGTGGCGCCCCACTCGTTCCATGGGGCGATTTTGACCATCGCGCGCCGTGGCGAGGCGGTTTTCGGCTCCTCGATCATGCCAAAAAACACCGCGCCGTCCGGCATCACCCGCGATCCCGCCAGCTCGCAGCCGCCGCCCTTCACGATCGCGCGCGCCAGCTCGGACAGGCGGACCCAGTCCAGGCTGGCGATCAGTTCCGGCGTCCACCCGCCCAGCCGGTCCACACCGCTCTCAGGCTTCTTCTGCGAGAAGCCCGCTTCTTCGAGGGTGGAAAAAGGATCCAGCATGCAGGGAGGAAAGAACGGCGGACATCCACCAATCGGCGCGCCCGACAATATTAACACATCCTTATCATTTCAAGCCACGTCTCATCTCGTCCTTGTTTGCCACCCCCACTCCGCGCATCTCCGCCTTGCCGCGCCAGCAAAACCCTGTTTCTTCCCGCCTCACATGTCGAAGGCCGCGAAACCCCAGGAAACCCAATTTTTTCACACCGGCAGCGCGGAGGAACCGTTCGAGTTTGCGTCGGGCGACACGCTGCCAGGCATCACCGTGGCCTATGAGACTCACGGAAGGCTGAACGCCACCCGCAGCAACGCCATCCTGCTGTTTCATGCCCTTTCCGGCAGCCACCATGCGGCCGGTGTCACCCCCAAGGTGCCCGGCACCGATGAACGCTGGACGGAGGAAATCCACAACGGCTGGTGGGACCTCTTCATCGGCCCGGACAAGGCGCTCGACACCAAGCGCTACTTCATCATCTGCTGCAACTACCTTGGCGGCTGTTACGGCTCCTCCGGCCCGGCCTCGATCGACCCCGCCACCGGCAGGCCCTACGGCAGCACCTTCCCCGCCGTGCGCACCTGTGACGTGGTGAAGTCCCAGCTCGCCCTCCTCGACCACCTTGGCATCCAAAAGCTCCACGCCGTGATCGGCGCCTCCGTGGGCGGCCTGCTGGCCATCAACTTTGCCACGCTCCATCCAGACCGCGTCCAATTGGTGGTCCCCATCGCCAGCGGCTGCCGCACCACGGTTCTCACGCGCCTGACTTTGTTCGAGCAGGTGCTCTCCATCGAAAACGACCCCCACTTCAAAGGCGGTGATTACTACGACGGCGAAGCCCCCGAATACGGCCTCGCCCTGGCTCGCATGATCAGCCACAAGACCTTCGTGCATCTGGACGCCATCGAGCGCCGCGCCCGCCAGGATGTGAAGCAGGCCAAAGGCAGCCTCTCCTGGTACAAAGTGGGGCACAATGTGGAAAGCTACATGCTCCATCAGGGGAAAAAATTCGTGAAGCGCTTCGATGCGAACACCTACCTGCGCATTGCCGACATGTGGCTGCGCTTTGACCCCCTGCGGGATGCTGGCGTGAAGTCCTACAAGGAGCTCTTCGCCCGCAGCAGGGAGGCCGGCCAGCACTACCTCGTCTTCAGCATCGACAGCGACTTCTGCTTCTATCCCGAGGAGCAGGCCGAACTCGTCGCCCATTTGGAAAAGGCGGACGTGTCGAACATGCACATCACCGTGCACTCAGACAAAGGCCACGACTCCTTCCTGCTGGAGCCCCAGCTCTACACGCCGCATCTTTCCTTCCTGCTGGAGGGGCGATGGGCCAAGGCGTCGGTGGACCGTCCCGTCCTGGAGGTGGAGTAGGACCGTTCTCGTTCATTGAACCACAAACGGCCCACACCGCATGGAACTCCAGCTCACCTTCCTCGGCACCGGCACCTCTGTCGGCATCCCGGTGGTGGGCTGTGACTGCCCGGTGTGCCACAGCCCGGACCCGCTGGACAAGCGCCTGCGCTGCTCCGTGCATGTCCGCACGCCTGAGATGGCCTGGGTGGTGGACACGGGGCCGGACTTCCGCACCCAGTGCCTGCGGGAAAACATCCGCCACCTGGACGCGGCGCTGTTCACCCACCCGCACATGGACCACGTGACCGGCTTTGATGAGCTGCGGCGCTTCACCGTGGAGGCAGACCACTTCATTCCCGTCTATGGCTCGCCAGAGTGCCTGGAGGTGCTGGAGCGCATGTTCGTCTATGCCTTCAATGGGGAGAACCGTTACCGCGGCTACTTGAAGCCGTTTCCCAAGCCCGTGCATGGCCCGTTTCGACTGGGGGAGACAAAGGTGGTCCCCCTGCCCGTCCAGCATGGCAAGGTGGAGACGACCGGCTACATGTTCGAGCGCGGCGGCAGAAAACTCTGCGCCTACATTCCTGACTGCAAGACACTGAAGCCCGAATCGCTGGAGGCCCTGCACGGGGTGGACACCCTCATCATCGACGCCCTGCGCCACACGCCGCATACCACGCACATGAATTTCACCGAGGCGCTGGCCGTGCGGTACCTGGTGCGTCCGCGCCAGACGTGGTTCACCCACATCCAGTGTGAGATCATGCACTCCGTGGAAGATCCCAAACTGCCCCCTGGCGTGAACATCGCCTACGACGGCCTCAAACTCGAATGGACATGAGCCGCGCCGCCTCAGCATGCCTCGCCATCGTGCTGACAGTGCTCAGTTCCGCAGTCCATGCCCAGCGTGTGTCCGAGTGGGACGCCGCAGCCGAGACCGCCGTCGTGTTCAATCCGGCCTTCCCAGGCTCGGCGGAACTGGCCGCCTACTACGCCGCCCAGCGCCACATTCCCAAGGAGCGTGTCATCGGCCTGCGCTGCTCCCAGGAGGACTCCATGTCACGGGCGGAGTTTGACGCCGACCTGCGCAAGCCGCTGCTGCAGATGTTTCAAAGCAGGGGCTGGTCCATCTCCGCCCCTCTCACACAGGTCAAGCCCATGACAGGCACGGCCCTTTCCCCCAATGTGCGTGTGCTGGTGCTGATGCGCGGCGTTCCGTTTCAGATCCGGCGCAATGCCCAGGGTGCCAGACAGTCCGAGGAGGATGAGGCCAGCGTGGACTCCGAGCTGTGCGTGCTGGGCTTGAACAACCCGCCCACCCGCGGCGGCGTGCGCAACCCCTACTACGACCAGCCGGCGCGGTTTCCGCACTCCCAACGCTCCACCGGACTGCTCATCGTCGGCCGCCTCGACGGACCGGATGCTGAAACCGTGCGACGGATGATCGACGACGCCGTGGCGGCCGAGGAAACCGGGCTGCTCGGCCGGGCCGTGATCGATCTGGCGCAGAAAAGCGGCGTCTATCAGGAGGGTGAGGACTGGCTGAAACGCAGCGCAGACATGTTCAAGCGCGCCGGCATTCCCGTTTTCATTGACCGTGCCGAGGGCCTGGTGGGCGACCTCTGGCCATTGCCGGACACCATCCTCTATTTTGGCTGGTACACGGACCGCATCCTTGGGGCGCTGGCAGCGCCTGATTTTCGTTTCAAGCGCGGCGCCATCGCCTGCCACCTGCATTCCTTCAGCGCCAGCGTCCTGCGATCTCCTGACGGCGCCTGGGCCGGACCGCTGCTGTCGAAGGGGGCAGCAGTGACTTTTGGCAACGTGTTCGAGCCCTACCTTTCCCTCACCATCCACTTCGACATCCTCAACAAACGCCTGCTCGAAGGCTTCACGGTGGGCGAGGCGGCGTGGAACGCCACCCCTGCCCTGTCTTGGATGAATGTGGTGCTTGGCGATCCGCTCTACCGCCCCTTTGGCCACGGCCTGGGCGCCAAGCTGGGGGACGGCCCGGAGCGGGACTATGCCTTGTACCAGGGCACGGTGCAGCGCATGGCCGCGGACACGGACGCCCAGATCAAAACCTCCCTCACGCAGATGGCCGAAAAACGACAGAACCCCCGCCTGCTGGAGCTCACCTCCCTCCTCTCCGCCCTGCAATCCAAGCACGCCGAGGCGGCGGACCTGCTGGAGCACGCCGAGGCCACCACTGAAAACGCCGCCGACCTGCTGCGCCTGCGCCTCTACCGTGCCGAGATGCTGCACCGCGCAGGCAGAAGCGACGTGGCCCGGCAGTTGCTAAGAGAAATCATGCAGGACAGCCGCTTCCAGACACTCCCAGAGCGCGGTGCTGCGGACAAGCTGCTCGGTAGGTTGGGTGGATGAAATCCGCCTCAGCCGCCAAAAACGTCTAACGTGGCGGGCCGGGCATACGTTAGCATTTGAGGATCAAATCATCCCACTATGAAAACGGTCCCCGCTCTCCTTGCCTTTTTTTGCCTCGCCGCTGCCGTCCACGCCGAGTTCCGCACCTGGACCGATGCTTCTGGCAAATTTCAGATCAAGGCAGCGCTTGTGAGCGTGCAGGCGGGCCAGGTCACCCTGCGGCGGGAAAACGGCACCACCATGCAGCTTGCCGTCGCCAGCCTCAGCAAGGCGGACCAGACAGTGCTTGGTGCCGGCTCCAACGGCAGCTCTGGCGGTGCCACCGCCGGGGACTGGCCGCAATGGCGCGGCCAGAACCGTGATGATGTCTCCCAGGAAACAGGCTTGCTGAAAAAGTGGCCCGCAGACGGCCCGAAGCGGCAGTGGGTCAGCGAGGACGCCGGACTCGGCTACTCCAGTTTTGCCATCGTGGGCGGCAGGCTTTACACCCTGGGCCTGTATGACACAGAGGAAAAGGTCGTCTGCCTGGATGCCTCCACTGGCAAAAAGGTATGGGACACGACCATCGGGTCCATCTACAACAACAACTGGGGCAACGGCCCCCGCGGCAGCCCCACCGTGGCGGATGGCATGGTGTATGCCCTGGGGGCCAATGGCGACCTTGCCTGCCTGAATGCGGCGACCGGCAAAAAAATGTGGGGCAAGAGCCTGACTGACGACTTCGGCGGCAAGCTGCAGAACTGGGGCTACACCGAATCCCCCCTGGTGGATGGTGACCAGGTGGTGGTGACACCCGGAGGCGAAGGCGGGGCCATTGTCGCGCTGGACAGCAAAAGCGGCGCGGTGAGATGGAAGACCGCGGACCTGACCGACAACGCGCAATATTCCTCCATCATCGTGATCGAGCCGAAGGGCCAGAAGCAGTACGTCCAGCTCCTGATGAACACCATCGTGGGGGTCTCCCCCAAGGACGGTGCCATCGTGTGGAAAACCGATTTCCCCGGCCGCACCGCCGTCATTCCGACCCCCATTTACAAAGACGGCCACATCTACGTCACCGCCGGCTATGGAGTCGGCTGCAAGATGATCAAGCTCTCCGACGGCGTGGCCCAGGAGGTTTACTCCAACAAAAACATGGTCAACCACCACGGTGGCGTGATCCTGGTGGGGGACAGCCTCTACGGCCACTCCGACTCCGGCGGCTGGACCTGTCAGGACTTCGCCACCGGCGAGGCCGTGTGGAAAGACAAGGGCATCGGCAAAGGTGCCGTCGCCTATGCCGACGGCATGTTGTATTGTCAGGCTGAAAATGACGGCACCATCGCCCTGGTGGAGGCCTCAAAAGACGGCTGGAAGATGGTCAGCAGTTTCAAGCTGGAGGCCCAGTCCTCCCAGCGCAAGCCACAGGGACGCATCTGGACGCATCCGGTCATTGCCGGGGGAAAACTCTTCCTCCGCGACCAGGAGTTTATTTCATGCTACGACATCAAAGGCTGACAGTGGCCGCGCGACGGCTGGGAAACAGAAGCCTGCGCTTCTGCTGCCAGCTTGTCGTCATCTGCGCGCTCACAGCCTGCCGTCCTCCCCAGCCTACGGAATGGAGGCTGCTCGGCTCAGAATTTGCCCACGCATGGAAAAAATCAGGAATCCCGGGTGAGGGTGCCTTCACCATCCTCCAAGGCGCCATCCGGCTGGAACCCGGCCAGCCGATGACCGGCGCCCGCTTCGACGCGTGGCAGGCCTTCAAGCTGCCGGTCACCCGGTATGTCATCGAGTATGAGGCCATGCGTATGGATGGAAACGACTTCTTCGGCACGGTGACGTTTCCCGTGAACGACTCCCACCTCTCCCTGGTCGTTGGCGGCTGGGGCGGCACGCTCGTCGGCATCTCCAGCATCGACGACATGGACGCCAG
>CAZPSQ010000205.1:0-10793 GCA_964588755.1 uncultured Prosthecobacter sp. | reverse complement strand
CGCCTTTGAGATCGACCCCGTGGTGGTCGTAGAAGCGGGAATCCTCACGCGCCAGCAGCGCCTTCACAAAGTAAGGGGAGACCTCGCTCAGCGGCACGATGATGCGGTTCTCCCCGTGCATGCGGCCGAGCACCTCCCCCCGGAAGTCCATCACGATGGTGCGCTCCGGCATCTGGCCCAGCTTCGTCAGATCGTAGCCCTTGGCCAGGTGGCTGTAGATGCCGATCACGACCGCGACTGTCAGCGTGCAGAGCAACGAGCCGCCCATGAGGGTGATCACCGCCAGCCTTTTCATAGACTGCCACCGAGTGAGGGACGGTTTGGCCGGCTTGGCCTTGGAGGCTCCTGGGGACTTCTTTTTCATGCGGACGGGACATCGAAACGCTGTTTTGAGACAAAGATCAAGCGTCAGACGATGAACTCCGTGTGAACTTCAATTTCACTTTGCCGCCGACCCCGATGAGATGAAATCGGGCGGGACGCGATAGATGCGGGTACGGATTGGCTCTGGAGAACCAAGCGGAGCCAGCACCAGTGCATGGTCCTCAATGCGAACCCGCATTCCGGCCATCTGAGCCACCTGTTCAAAGGCCAGCTTCACAGGAACCTCCCTCAGATCAAGATTGATCCTTGCCGCCGATTTTGGAGAACCCAGCACCACCACATTCAGGTGCATGTCGTCAAAAATAGCCAGTTTGGCCACCTCCGCGTTTAGATAAGCCACGGCTTCGTCCAATGTCGCGTTCTTCAGTCTGACTTCGGGCAGTCGAATGGGCTTGCCACGATAAGTGATCTCGGCATTAGCAACGCTCGGTGTCCAATGCCATGCCAGCATTGTCATCACGACGATGCACAATCGCGCAGCGGCTCGGGTCGTTTGCATAAAAACGGTCTACTGAGAATGATAGAGCAACCGGCAGGCGCTGGCAATCCCACATCTTTGTTCGTGACATTCGCGCGGCTGGTTCCGTACCATCCAGGCGAAATCCATCGCCCAACCATCCACCATACATGAAAGCACTCGGTCTTCTCCTCGCCCTGGCGGTCAGCGCCTCTGCCGCTCTCATCGAATCGCCCCAGAAGGGCGGGCTCCAGCTCAAGTCCCTCAGCTCCCTGAGCTTTGGCCCGGAAGGGCTGCTCCTGGTGGCGGAGCCTGGCACGGCCAGCGTTCTGGCCATCGAAACCGGCGACACGGGCGGCACCAAGGCACGGCTGGAGAAGCCGGTGGCCGACATCGGCGCGGTGATCGCCGACGGCCTCGGCGCGAAGAAAGAGGACATCACGGTCAAGGACCTCGCGGTGAATCCAGCCAGCGGCCGCGTCTATCTGGCTGTGCAGCGCAAGCCGGACAACGCGGTGATGATTGTGACCGTGGATGCCGCCGGCAAGGTGGCGCCGCTTCAGCTCGACGGAGTGCCCTGGGCACGAATCACGCTGCCGGGCGGCACCAGCAGCAAGGTGACGAACGTCACGGACGTGGCCTTTGACAAGGACCGTGTGTTTGCCACCGGCACCTGCAATGAGGAGTTCGCCAGCCGCATTTTCACCATTCCGGTCCCCTTGAAGCATGGCTCCACGGCCAATGTCTTCAGCGCGGAGACGTACCATGTGGCGCATCGCAAGTGGGAGACGAAGGCCCCGATCCAGAGCTTCATCCCCTACCAGTCCAAGGAAGGCACCTTTGTGGTGGGTGCCTTTGCCTGCACGCCGGTGGCCAAGTTCCGCGTGGATGACATCCAAAGCGGCGCGCAGGTGAAGGGCGTGAGCATGGTGGAACTGGGCAGCGGCAACCGCCCGCTGGACCTCTTCACCTATGCGGACAAGAGCGGCAAGGAATGGCTGGTGGTGCACACACAGCGCTTCAAGCAGAACAAGTTCGGCCCCAGCGCGATGTGGGGCGCGCGCATCGACATGGACTACCTGGACGCCCAGTCCCCGGACAAGACGAATGAAAACGCCGCCCGCCGTGACGAAAAGCAGGCCAAGGGGCCGGACGGCATCGAGATCGTGGACGCGCTCTTCGGCGCGGTGCAGGTGGACAAGCTGAGCGACACCGAGGCCATGGTGCTGCGTGACAACGAAGGCACGCTGAGCCTCGAAGTGGCCGCCCTTCCGTGAAGCATGCATGGGCCATTCTTTGCCTCCTCGTCGGCGCCCTGGCCGGCGCAGACGAGGCACGGCTGACCGGGGAAGGCCAGATCGAGGCCGCCGGCAAGGAGATGCGCGTGTTTCGTGGCGGGTCGCAGACGCCGCTGTTTGGCAGTGTTTCCCTGGAAAAAAAGGGCAGGCTGCGGTTTGCGCCCTCCCTGCCTCTGGTGGCTGGTGAGACTTACCGGGTCGAAATTCAGCAGGCAGATGGAAGCTCCCGCACGCACATGCTGCGGTTCGAAAAGCCGCGGGCGGCAGCGCCGACGGTGCGTCTGTCCCCCTTCCCTGCCGTGCTTCCGGCCAACGCGCTGAAGCTGTATCTGACGTTCAGCCAGCCCATGGAGCAGGGTGTGTTTCTGGAGCGGATCACCCTGCAACGCCAGGATGGCAGCGTGGTTCATGGAGCTTTCCGCGAGACGGAGCTGTGGTCCCCCGACGGTAAAAGGCTGACCCTCTGGCTGCACCCGGGGCGACAGAAAACGGGCGTCAATTTGAACCGCGATGAAGGCCCTGTGCTGATCGCGGGGGAAAGCCATTTGCTGACCATCCACGGGGCATGGCGCTCCAGCGGCGGAACACCGATCGGGCGGGATGCTGCCTTTGCCATCACCGCAGGCGCGGCGGACCATGAGCGCCCTGATCCCGGGCGGTGGCAGATCACAGTCCCGAAAGCGGGCACGCGGAAGCCGCTTGTCATCGCCCTGGATGAGGGGCTGGACCCTGCGATGTTGAGCTCCGCGCTGCACATCAGACATGGCGGCGCGCTGGTGGCGGGAAGTGTCACGGTGGCCCAGGACGCACGGCAGTGGTCATTCGCGCCCCTCCGGCCGTGGCAGGAGGGAACATGCTCCCTCGAAATCAACGCGCTGCTGGAAGACCTGGCGGGAAACAACCTGCGGCACGCTTTCGAGGTGGACCCGACTGGCGCGCCGGAGCCGTCCGAGAGACCCACGCAGAGATCATTCGAGGTGGCGCGCTGATCTTGTGCCGGAGCATTTGAAAATCCCCTGCATGAGTGCTTTGGAGGCGGGGCCGTGAAGTCCAGCAACGACGATCTTCCCCTGTTCACCGCCGCCACCCGTCCTCGTCTTTGGGCGGTGGCAGGGGAACAGGCGCAGCAGAGCACGCCGGAGGAAGCGCCGCCGGTGCCTGCGGCCACCACCGGGCTGGAGTTGTTCCAAGGCGGGGCCGGTGACGCGGGTTATGCGCGATGGAAGGCGGAAGCACAGGCTGAGCGCGAGGCCGCCGAAAAGCAGAAACGCGCCAGTGAGCTGCCTGCGGCGGCGGATCACCAAGGATACGAGGCATGGAAGGCCGAAGTCGCGCACCTCAAACGTGCCTTCGAGCATCGCTGGGGTGTTCCGCTTGGCAAACCCGTGCGGCTGCGATTGCGCGGCGAACACCGGGAGCGCGAAGGCCTGCTGCGCCTGGCTGACGAGGCACTGCCGCAGCAGGGCCGCCCCGTGACCCTGCGTCTGGGGGACCATCTTTTTGCCGCCAGCCAGATCGAAAGCGTGGCGCGGGTGGACTGATCCCCCAGTCTATTTTTTTGCGGATGCCGAGGGCTGCCAGTCACCCGCCTTGGGAGCACTCACATCCACCGCCGCGACGCCGGGGTGAGTGAACTCAATGCGCCGCTGGCGATACAGCGCGCCCAGCGCCTGCTTGAAGGCCTTTTTGCTGCTGTCAAACTGGGTGCGGATGACCTCCGGCGGGCTGTCGTCATCCAAGGCAAGCCGTCCGCCATTGTTCTTCAGCGCCTCCATGATACGATCGGTGAGCGAGGCCACACGCTGATAGCCGGAGGCATCGAGCGTGAGATCGATTTTGCCACCGGGATGGATGTCCCCCACAAAACCCTTCACCCGCTGGCCGACCTGCAACGGAGCACCGACATTGCTGTGATACAGCAGGCCCAGATGAGAGTCTTCAATGATGGCGTTGTATCCCAGCGGCGTGCGCGCCGCGATGAGGAGCGACACCGGCTGCCCCGGCTTGAAAGGCGGGCGCGCTTTGCTGAGATGACGGCTCAGCCGTGTGGTGGCGATGATGCGGTCGGTCTTTTCATCCAGCATGACATAGGCCACCACCTTGTCCCCCACCCACACCTGGTCCGCCTGCTCGCGAAACGGCAGCAGCAGGTCTTTCAGCAGGCCCCAGTTCAGGAAGGCGCCGATGTTGCGGTTCACGCTGACCACCTCCAGCGTGGCAAACTCCCCCACATAGGCCAGCGGCTGCTCCGTTGTGGCCACCAGACGGTCCTCGGAGTCGCGATAGACGAACGCCTCGATCATGTCGTCGATACCCGTGCCCTTCGGGATGTATTTGTTGGGCATAAGGATCTCCCCATGCTCCCCCCCGTCCAGGTAGATGCCCTGGGGAGTGCTATGAAGTACCTTGAGGGAGTTGCGGTTGCCGATTTTGGCCATGATGCCCAGACTAGACGCGGCTGCGGATCATTCCAGCAGCGACTTCACTTCACCTGCACCACCACCATTTTTTCCGCGTCACGGGCATAAAGCAGGCCGTTGGAGAAGGCGGCGTGGCTGCGGTGGCCCGCACGGGTGATCTGGCTGCGGCTCAGCATGTCGAACTTGTCCGGGCTGGCCTTGAACACCCAAAGCTCACCGTCCTCGCTGTGCAGCAAAATCTTGTCCCCCACCCGGACGAGGGTGCCGCCCGGGAGGGAGTCGGGCGCCTCCCAGGCCACCCGGCCATCCGCCACGGAGATGCAGCGCAGGGTCATGCCGCTTTCCTGCCGGCCATGAAGACCATAGATGTGCCCGTCCTGATAACAGGGTGTGGTGTAGTGGCAGTCGAGCACGTCCGCCTTCTTCCACAGGCTCTTCAGCGCGCGCCCGGCCTTGTCCCACTGCCACAGTCCCGCGCCCACGTCGTAAGCGGCGGAGAAGAAGAGCTTTCCGTCCCCGCAGGCCACGGGCGTGGCCGCATTGACAGAGGCGTCGATCCTGGCCCGGAAGAACTCCTCGGCCAGCACCTTGCCATCACCGGCCTGGGTCAAAACAATGCCCCGGCGGGTGAAAAAGGCCGCCACCGCCCGGTCCTCTGGGATCAAAATGGGGGAGGCATAGCCCGCCTCATCCCCCGTGGCCTGCCAGGCCAGCCTGCCGGTCTGCAAGTCCAGCGCGATGATGCCCGCGCCGCCCTTGTCATTTTTGCCGCCGATGTTCAGCAGCACTTTGCCAGCCGTGACCAGCGGGGAGCAGGCACGGCCAAAATAACCCTGGGGAGATTCAAACTCGGCCGCCGTGTCATGGCTCCACAGCAGCGCGCCCGTCTCAAAATCCAGTGCCTGCACGACACCCTCCGGCCCGTGCGTGATGACCTTCCCCTCCGCCACGCACGGCACGGCGCGCGGGCCGTTGTCAAAGCCAAAGCTGTCGCGGTAGTCGGTGGGGTGGCTTTGTTTCCACAGCGGTTTCCCGTCGGCGGCAGCCAGGGCCTCGGTCACAATCTCAGCCCCGACACGGTGGCAGATGATGACCTTGCCTTTGGCCACCACGGCCCCGGCGTGGCCGCTGCCGAGCTTATGGGTCCACAGCGTCTCAGGCTCAGCGCTGCCGGCTATCCGTGCCTCATCCACCGCCGCGCTGTCCCGCCCTGGCCCCAGAAACTGAGGCCAGTCACCCGCATGGGCCTGCGCCAGGACACAGAGAGTGAGGAAGAGCACGCGCATGGACCAGATCAATCAAGCGACCAGGGAAAGATTGGGATCCACATCCGCCTCCAGCGGCGAGGTGTGGCCGCGGTTAAAACGCTGCACGGCGGCGAATGCGATCATGCCCGCGTTGTCCGTGCAGAGATCAGGCCGGGCGAGGAGCAGCTGCAGGCCCTCCCTGGCACAGCGCACGGTCAGCGCCTCCCGCAGGCCACGGTTGCAACTGACGCCACCGCTGACGGTGACGAGGGTCTCGCGGCTCCGCTTCGCAGCCAGCACCAGCTTTTCCACCAGCACCTCGATGATGGCGGCCTGCACGCTGGCACACAGGTCCGCCAGCAGTTGCTCTTTGCTGAGGTCGAGTTTCGGAAGCTCATAGAGCACGGCGGTTTTCAATCCGCTGAAACTAAACTCCAGGCTGGAGCCATCCAGAAAGCTGCGGGGAAACTTGAAGGCCTCCGGATTCCCCTGCCGTGCCAGTTTGTCGATCTCCGGGCCGCCGGGATAGGGCAGGCCGATCATTTTGGCGACTTTGTCGAAGGCCTCGCCTGCGGCATCGTCGCGCGTGCGGCCGAGCAGCTCATAACGGCCCACGTCATGCACACGGACAAGCATGGTGTGGCCACCGCTGACAATGAGGGCGATGCTGGCGCGCACCGGCCCGTTTTCATCCATGAACGGAGAGAGCAGATGCCCCTCCATATGGTTCACAGCCAGGAAAGGCTTGTCCTCCGCAATGGCCAGGGCCTTGGCCATGGAGGTGCCGATGAGCAGCGAGCTGACAAGTCCGGGACCGCTGGTGGCGGCAAAGGCGCTCATGTCCGCCGGTTTCCTCCCTGCATCCGCCAGCACCTGCTCCACCAGCAGCCGTGCGTGCAGCACATGATTGCGGGAGGCCACCTCTGGCACCACACCGCCATAGCGGCGATGGATTTCCACCTGCGATGCGATGCGGCTGGCGATCAAACGCCCGTCCAGGGTGCAGACTGCGGCGGCAGTCTCATCACAGGAAGATTCAAGGGCGAGCAGGCAGGAGGAGGACATGGAGGGGAAAGGCGGGCAGCATTCCTCAGCCAGGGGGTGAAATCCAGCGTTTGCGCCCAAAATGAAGCCGCCGTCCCCCAGGTTGGAAGGGGACGGCGGCGTGGACTGATGTTCCTGTCAGATTAGTGCTTGTGACCTTCCTTGCAGCAGGACGCGCCGCTCTTGGAGCAGCAGGCATCCTTCTTCTTGGCGTCGCAGGTGGCACATTCTTTCTTGTGCGCGCAGGAGGCGAGAAGCATCGAGCACGCGGCGAGAAGAACTGTGGCAGAACGAATCATGAATCGACCCAGATGGTTGAAAACACCGCTTAAAGCGGTGGATCAATTACTTCTGCACGACCGGCGGAGGCGGCGGCGGGGGGGGATTCTGCTGCTGGCAGGAGGAGAGGACCACGGAGGTCGCGATGAGGGCGAGGATTGCGATTTTCATTTTGTGTGTGGGTGTTAACCAGTTTGTCAAGGTTCCCATCCACCAGACTCCTGGCAGCGGGATTTTTCGAGATTAACGACAAGTTCTGCTTTTGCAAATATCCAAATGCATTCACTGCATAAACTCTCAAAAATGATGTGGGATAAGTTAGAATTCGGCATTCCAAGACGCCCTATAACCCCCAAAACATAGTGGTTTCCCTCAGCGCAACGCGCTTTTCACATAGTTGTGACAAAGCACTGCTAACCAAGGGAAACTGGGCGCTAATGGAATCCCCCAGCCTCACGGCCCGCTTTCCCCGAGCCCATAAGCTGTGCCCATGACCTCCCCATCCGCCTCCTCGAAAAAGATGCGCAAAGGTCTGCAACAAATCTCACAATCATAGTCCACATCACACGGGACCTCGGCAAAGAAAGGTGCCGGAACCTCAAACTCCTGAAAACAGCTCGGACAGGTCACGGGCGTGGTGTTCATGCACATACAACGCCCATCGCACCCGCCTTGCATGATTGTTTTTCGAGCTTGAGTCCTGAATCGAACGCCGTTCCATACCTCATATCTGTTATCCGTCATCTGTTTCCATCCATGCACCTCCTCACCCGCCGCCATTTCGTTTCCACCGCCACGCTCACCGCCATTGCCAGCCGCCTGGGCCTGACAGCGCAGGAGGCGGCCCACCTGCCGCCTGTCCGCCAGATCACCCGCGGCCCCGGATTCCACTGGTTTGCCTACTACGACAAGCATCAGTTCTCCCCCGACAACCGGTATGTGCTGGGCAATCAGGTGGGCTTTGAGCACCGCTCCCCCACGGCGGATGACGTCATCAAGGTGGGCATGGTGGACCTGCAGGACGGGGACAAGTGGACTGAGCTGGGCGAGTCCCGCGCCTGGAACTGGCAGCAGGGCTGCATGCTGCAATGGGTGCCGGGGACCGAAAGCACGGTGATGTGGAACGACCGCCAGGACGGCCAGTTCGTCTGCCATCTGCTGGATGTGAAAAGCGGAAAGAAGCGCACCCTGCCACACCCCGTTTACAATCTGAGCCCGGACGGAAAGTGGGGCATCTCGCCTGACTTCCGCCGTCTGAACGACACCCGGCCCGGCTATGGCTACGCCGGCATTGTGGACCCCAACCGGGACAACCTGACCCCGGAGGACGCGGGCATCTGGAAGATCAACCTGGAGACAGGCAAGCAGGAGCTGATCATCACCTTCGCCCAGGCGGCGGCGATCCCCTATGAGGGCGGGTTCAGCAACGGGGCCAAGCATTGGTTCAACCACCTGCTCTTCAACCAGGACGGCAGCCGGTTCATCTTCCTGCACCGCTGGCGGGGAGAGAAGGAGGGCAAAAGCTTTGGCACCCGGCTCTTCACGGCGGCGGCAGATGGCACGGACTTGTACGATCTGGACCCGCTCGGCAAGACCTCGCACTTCGTCTGGCGGGACCCGCAGCATGTCTTCGCATGGGCATTCCACCCCAGCCATGGCGACCGCTTTTACCTCTACAAGGACAAGACGCGCGAGGTGGAGGTGGTGGGCAAGGACAAAATGCCCGTGAACGGCCACAACACCTACCTGCCCGGCACCAACGACGAGTGGGTGCTCAATGACTGCTACCCGAACAAGCAGCGCATGCAGATCCCCTACTTGTACCACATCCCCACGGACCGCCGTGTGGACCTGGGCCAGTTTTACAGCCCGGCGTTCTACACCGGCGAGTGGCGCTGCGACACCCACCCGCGCAGCAGCCGCGATGGGAAGCTTGTCTGCATCGACTCCCCGCACAGCCACGGCCGGCAGATGTATGTGATCGATGTGAGCGGGATCACCAAAGGCTGATCAAAAAGGGAGGCCTTGGCTGCGCGGCTCCTCGGCAAGGGCCCGCAGCCGGACATGCCCCCTGCCCTCCGCCAAACCAGAAATAAAGCAGGATGGGATTGTGTCGCAGACAGGCGCTCCCGTATGCTCCACACCATGAAAATCGGCGTGTGCTCCTTGTTTTTGCTGCCGCTGCTTGCCCTGTCTGCAATGGACAGCCCGGCCTCCAAGCCGGTGCTGCTCAACAAGGGGCTGCCCCTGCGCAGCGGCACCCTGGTGCGGGAAAAGCGGGACATCCTGGTGGAGCGTGGCCGCTCCAGGCAGGTGAGCGCCACGGAGACCAGCGACGTGAGCACGCGCTACACCCAGCGCCTGAACCTGGTGCACAAGACTGGCGGCCCCGGAATGGAAGAGCTGCGGGTAGCCGACCTCATGTGCGAGTGGTCGCATTTCACGGGCCCCACCCCGCCGCCGAATGAGCAGGCCTCTCCCCTGGCCTCCAAAACGCTGCGCGCCCGCAAAACCGGCGCGCGCTGGGACTATGACCTGTCCCAAGGCAAACCTGCACCAGAGGAGCGGGCGGGCCTGGACCAACTGGCCATGGCCGCCAGTCTGCTGGACCTGCTGTCTGTCTGCATCGGCCAAGCGCCACGCAAGGTCGGCGAGAGCTGGAAAACTGAGATCCCGGCACCGCGAGGCAAAGCGGTGGGCCACATCGTGATGAAAGACATCCAGTGCACCCTCATCGGTGTGGAGGAGAGGCCGGACGGGGCGCATGCCAGCATCACCCTCACCGGCCAGCTCAGCATCGAGCGGCCGATGAACCTCAGCTCTCACGTGGACATCATCTTTGAGGCCAGTCTGACGCGCAGGCTCACGGACATGCTGGACGTGGACACGCGCATCACAGGCACGTACACCCTGAAGGGCGAGGCCAACATTGCCGGCAAAGGCAAAAGCCAGCTCACTTTTGAGTATCCTTACACTCTGACGCGAACGCTCAAAATCGAGGACAGATAGCCCAGGCGAACGCAAAAAATCGTCATTCGGCATTCGACATTCGACATTCTTTCTCCTTCTTCCCGCCTTCCAATCAACCACATATCCGCCATGCCTCGCCCAGTCACTCTTTTCACCGGCCAGTGGGCCGACCTCTCCTTTGACACCATGCTGCAGAAGGGCAAAGCCTTCGGCTACGACGGCCTGGAGCTGGCCTGCTGGGGAGACCACTTTGAAGTGGACAAGGCCGACCAGGCCTACTGCGATGACAAACGCGCCAAACTGAAGGCAGCAGGCATGCAGTGCCACGCCATCTCCGCGCATCTGGTGGGCCAGGCCGTGTGTGACCTGGTCGACGAGCGTCACAAGCAAATCCTCCCGCCAGCCATCTACGGAGACGGCAATCCTGAAGGCGTGCGCCAGCGCGCCGCCGAAGAGCTCATCAAGACCGGCCAGGCCGCCAAGCGTTTCGGCGTGAGCGTGGTGAACGGCTTCACCGGCAGCAGCATCTGGCACCTGGTTTACTCCTTCCCGCCGAACCTTCCCGGCCAGATCGACGCGGGCTATGCCGACTTCGCCAAGCGCTTCAAGCCCATCCTCGATGAGTACCAGAAGCTGGGCATCCGCTACGCGCTGGAAGTACACCCCACCGAGATCGCCTTCGACATCGCCAGCG
>CAZPSQ010000204.1:0-10846 GCA_964588755.1 uncultured Prosthecobacter sp. | reverse complement strand
TAATGCGCCAGCGACTCCTCCATGGGATCCGCCTTGTCATGCACCCCGAGGCGCTCCACCAGGGTGGCACTGGCTTCGTTGAGGCCTAGCACCTCCACGGTCTTGCCCTCGCGGCGGAATTTCAGCACCACCTTGTCCAGCGCGGTGACACCGGTGAGATCCCAGCAGTGGGCATGGGTGACGTCGATGACCACCCGGGCGAGGCCTTCCTCCCGGAAGTCGAACTCACGCACGAAGGCGTCTGCGGAGGCGAAGAAGAGCTGCCCGGTCACGCTGTAAGTGCGGCAGTCCCCTGCCCGCTGGCTGCGCACCCGCAGGAGGTGCCCGACCTTCCGCGCAAAGAACAGCGCGCTGAGCAGCACGCCAACGCCCACGCCCAGGGCGAGATTGTGCGTGTAGAGTACCACGGCCACGGTGGAGATCATGACGATGCTGGAGCTGCGCGGATGCACCTTCAGGTTCCGCAGGGAAGCCCAGGAAAAGGTGCCGATGGACACCATGATCATCACCGCCACGAGCGCGGGCATGGGAATCTGTTTCACCCACGGACCCAGCACCACCAGCAGAATGAGCAGAAACACGCCCGCCACGAAGGTGGACAGCCGCCCGCGCCCGCCGGACTTCACATTGATGACGGACTGGCCGATCATGGCGCAGCCCGCCATACCGCCGAAGAGACCTGCGGCGATGTTTGCCAGCCCCTGGCCGCTGCATTCCCGGTTCTTGTCGCTGGTGGTGTCGGTCATCTCATCCACGATCTGCGCGGTGAGCAAAGACTCCAGCAGGCCCACGGCAGCCAGCGCGGCGGAGTAGGGCAGCACGATCCACAGCGTCTCCAGCGTCCAGGGCACCTGCGGCCAGAGGAAGACGGGCAGCGCATCCGGCAGCGCGCCGAGGTCCCCCACGCGGCGCACATCCAGCTTCAGCCAGATGGCCAGCACGGTCATCACAACGATGGCCACCAGCGGGGAGGGCACCGCCTTCGTCAGGCGCGGCAGCAGGTAGATGATGGCCAGGGAGGCGGCGACCATGCCATACATGAGCACGCCCGCGCCGTGGAACTCCGGCAGCTGCGCCATGAAGATCAAAATGGCTAGCGCATTGACGAAACCGGTCATGACGGACTTCGACACAAAGCGCATCACATCCCCAATGCGCGCCAGCCCGGCGATGATCTGAAACACGCCGGTGAGCAGCGTGGCCACCAGCAGGTACTGCAGCCCGTGCTGCTTCACCAACGTCACCATGACCAGCGCCATGGCCCCGGTGGCGGCGGAGATCATGGCCGGCCTGCCGCCGAAGATGGCGGTGACCACCGCGATGCAAAACGAGGCATACAGCCCCACCTTCGGGTCCACCCCCGCGATGATGGAAAACGCGATGGCCTCCGGGATGAGTGCCAGCGCCACGACGAGGCCGGACAGCAGGTCGCCCCGGACATTGGAAAACCACTGATGAGAAAGAGACTTGGAAATCATGAAGAAAGAGAAAGACAAAGCACCACGGAAGAAGGGATGAAGCCCGCCCCCGGTCCGTGCGCCGGGAGCCAGCAAAGTGCCGAGCCGCACCGCCCCATGGACAGGCTGGCATCAGCAGCAAAGAATGAAGCAAACAGCCGCAGCGCCATCCCCACGGGATGACGCCATCACAGCCCTGTCTCCGCCACTACGGTGGCGTGAGCTGGGTGAGAACAGGCGGAAGGGTGGAAATCACAGGCTTCGAAAAGGGGCGCGGATCATCGGGAGATGAGCCCGGGATGCAAGGCGCGATTGCCGCACACGAAAGTCTGCTGTCATCCACCTCTGCCGCTTGTCGTTTTTCGCCCTGTTGTTCGGCGAAACGCCGTGGGGGACGAACGAGAGAAAAAAGACTCTGTCCGAGTGCCTGCCCGAACCAGAGCCGCTTTCCACTTTCTTCTTTCCTCGAAACCCCATGGGGTGGAATAAAAGAAAACATCAAACTCCCCCTGCCGCATCTGCGGGGCCTATGACGAGACTGGCATGGATAGGCCAGAAAGAAGAGAACTGATCTGCCCAATATCAGCCACCAAGCAAGAACGTCTATGTTCCAAAGAACCCAGCCTGTGAAGTGTCACCCCCATAACAACATTCTAAATTATTGATAATAAATTATTTATACCGATATTTTGCTTTCTAGCCCACCAGCTTAAAGCCGACCCACGCATCTTTTTTGTTCGCCCCTCTTGGTTTTGCGCTGACAACGGAGTGAAAAGCATCGCGGCAAATGCGGTCCAAGGCCACGACCTTCCAGCCTGGATATGCCTGTACCTTTCTTCTTTCTTTCCCACCCCCTGGGTTTCGTGGAAAGAAGAAAGTGGAAAGCCTTGCTCAAGGCACCCGGTAGGGCACCCTACTACCATTCCACCGCCACGCCCATCCCGGCGGCGATAGCCATCAGCACCAGGGCGATGACGAACCACACCTGCTCCACCCGCTGCCACCAGCGCCGGTGTTCCTCCTCCAGCGGCGACTCCCCCACGAGGGACCGTTCATTCATCTTCCGCCGCAGGAAAAACAACGCGTGAACCACATCCAAAATCCACCCCATCACGCGCACGATGCCAACCAGGATGTGGCCGAGGAGTTCCGCGAGCATGGGCGGAAAGAACCCAGCTTCTACCGGCCGTCAAGTATAACGCCGGGGTGTTTTTGGAGCCGAGGTAGATACATGGTACTCCTTGCTCGGAGGCTGCCCCACTCGGGTCGATCGACGAGCATTGGGTCGCTCAACCAGCGTGGCCAGGAACTTCACGGCTTTCCTTAACTACCTGCCACCACACGGCATCCAAGGTCCACAGGTCAATCTTCAACGCTGCGGACAAGCTTAGGAGCAACTCATTGACCTCAACATATTTTTCGCCAAGCGAGGCTCCACGTCGAAAGGCTGGCCAAAGTCCGAGTACTTCTCTGAGAGCATGTTCGGTTGTCCCGTTCCACACTCCATACTGGTCTGGGTGCCTGATTAATAGAATGGCACTGATGATGCCTTTTGCCCAATCCATGAACCCCTGCTTTTGCTTCGTCGAAGCGTTGTTGAATCGGCAGGTCTTCATTTGCGAGCGTCATCATGGCCTGCCGCATGGAGGGCATAGCTCCGCAGATGCGGTTTACCTGACGGGCAAGCGTGGTCCAATGGCAGTTGTGTTCAAAATAGAAGAAGGGACGCAGCTCAGTCTCAGTCAAGTGAGTCAGATGATTCTGGTGAAAAAGTGGCTGGAAATGCGCCAGAACAGCATCTTTCGGCACCACTATTGTCTCCCAATCATCTGATGCTTGGAGGCGCGTTAGGACGGGACCGAGATAGGCCACGACATGATCAAATTGTGGAAGGGCATTCATTGTCCAATCAAGCTACCAGAGGTTTCTAGATTTCAAGGCATGAAAGCGACACAATCTATAAACATAAGCGTTTTTCTCTCATCATCAGGGAGCGCTCCCGCTCACCCCCGCCAGCCCAGCACCACGCCAGTCACGATCGCAATGAGCAGCAGGAGGAAGCAGCCCCACTGGCAGGAGTTGCGGGAGGCGCGCTGCTCGGGGGAGTCGCCGTAGCGGGACTCCTTGGAGAGTTCGGCGTCCGCTTTGGAGATGCCTCGGATGAATTCGAAGATGGCGATCAAGAAGCCTTCCCTGCCGGGCTATTTCTTCACGCGGTACAAATTCCCCTCCGTGCGGATGAGGAGGTCGGAGCCGATGACGGCATACGAGGCCAGGGCGCGCTCGCCGAGGTCGTTCTGGGCGAGGATTTCGAAGGTCTTGCCGGGTTTGACGACAACGCCGAGGCCTTTTTCGTCCTGCAGGTAGAGCCTGCCGTCGGCGGCGAGGATGGAGGAGGAGATGGGGCCGGTGCAGCGCTCGGAGTAATGGACTTCGCCCGTTTTGGCGTCGGCACAGGTGAGGATGCCGTTGTCGGCCACGAAGTAGAGCTCATCTCCCATCACGGCCATGCTGGGGTTGTGCGGCGCGGCTTTGTCGATGCGCCAGGCCAAATGAGTCTCGGTGACGTCGCCCTTGTTGCTGGCATCCGCCTTGATGGCGAGGACAGCGGGCTTGTTGTACCCGGTGGCGATGTAGATCATGCCATGGGCAAAGAGCGGGCGCGGCACCACGGAGTAGCCGTCGCCATAATCAAAGCGCCAGATTTCGCTGCCGTCTTTGGGATTGAGCGCGTTCACCACGCCGCTGCCGGGGGTGATGATCTGCTTCTGCCCGGCGATCTCGATGACGAGCGGGGTGCAGAAGGAGAACTTGTTCTTTGCCGCGCTCTCCCGGGCGAAGGCCCAGCGCTGCCTGCCGGTGGCCTTGTCCAGCGCGATGACCTTGGGGTCGCTCTCCGCGTCGGCGGAGAAGACCAGCACGTCATCCACCAGCACGGGGCTGCTGCCGTTGCCATGCACGGGCGGGTAGCCGTGGTCCTGGGTGGACCAGAGGGTCTTGCCCGTGGCGGCATCCAGGCAGGCGGTGCCCAGGTGGCCGAAGTGGACATACAGTTTTCCGTCTTCAAACACGGGCGTGGGGCTGGCGTGGCTGTTTTTGCGGTGGGCCTTCGGAGCGGTGGCGGTGAAGAGCTCCACATCCCACACCGGCTTTCCCGTGGCGGCGTCCAAAGCGAGAGCGCGCAGGGAGCGGTCTGCGGTGGGGATCTCCTCTCCACCCACGGGCACGGCGGAGGTCAGGAAAATGCGGTCCCCGATGACCACGGGCGAGGACCAGCCGATGCCTGCCACGGGCACCTTCCACGCGATGTGCGCGGTGGGACTCCACTCCTGCGGCAGGCCGGTGGCGGTGGAGCTGCCCTGGGCCTGCGGCCCACGGAACTCCGGCCAGTCCTGCGTGGCGGCAGGCAGCGAGGCAGCAAGGGAAAGCAGGAGCGTGGTGAGGACGGAAGCGGCGCGCATGAGGAGGCGTAAAGAACGCCGTCACAGAGCGGGCGTTTTCAGCAGGCGCAGGAATGCGCGGCGGAAATCTGGCATTGTCATTTTCCCGGTGTTCTGACTAGGATGCTGAATGAGATGGTTCTATGGCTTCCTTGGCTTGACCACGCTGCTGGCGGGCATTGTCGTGGGCAGAAAGATAGCCGACCCGAGGGCGGCGCAGGAACTGGCGGCACGCGCCTGGCAGCGGGAGGATGTGGAAGCGTGTTTTGAAACGCTGGAGCAACTGGCGCAGAGCGATCCCAAACGCGCCTTTGATTTCCTCCTGAGCTTGCAGGGGGATGAAACCCGGCGGCACCAGCTTTTGGAACGGCTGCTGACCCGGCGCCCAGAGAGCGGCCCGGCTCTGCTGGAGGCCTTTCTCCAGCACCCGGAGCACCATCGCAGCTTTGGCATGGGCCGGGTGGTCTTCCGCGCCTGCGCGCAGGTGGATGCGGAACGGGCATGGCAGTCCCTGATGGCGCGTCCCGGCCCATTCGTGCCCGCCTTTCTGCCAGCCTTCGCGGAAGGGTTTGCCAAGAAGAACCCGCAAGCGGCGCTGCTGTATGCGGAGAAAATTCGGGGCCCGGTGTTTAGAGAGCGGTTCGTGAGCGATGTCATCCAGCAGTGGTCGGATGTGGATGGCCAGGGCCTCCTCGCATGGCTGCGCGCCCAGCCGGATCGGGCACCGCTGGCCAAATACGTGAGTTGGGACCGGCTCACGATTGCCAATGCCGCCGCGCTGCAGGACATCGCGGCCCTGCGGCCAAAGCATCTGCCCACCAGCAGCAACATGCTCGGCCTTCCCCTGTCGTCGGAGAAGGCGGACGTGTGGATGCAACACACGGACTGGCTGCTGGCCCTGCCCGCCGGAGAAACTCGCACGCGCCTCTGCACCGCCGCCGCGCCCGGCCTGGCGGACCTGGACCCAGAGGCCGCGCTGAAGCTGCTGCCGGACATCCAGGATGCCCAGGTTCGCTCCAAAGTGACGCGCACCGTCTCCGCCTTCCGCGCCGCCGCATCGCCGCAGGAAGGCCTGGCCTTTGCCAATGCGTTGACGGATGAGCGGGAGCGCGCCCAGGCACGCCATGCGGTGTTCGTCACCTGGGCGGAAAATGACCCCGCATCCGCCGCACGCCACGCGCAGGAGTCTGGCGACCCGGATGCAAAGATCATGCTCAGCCAAGCCGGCTATCACATGGCGATGACCGATCCCGAACAGGCCTGCCGTTTCGCCCTGGAAAATGAGAAACCTGGGGATGCCCAGGCAGGCGAGGGCCACGAGCTGCTGAAATCCGCAGTGAGCCTCTGGGCTGGCCGGGAGCCAGTGGCGGCCGGCCGGTGGGTGAAGGCCCTGTCCGAAGGCGCGCTGAGGGATGCCGCGCAGGCCGGCGTGGCCACGGCACTGGCCCACCGGATGCCGGAGGAGGCCGTGGCATGGGCCCAGGCGATCAAGGATGCCGAGGTGCGCAGGCGGACGCTGCAAACCTGCCTCACGAGCTGGGCCTTCAAAGACAGTGAAAAGCCGGTGAAATGGCTGGAGCAGTCCGGCCTGGATGAAGAAACCCGCAAGGCCCTGGCCACCTCGCTGCGGTCCTATTCGAAGGCACGGCAGTCCGGCCAGTCGCGCGGCCCGGCGACCTATCTGACCGATGGAATTGTCATCTTTTAATGAGCCCGCCCATTCATCCTCGTCCCATGAAAATCGCATTCGGGTGCCTGCTCCTGTTCATCTGCGGCCTCACAGGCGGCGTGCTGTTTTCGTGCCGGCACGTGCTTCTGCCCACGCAGCCGTCTGCCCCCCAGTCACAGGCCTTTGACCGCTGGCAGGAGGCCGTCGGGCCGGACGGCCAGGTGGCCCCCAAAACCCGCGAGGAACTGCTGCCACAGATGGCACGAAGCGACGGCCCACGCGCCTGGAAGGTGCTGACCCAGACCGCCGTGAAGCCACGCATGGCGGACATGCAGCAGATCGCCCGCGAGTGGGCCCGGCAGGACGGCCGCGCCGCCGTGGCATTTGGGCAGATGATCCCGGACGCTGTCGAGCGGAAAACATTTCTCGCCGTAGCCTATCCCTGCTGGTTTGGGCTGGAGCCGCAGGCGTTCGTGGCATGGCTGAAGACCCAGCCCGACAAGGAGCCGATCATGGCCAGCATCAGCTTTTTCGAATACGGCCCACTGATCCCGCGGGAAGTGAGCTCCCTGGACGCCCTGGGGGCCCTGTACGAAGGGACCGTCCCGAGGCAGATGTCCAACCTCGTGATGCGCGTGTGGGAGCGCGGACATCAGAATGAGGCGGTCAAGGCCTGGCTGCGCCGTCAGCCGGAGTCTGCGGCACGCGACTCTTCATGGCGTGAGATCGCCCATGATCTGGCGGCGACCGACCCGGCTGCGGCGGCAGCGCTGGCGGTGGAAGTGACCTCACCGGAGATCCACCACCACCTCTGCAGCACCGTGGCGGCCTGGATGGCCAAGGCAGATCCCGACGCCGCCCAGGCCTACGTGCAAACCCTGCCGGATGATCCCGGCCGCCAACTGGCCTGGAGCAGCGCCATGGGCACCTGGATGATGCACGACCCGGCCGCCGTGCTGGCGCATCTGAAGGCACATCAGCACACCCTCACCACCGACAAGCTCGAGCCGACCATGGGCACGTGGATGGCATGGCTGCCGGTGGAATCCCTGGAGTTCCTCCGGGTGATGCAGGGTCCCGAAGAAAAACGCCAGGACCTGGTGGAATACCTCCTGCGCGAATGGCGCGACCACTCACGCGATGACCTGACCCGCTGGCTGGACAGCCCCGCCGCCGCATGGCTGACGCCCGAGAAGCTCAAACGCTACCGCCAGCTGGCCGAGACGCCCCAATCCCTGGGAGGCAGCGGTTCCAGGACCATCCAGGGACGCCGCGTGTATCGGTGAATGAGGGTGGCTGCATGGGTGTGGTCCGCGCCAACCGATGCAGCACCCGCGTGCGCGGAAGCGTCCTGGAGTGCGCCAGCCCGCTGGAGCTTGCGCGGGCCACGCATGCGGCTTCCACATTCGTGCCCACCAACAAGTGCAGAAGCCGCCAGTCACTTCCTCTTCCACTCACAGATGTATCCGACGATGGGAAAGGTGCTGTAGGCGTCCCAGTTCTTGGCGGAATCCGCCCAGCGGCCGTTGGGGGCGGTGCGCAGGTAGTTTTCTTTGCCATTATCATTGCTGGGCTCGGCAGGCTCCCACTGGCTGTAGGTCATCTCCTTGCCGTCCACCCACATCCATTTGCCCTCCACCTTTTCATCAGTGGCACCGAGCCAGACGCGGAGGTTCGTCAGCGACTTGATGAAGGTGGCGGTGGGCTCATCATGCACCACGGCGAGCTGACCGCCCTTGAACCGGCAGCGGGACTCCGCCACCGACCAATTCACCTTCTCCAGAACCACGGCGTACCACTTGCCATTGAAGTACTTTGCATCCCGTGGCAGCCCCACCGGAGGCTTCGGCGCCGGAGCGGACTGCTGAGCCGAAGCCAGGCAGGCGAGGGCACATGTCACGAGCAGAAGGAATTGCTTCATGGGCCAGACAAATACAGATGGGCTTTAAGAGTTCAATCGAATGAAGCCCCGTTAGCCCCGGTGCCTTAAGCACTTGACTTCATTCTGCCGGCCCGGGACGATGGCACATGCAGCTCACGCTCACAGGTCCCATTGAAGCCTTCATTCAACGCCAAGTGGCTCGAGGCCACAAAGACGCCGACGAAGTCGCACGACAGGCGTTTTTGCGCTGGATGAATGAGGAGTCTGACACACCGCCGCACATTCAAGCACGGCTGGATGAGGCCGCAGAGGGGCGCTTCGTGCCAGGTGATCGTTCCAACATACAACAAATAGTTCGAGCCATCCGAATGGCATTCAAAGAACTGTGTAATGATGATGGCGCGCTTTTTGGCCTCCAACCAGCATCAGACAGCGACATAGATCGAAAGCTACACGAAGTGTGCATCAATCATAAACTGGCGGAAAAGTTAGCTGCTCAGGCATGTTTCTCAGAATCGGAACACGGGAGGCTTTACGTGGATATCGAGTTCAACCGGGAGGGTGCCCACCCGAAAATCCTCCTCGAAGACGTGGTACGGCCAGACATCATTGTGCACAACCGGCAGTCCGATCACAACAAGCTCAACTTGCTGGTGGTTGAATGCAAAAAAGAACACGCCTCCGCATCTGCGATTGAGGACGACCGCAAGAACGTCATTAACTTTATCAAATGCGTAAAGTACGCTTACCAATACGGATTGTGCGTGATCTACAAAAGAAACTCCGTTTGTGGCAAGCTGTACGAAAGGAGGATCTCAACAGCTGGGGAACCTGAAGCAGCTCCACCGCAAGAAATTAAGTACCCAGAGATTGAAGAATGATCCTGCCAACAAGCTTTCCGTCCTCCCTCACACCGGCTCAGAACCTTCCGGCAGGGCCACATAGGGATCCTCTTTGAGAACAGCGGCCTTGGTGCCGCTGAGGAGCTTGATCCACTCCATGAGACAGCCGAGGAAGATGACGGCCACGGCCAGGAGGAAGAAGGCGGTGACGACGGTGTCCACGGTGAAGTTGAACTTCTGCGCGGACCAGTTGGCAATCTCCGCAGGGGTGCCGCCAGCGGCGATCTTGGCAGCGAAGGAATCTGCGGCGGCGATGAAGCCCATCTTGGGGTCCTTGTCGAAAATCTTGATGTAGCCTGCCGCAAAGGTGGCCGTCATGAGAAAGACGAGAGGGATGACCGTCACGGCCATGTAGCGCGCCTTGCCCATCTTGATGAGGATGGTGGTGCCCAGGCAGAAGGCGATCACGGCCAGGAGCTGGTTGGCAATGCCAAAGAGCGGCCAGAGGGTGTTGATGCCGCCGAGCGGGTCCACCACGCCCTGGTAGAGGAAGTAGCCCCAGGCCGCGACAAGCAGGAAGCTGGCAAACACATTGGCAGGGAGGCTGCGGGTGTTCCCCAGCGGACGCCAGATGCCGCCCAGGAAATCTTGCAGGATGAAGCGCCCCACACGGGTGCCCGCATCGATGGTGGTCAGGATGAACAGCGCCTCAAACATGATGGCGAAGTGGTACCAGAAGGACATCCAGGCAGGGCCGAAGGCGCGGGCAAACATCTGCGCCATGCCCACGGCAAAGGTGGGCGCGCCGCCCACGCGGCCAAACATGGTCTTCTCGCCAATGTCGGCGGCCAGCTTCTCCATGCCAGCGACGGTCACGGGGAAGCCCGCGTTGGAGATGACCTCCACCACCTGCGGCGGGGCCATGGTCTTGTTGATGCCGGCGTTGATGGCGAAGTATTCACCCGGCAGCAGCGCGCAGGCGGTGATGAGGGCCATGAGGGCCACCAGCATTTCGGTGATCATGGCGCCGTAGGCCACGCTGCGGATGGCGTCCTCGCGATCCAGCAGCTTCGGCGTGGTGCCGGAGGAGATCAGCGCATGGAAGCCGGAGATGGCACCGCAGGCGATGGTGATGAAGACGAAGGGGAAAACCGTGCCGGCGAAGACGAGGCCGGTGCCGGTGCTCACAAATTCGGTGAGCTTGGGCATGTGGAGAACAGGGTTCACCCAGATGACCACGACGGCCAGCACTGCCACGGTGCCGATCTTCATGAAGGTGCTCAGGTAGTCGCGCGGGGCCAGCAGCATCCACACCGGCAGCACGGAGGCGAAGAAACCGTAGATCATGATGGACCAGGCGATGGTCTCGCCGCTGTGGTCAAAGTAATGCTCGATGCCCCACTGCTTCAGCTGGCTGCCCGCCCACACACCGACGAGCAGGCCCACGATGCCAAAGATGGTGATGTTCCGCACACTGATGCCGAAGATGGTGTGGCCAAAGCCCATGAGGAAGGCCAGGGGAATGGTCATGGCGATGGTGAAGAGGCCCCAGGGGC
>CAZPSQ010000203.1:0-10904 GCA_964588755.1 uncultured Prosthecobacter sp. | reverse complement strand
CTTGTGCTTGTTGGTCTTGAGGGGCGCGTCGCTGGCGAAGCGGCCGGAGGGATACTTCTGCTCAATGCGGCGGATGACGGTGTCCAGCACCTCCACGCAGCGGTCCGGGTAGCGGCCCACGCTGGTCTCGCCGCTGAGCATCACGCAGTCCACCTGCTCGATGACGGCGTTGAAGATGTCGGTGACCTCGGCGCGGGTGGGCACGGGGTTTTCGATCATGCTTTCCAGCATCTGGGTGGCCACGATGACCTTGCGGCCATGGTAGGAGCAGCGCTCCACGATCTGGCGCTGGATGAGCGGCAGGTCCTCGATGGGGCATTCGCTGCCCAGGTCGCCCCGGGCAATCATGATGCCGCCGCTGGCCTCCACCAGGGCGTCCAGATTTTGGAGGGCCTGCTGGTTTTCGATCTTGGCGATGACGCGCGCCTTGCTCTGCTTTTGCTCCAGCAGAAGCTGCAGGTGCTGGATGTGTCCCGGCTCGCGGGCAAAACTGAGGGCGAAGAAGTCGCAGCCCAGCGCCACGCCGAGGTCGAGGTCGGCATAGTCTTTTTGGGTGAGCGGCGGCAGTCGCACAGGGACGCCGGGCAGGTTGATGTGACGGCGGGACTTCATCTCCCCCTTGGTCAGCACGGTGCCGATGACGCGCCTGTCGCACACCTCTGTGGTGCGCACCTGGATCATCCCGCCATCGACCATGATGACGTCGCCGACCCGCAGGTCTTTGCCGAGCTCTGGATAATTCACGCCGACGGAGTAGGTCGTGCTTGGGGTGTCCTCCGGCTTGCAGCGGAACTCCACCACATCCCCGACCACAAGCTGCCATGGCTCAGGGACATCCCCTGTGCGGATGCTGGGGCCGGTGAGGTCCATCAGCACGGCGATCTCGCGCTTGCTGGCGGCTGCCGCGTCGCGGATGCGGGCATAGACGGTGCGCACCCAGTCGTGGGAGGCGTGGCTCATGTTCAGGCGCATGATGTCCGCCCCCTTGGCGATGAGGGAGGCGATCATTTCAGGGCTGTCGGTGGCAGGGCCGAGCGTGCAGAGAATTTTGGTTTTGCGCATGGAGGACATAGGGGGGCAGAGCAGGTCGTGGGCCAGCGGTGGCCCCTGATGAAGGGGAATGCAAGGCGCACATCGGGGCGGCATCGCAACAGTCTGGATGACGCCACAGGAACGGCCTGCCCCATTGACAGGTCGTGGGCGTGCGGGACAAGATGGATGCATGCCAATCTCAGCAGGCCAGCTCACACGTCGGCAATGGCTGGGCCATGCCGTGTGCGCGGGCATGGCCGGCGATGCCGGGCTGAAAGCGGCGGCGCAGGATGGCATCGTGGAAGCCGTGCCACGCGGGATGCCCGCCTACATGGCGTCTTACAGGGACCCGGCCTTTGGCAGCCGGGTCACGCGCATCACGGGCGAGCCTGGCAGCCGCATTCCGAAGGTCGATGGAAAGTGGGCGGAGGTGGCCAGGCACCGCTACTCCAAAGTGCCAGCATGGAATGCCGACCAGTCCCTGCTGCTGCTGGGGCGGCATGCGGGGCGGCCGGAATGGCTGTTTTTGGACGGGGCGACCTATGAGCCGTTGTTTGGCCAGGAAAACTCACCGGGCACGGAGGAGACTTGGCATCCGAAAAAGCCGGAGGTGATGTTTTTCGTCAAAGGGGACGCCTTGGGCGAGTGGGACGTGCGGGCCGGCACGACCACGACGCTGGCCACGTTTCCAGGCTACGCGGACCTGCACTTCGGTCCGTGGGAGGGGAATTTTTCACGCGATGGCGGGCGTGTGGTGCTGACAGGCAAACGTGGCAAGGTGCCGGTGGCCTTTGCCTACGAGGTGGCCAGCGGGAAAAGGTGGCCGGACATTCCGCTCAAGGGAATGGAGGTGGACTGGGTGTCCATCTCGCCCTCGGGCCAGTACGTGGTGTTGAATGGAGGCATCACCCCGAAGCGCCGTGACCAGACGCAGGTCTATGATCTCGAGGGGCGAAAGGCCGGGCCATTGTGGGAGGAGTACGGCAGGCCCAGCCACTACGACATGACCTTTGATCACGAGGGAGAAGAGGTGGCCGTGGGTGTGTCCAAATCCAAGCCGGATGACGGGCGGGTGATCTCGCGCCGGCTGCGGGATGGCCGTGTGACGGTGCTGACCAGCGGGGGCTATGCGAGCCATGCCTCGGCCCGCAACGTGGGCCTGCCGGGCTGGGTCTTTGTGACCTGCCAGCACAGCGGGCCGGACTGGCCGCCGTATTGGAATGAGGTGGTCATGGTGAAGCTGGATGGCAGCCAGACGGTGCGGCGCATTGCCCACCTGCGCACAAGGCTGACGGACTACCTCACCGAGTCCCATGCGGTGCCTTCGCCAGACGGGCGGCGGGTGCTGTGGTGCAGCAACTGGGGCGTGGCGGCTGGACGGCCGATCGCGAGTTTTGTGGCGGAGGTGCCGCCGCCCGCCTGAAGCCTACCCAAACAAGGTGTGGTAGTTTCCGGCCACAACCGTCTGCAGTTCTGCGGGGGCGATCCCATGGGCCTTTGCCAGCAGGTCATAGCTCACGACCAGGTTGGCGGGATGGTTCAGACTGGTGCCGTCAGCGGTGGTGAGCGTGTGGGCATTGAGATCGTCTGGCGGCCACATGTCCGGTGCGTCCGTTTCGGTCAGCAGGCGGTCGAGAGGGACATGGGCGAAGGTCTGCAACTGTGCTGCCTTGCGTGGGTGGGCAAAGTAGGGGCTGATGGAGAAATAGGCGCCGAGCTTGATGAAGGACGGCACCATCTCCGCCGGGCCGCCATAGGAGTGCAGCAGGAAGCCGCGGCGGGGCAGGGGGATGGTGCGCAGCGTTTCCTCCAGCAGGCCGAAGGCGCGCAGGCAGTGGATGGTGGCGGGGCGGTCCAGCCCCACGGCCAGGGCCATCTGCGCGCGGAAGCAGTCGAGCTGTGCGTCGATGTCCGGGTTCTGAATCCAGCGGTCGAGGCCGATCTCGCCGACCACAGCCCGGGGCCATGCTTCCAAGTGGCCGCGCAGGGTGTCGATCCAGCCCGGGGTGCGTTCTTTGACATACCAGGGATGGAGGCCGAAAGCGGGACGGACCCATGCGTGCTGACGCGCCAAGTCCGCCACCTGCGGCCAGTCTTCCTGGCATGAGCCGTTCACGACCATCTCCGCCAGACCCGTCTGCGGCATGGTGGCGATGATTTTTTCCCGCCAGGGATCGAGGCGCTGGTCCTGGAGATGATTGTGGGCGTCGAAGAGCACAGAGAGAAAGGGAATTGGGTGGAGCCAGAATGAGGAATGAAGTCCGAATGACTCGAACGATTGGGGCTTCGGCCTTGGTCATTCATTCGTCATTCTGATTTCGTCATTTGTGCGCGTGCGGCAGGCACAAAAAGCCCGCGCCCACCTTGCGGCAGACGCGGGCGGATGAATCTCATGGAGATCAGTTCGGAATCATGAGCAGCATGGTGTCGCCCTTGCGCCAGATGCGGAGGAGGACGTTTTTGCCGCTTTCCTTGGTCAGTGTGCGGGCTTCGGCGGCGGCGGTCACAGGCTTGCGGTTGATGTGGGAGATGATGTCTCCTTCCTCAAGACCGCTGGCGGCGGCGCGGCTGTCCGCGTTGATGGTGGTGACCATGACGCCGGTCACGTTGTCAGGCACGTCGTGCCTTTCCCGCAGGGCCCTGCTAAGGCTCTGGACGATGACACCCGTCACCAGCTCGGAGGTGTTGTCCTTGGGCTGGGCGGCCCCCTTGCGGGGCATGCCTCGCAGGCCGCCAGGGCCGGTCTCTGACAGGGCTTCCTCCGGCAGGGTCTCCAGCGTGGCGGTGACGGTCATGCGGCTGCCGTCGCGCATCAGCTCGATGGGGATGGCGGTGCCGGGGCGGGTGCCGCTGACGATGAGGCGCAGGCGGCTGCTGTTGCCCACCTTCTGATTGTTGATGGAGATGATGACATCCTCCAGCTGGATGCCGGCCTTTTCGGCGGGGGAATCTGCGCCGACCATCATGACCACCGCGCCGCCCTGCTCCTTCAATTCCAGGCGCTCCGCCAGGGCTGGGGTCAGGTCCTGGATGGAGACGCCCAGGAAGCCGCGCTGCACAGCGCCGTCGTCGAGCAGGTCCTCAACGATGTTCATGGCCATGTTGATGGGGATGGCGAAGCCGATGCCGGCGTTCATGCCGGTGCGGGAAAGGATGGCGGTGCTGATGCCGATGACGCGGCCCATGGCGTCCACAAGGGGGCCGCCGGAGTTGCCGGGATTGATGGAGGCATCTGTCTGGATGAAGTCCTCGTACCCGCGCAGCCTGCCGCGGTTCACGATGCCCTCGTTGCTGCGGCCCAGGGCGCTGACGATGCCCTGGGTGACGGAGCGGCTGAGCTCCATCGGCGCGCCGGCGGCCAGCACGACATCCCCCACACGGATGCCTGCGCTGTCGCCCAGGGTGGCGGGCTTCAAGCCGGTGGCGTCGATTTTGATGAGGGCCACGTCGGTGAGGGGGTCCGCGCCGATGACCTCGGCGGTGAAGTTGCGGGTGTTGCCGTCGATCTCCACGGCCACGTCGAGCTTTTTGGCCTCGGCGATGACGTGGTTGTTGGTGATGATGTAGCCGTCATGGGTGATGATGACGCCGGAGCCCACGCCGTTGCGCTGGTTTTCCTCTTCCTCCTCCTGGGGCTGCTGCTGGCGTGGCAGGCCACGGCGGCGGGGGGTGGGTGCCAGCTCCTCCTCGTCCTCGCCAAAGCCGCCGCCGCCAGGGGCGCCGAAGAAGCGGTAGAAGAAGGGCCGCAGCTGCGGCGGGATTTCATCCACCTGCGGACGCTTCACGGGGGCGGAGGAGTAAATGGTGACCACGCTGGGGAGGATCTTTTCCACCACGGGGGCGTAGCTCATCTGCAGCTGGCCGCCGTTGGGCAGCGGGCTGTTGTCCTTGGTGATCTTGGAGTGAAACTCGGCCGCGTCCACCCGGGCATTGGGGTCTCCCGTCTTCGCTGGCGGCGGCGCAGGCATCAATGGCGGCGGCGTGACGGCGGAGGGGGAAGGGGCGGTTCCTGGCGCAGGTGGCAGCGGGGCGTTTTGGGCCAAGGCGGCGCTGCCCCCTGCGGCCAGCAGGCTGGCGCAGACCAACGCGTTGCAGAGGCGGGTGGGAGTGTTCATGGAGGTGGGTGGGTTGGTGCTGGAAACGCTTCGGGTGGTGGGACGGACGCCCTTACAGACGGATCATGATCCTGAAAGTTGGAACAGTTTTTGGCGAAAGAAAGGCCGGGTTTCCCGTGGAAAACGCCGCCACCTGCCAGCCCCGGTCGCGCGTTGCGAGGCGCGCCCTGTGTGCAAAAACTGCTTCCAATGGCGTTCCGGCCAGCCACCTCCATGGCACATGAGGCGCTATTTCCGCGCCTCGGCCAGGGCCTTGTCCATGACCTCCTTCAGCGTGACCTCGGCGCCGTTGCGGCGCTTGCTTTCATCGGCCGCCTCCATGAAGGCGTAGATTTCCAGCGTCTCCTCAGGGGTGACGGGGGCCACGCCGGTGCGGAAGAAATGCACGGCGGAAAACAGCAGCGGATCATACCCGTCGTAGGTGCCGATGTCGGCCTCGCCCTTTTCGCCCACGGCCTTGCCGCCGTAGCCTTTGCCCTCGGTGAAGGTGCCGGTGCGGCCGCCTTCCCAGGTGCCGGTGACGGTGATGCGGGTGACGTTTTCCTTGGTGGTCTGTTTCGTGACCTTGTCCACGGTGGTCACTTCCTCGGTGATGGTGCCGCGCTTCACGCTCTGGCAGCCGGTGCCCATGACGGTGAAGAGGGACTCCACGCCGTGGATGCCATACCAGAAGAGGTCGGGATGGGTGGGCTCCAGGCTGGCGGGGCTGGTGGTCTGCGCCTGCCGCACCTTGCCGATGCTGCCGCCGCGCACGGCCTGCGTGCCTTTGCCAAAGCGGAGGGAGGAGGAGGAGAAGACGGGGATGCTGGCCTTCTTCGACGCGTCGAAAATCTTGATCGCATCCACCAGCGTGCCGGCGATGGGCTTGTCGATGAACACCGGCTTGTGCGCCTCCAGGCAGGGAAGGATCTGCTCCAGGTGCGGACGACCGTCATTGGTTTCCAGGAAGACCACGTCCACCTTGTCCAGCAGGGCGTCGATGCTGGGCACGATCTCCACGCCCATGGCCTTCACCTTCTCGGTGTATTCCGGCACGCGCTTGGTGCTGCCCTCGATGTCCTTGGAACCCTGGGGATAGGCGGCCACCATGCGCACGCCCATCACCTCCGGCTTTTGGGGTGTTGCGTTCAGCGTCTTGGTGAAGGCCAGCACGTGGGAGGTGTCCAGGCCGATGATGCCGGCGCGGATGTTCTGGGCGGAGGCAGGGACGGAGAGAAGCGCCAGGGCGCTGAGGGCGTGGAGCAAAGGGCGGAGCATAGGCGAGAAGTACGTGGCAGGCGCGCCTGTTTGACTGCCAGATATGGCGATTTCCGATACGGAAGTGCGTGCTGAAAACCCCGCGCGATGGAGGAAGTTACGAACAGGAGACTTTGAGCCGGCAGCCTGTTGGCGGGAAATGAGCCGCTGTTCTTTTGTCCTTTTCGGGGAAGAGCCGCCCGTTTATTTGACGAAAGTGATGTGTAGGTGGGGCCGCCCCTTGCCAGCTCAGGTTTCCCAAGGCCACGACCGCCTGCCTGCGATAATCTGCGGAAATCTGGGCTGGTGTGTCAGCCTGAGCCGGGGAGATCAATAGGAGGGAGAGGAGAAGCAGGTGTTTCATGCGGCGCCATGAGCACACATCGTCTTCGTAAGCTGAAAAATTGATTCAGGCTGGGTGTGATGGGGTGAGGCTTGGGCCTGAGTTGCGACGCAGGTGGGCAACTTTTCGGGGCAGCCGCACCACGCCGGTGTTCGGCAGGTGGTCGTTTTTGCGTCCGTCGCGGAAGGCGGCCATGAGGGCCGCGTCGATGGGTGCCTGAGGACGCTCGCGGCGGAGCAGCAGGGCCTTGATGAAGTAGCCGTGGGTGAAGACGAGGATGTTCTTCTCCGAACGCTCGCTGAGGCGCGCCTCCAGGTGGTCGATGCGGGTGATGAGATCAGTGAAGGACTCGGCGCCGCCGCCGTCGTTCCACGCAGGGTCGCAGCGGGTCCAGTAAGACTGGGCGAAGGTGCCACGCTGGGTCTCGGTGGTGCCGGAGTAGTGGATGGGGTTGAGATAGGTGAACTCATGCACGGGCCACTCCTCCACCGGCACCACGGGGTGGCGTGCGCGCAGCGGCGCGGCGGTGAGGTGGGTGCGGATGTAGGGGGAGACGACGATGAGGGAGGGCGGCTCGGCAATGGTGCTGGCAAAGTCCTGCGCCTGCTGCTGGCCGAGCTGGGTCAGGGGGATGCAGCCAGGGGTGAGCGTGGGCAGTCCGGCATTGGCCTCGCTTTCACCGTGGCGGATGAGGGTGACTGTGGGCATGGTTGGATGGGTTTTAGCTGTTGGCTGTGATGAACTTGGCGGGGCTGAGCACGCGTTCCCCATCCCAGCGGTAGGCGGTGAGGGCGTTGTCGGCGTAGGCGGCGCTGTAGTCCAGGCAGGCGATGTTGGGGGCCAGCGGGGCGCGCTGGCGCTGCGGGGGCAGCCAGTAGTGGCCGAAGAAGACGGGCGGCTCCTCCGCGCCGTAGGAGGGGATGCGGCGCAGGTCCTGTTTGGATGCGTCGCCGGGGGAGTCAAACGGCTCCGGCATGGCCAGTCTGGCCACGGGGGAGGCTTTGGGCACGTTCCACCAGCGCACGCGCACGGTGTTGCGGCGGATGCCTTCCTTGTCCACGGCCTGGTAGCCGGGCGGCATGGCCAGCTCCGGGCCTTTGAGCACGTTTGTCACGGCGCGGTGTTCCGGGGTTTTTTCGGTGGCGGTGAGGTGCAGGAAGCCGTGGTCCGCGATGCTGCGCCCATGCAGGCGGGGGATGCGCCTGGCATCCCAGCAGGCGTGCACGGCGCGCAGGCCGCCGAGGTCCAGAAACATGGGCAGACGCTTCATCCACTCCAGCCATTCGGCCCATTCAGTCTGGTGCTCGGCGAACTGCTGCTGCGTCTGCAAATGGCCTGCGCTGGCGCGCTTTTCGACACGGAGGAAGCTGCCACGGCCATCCGGCGTGGCGGCGCAGACGGCGTTGTATTCATGGTTGCCCATGATGGCCAGAGCATCGCCTGCCTCCACCATGCCGCGCACGGTGTGCAGCACCTCGCGGATGGCGGGGCCGCGGTCGATGTAGTCGCCGAGGAAGACGACCTTCCGCCCTTGTGGATGGCGGCGGGAATCCCCCTGCTTCTGGTAGCCGAGGTGGTCGAGCAGCACGCTCAGTTTCCCGTGCTGCCCGTGAATGTCTCCGATGAGATCATAGGGCTGTTCTTTCTCTTTCATGACGTGCGGAAGATCCATGGAAACGGGGTTTGAAAAACATCGGAAAATGCAGGATTCATGACTTAGAAGTCATGTTTGATTCTTTGTTTTCCCGAAGCGGCCTGTCGCTGGACCGGCTGCGTGGCTTCATGGAGATGGCAAATGCGGGCAGCATCGCGCGGGCGGCCCCCGGGGATGCGAATCATCAGAGCCAGATCAGCCGGCAGATCCGCGAGCTGGAGCAGTTCTTTGGCGTGGAGCTGACGCGACGGAAGGGCAAGACGCTGACGCTTTCCGCCGCAGGCGTGCGGCTGGCGGCGCTGGTGCGGGAACAGTTTCAGGACCTGGAGGACTTCCGGCGGGAGCAGGCACGCGAGGCGAAGTCCTTCCTCATCGGGGCCGGGGCCAGTGTGCTGGAGTGGCTTGTGGTGCCCGCGCTGCCAGGCATCAGCCAGTGCCTGGGCGGTGCCACGCTGCTGACTGGGGCCTATCGCAGCGGCACCTTGCGCGAGGCCGTGCGGGACGGGCAGGCAGACTTGGCCGTGATCCGCCAGAACGCGGTGCCCATGGAGAATGACTCCGCCGTGGTGATGAAGATGGGCTACTTTTTGTGCATTCCCCGTGGGCTGCTAAAGCGCGGCATCACCGCGCGGGAGGCGGCCAAACCGGCGCTGTGGCAGTCGTTACCCTTTGCCGCCGGGCGGGATGGCGGGCAGACGGATGCCGCCGTGCGGGAGGCCATGCGCGCGGCCGGGGTGGGCTTCCGCCCGCGCTTTGAATGCGGCTCCATGCTACAAGTACGGCAACTCGTGGCGCTGGGCGCGTGCGCCGGGGTGCTGCCCACGCTAGGCGTGCGCGGGCTGGAGGAGCAGGACGTGCTGACGATCCCCTTCGCGCCGATGAAGGATTTCGGCCGCGCCCTAGTACTGCACTGGAACCCACGTCAAATGCGGCGGCGCAATGTGGACGAGGCCACGCTGAAGGGGATTGCGCGGCTGTTGCGGGGCGGGGCGGGGTAGATTTGAGTGTTAATCGAATCCTTCGTCCCAGCGTGGGGGCTTGGGCACGTTTGATTGACTTTCGGTCTTCTGGTTGAATTGTTTGAGCCTTGGATGACCTCCGTCCCGCCAGCCTCCTTGCCCAAGCCATCGCCGCCATCCGTGGTGAGTGCGGAGGACATGGCACGTCAGTTCAGGGCGAGCGCGAATCACCGACGCAAGCTGGGGCAGGTGGTGCCGACGGAGCCCTTCTTCGTTTCGCCAGAGGCCACAATCTTGTTTCGACAGAAGAACGGCTCTCACTGCTTTCTCCGCTAGAGGGTGGGAACGAACATGAGATTTTCCGCGATCCAGAAACACCGGGCAGTGTTGTCAAGGTGACGGAGCCAGGACTGCGCCTGCGCAACGGCAGAGACCGCATCCCCCAGGTGACGCCACTGCATTACCTGCAGCGCTGGCAACTGGCCAATGAGGCTTTTGGTGATGCGGTGGAACTGGCAATGGTCATAGCGACAGGCCTGGGAATGCGCATTGGTATCCGTCAGCCCTACGTCGCAGCAGCCAATCCACTCGAACCCAATCCGCCTCAGCAAAAGATAAACAGCTGGCTGCGCGCCGCAGGTTTTGACTATCAGTCCGGGGCTTGGATAAGGCAGGAAGACAAGTTGGTGATGCTGGACACCCATGAGGGAAACTTCATTCTTTCATCCAGGAGGGTGCGGCCTGTTGATGTGGAACTTTACCAGCTTGAAGGCACCATCGGCTCCGTGGTGCCATGGGAAATCACCCGGCGGCGCTTGATTGAGGCGGGCTTGTGGAAAGCGGTGTAGATTCGACTGGCAATCGAATCCTTCGTCCCGACGGGTTTTCTTTGTCAGTTGGGGGGCGGAGGCGTGGAGCCTGCACCGCTTCGATTGACAATCGACGCTACTATACCTCCACCGGCACGGGGGCGGCTTGGTAGCGCTCCATGGAGAAGCGCTTCAACAGGGAGCCGAAGGCCACGTAGCCGAAGCCGAAGAGGAAAAGGCAGAGGAAGGGGATGGAGGCCCACTGGCCACGGTGGGCGGCGAGGGCGACCATCCAGGTGAAGTAGCCGGTGATGGCGACTTCCAGCCAGAGGGCGATGGATTTGCCCGCCTTGTAGCCGGACTTTTTCTTGGCGGCCTGCGCCTTGGTTTCCACGCCGTATTTGGGCGTGCGGACGAAGTCGGAGGTTTTGTTGAGCAGGGCCTCAAGGACGGCCTTGCCGTTGTTGATGGACATGCCGATGCCGAGCGCCAGCAGGAAGGGCACGTAGGGCAGGGCCTTCAGCCAGCCAAAGCGGCTCTGTGCGCCCTGGGCGGTGAGGTAGAAGGCGATGACGCTGAGGGAGGCGAAGAAGAACACGGGGATGTCCACAAACACTGCCTTGTGCCAGGAGCTGCCGAGCACGAAGTTTGCCGGGTACATGAGCACCAGGGTGCAGAGGGTGAGGAGGTAGGCGAAGTTCGTGCCAGGAGCTGCCGAGCACGAAGTTTGCCGGGTACATGAGCACCAGGGTGCAG
>CAZPSQ010000202.1:0-10937 GCA_964588755.1 uncultured Prosthecobacter sp. | reverse complement strand
TGCTTTTTGAGCGCTAATATACTAAAAATATTAGGTGTGTTTGCGGAGAATCAGATAAATTTATTTTGGATTTTTCGTATAATTCACCACAAGAAATAATATTTGTTAAATAAAGTTTATTGTCTATTATTTAGTATATCGCTTGATATCCTCTCCAACAATTTGTTGAAACCCCAATATTTTCAGAGCTTCTGAAACTTAACCCAAAAAGTTTTTCTTCATTTGGATTTTTCTTTTGTAAAAATTGTTCTAAAATTAAATTATACGTTGGTATAGTGTCACCTTTATAAATGATATAATCCGGAATTTGTGGACTTGCAAAAATTCTAATTGCAAACAAGATAATAATTAAGAAAAGTGTTTTATGCAGTACTTTCATTTGACATTTCTGCTAACGTTTCGCAAATAGACGTAAGGCGGGGCTTACGAAGCATCCTCTGTCTACACGCACAAACGGTTATTTAAAGATACAATGTTTATTAGCGAGGTGCAAAATAAAAACGCGTTAGCGACCACTTTTCAGCACCGAGCGATGACCGAGTCCGCCCGCTTACGTTTATTTGCTGTTAGTGGCTGCGCTTTAATAACGTCTAAATTTTTTGTCACGGCTAACAACTAAATATTCTGTTATTTTGTCGGCGGCTTGGTCGAGATTATACTTTACTAATGAATTTGGAATTCTAAGTGTTGAGTAACCTTTTTTATAGGAATAAAGAGTCCTCTCGAGGTCACGCATTGCCTGTTGTGAATTAAAGTTGTGGTGTCCGCCGTCAACTTCAATATTTACTTTTGCTTCAGGAACAGCAATGTCAATTGTTTTATACCCATCATTTTTTTCAAGTATTGCTGGAACACCGCGGAACCTAAGCGCAAAATATAAATTTATTGATTCGTCTGTCGCACTTGTGAAGTCAAGAATGTCTCTAAACCAGTTTTGGCAAGGTCTACAAAGCGTGATCCCAAAACTTTGGTTTGAGTAATGAAATACCCTTTCATCTACCTTATCAAAACAATTGCAGCAATCTGTATGTCTGTCGTAATAATTCATTGGGTTTAATAATCCTTTATAAAGTCAAACTCAATTTTGTCTTGCGACTCAAATAACTTGTCTGTTAACCTTGAAATAAGCAATTGAAATTTCTCATCCTCAATTTTTTTTATTTCGGGAGGTGTCTCTGGTAATTTATCAAAAAAATCTCCTTCGGGATGATAAAAATTTATTTCAGCTTGTCCGCCGAAATAGTCGTCCGTTAAAAGCGCCTCGAGAATTACACATTTTGAGTCGAAGTCGAGGTTTTCAAAATCCTTTTTTGTATAAACGTTTTTCATTTATAAAGTCTTAATGTATTCTGTCTGTTGTCTGCGTTGCCACTAACGTTTTGCAGATTGGCGATCGGCCCGCCGACCTTACGTCCCGGTGGAGCGCCAGCGGAACCAAATATAATTAAAATCGGCGGGCTGTTCGCCAATGTGCTGTTAGCGGCTGAATTTATATGTCAAGGTGTGGATATGGGTTTAATTTTATTTCTTGCTTCAGCAGGTCTGTGTATGTCATTGCCATTAAAGTTAGAAGTGAAGCTTTTTCGCGTCTAATTGGTTTACCAGAGTCATGTGAAAGTTCATTTGCCCAAATCACAATCTTAGTTAACATATCCTTAATATAGTCCTCTCGGAATTCTTTTATCAATCCAATAAGGTCACCAAGCAATAAGTCGCTGTAATCTTTCTTTACGCTGATTTGTCGGTAGCGATAACAGCACTCAACTTTGAGTACGTATTCAAAAATGCGTCTAACGGTATTTGCCTTTTCACAAATCACGTCAGGATCTGTCAGATTCTCTTGTTCAAGTTCGGTTTTTACTTTGTCCAGTCTTGAGAGGGCATCGTGAAGATTGTAAGAGTACAAGACATCTTTCGAGTCTCCAGATGACGCACCGCAGTTCTTCGGAATTATTATTACCGAGAATATAGGTGTATTCAAGCAATCATATAATTCCCAGCCATGTGCTCGTTTAACAATGGCTTTCTTAGAAAAATTATCTTCGTCGTCTCTTATTGCAAACTCCAGTGCGTCCGGGAATAGCTTTTTAACCTCTTTGTCCTTAATGGCATGTCCGCGTAACAGAATCAATGGAAAATAGTCTGTTGGAACAATTCTTAGTTCATTAAAATGAATCAACGCACTATATAAATTTCCAGGGAACACCATTTGTCGCATCATTTTGTCGTCAGGGTGTTCTTCGATTGTGCGGTAGTCGTGCCAATGAAAGAATAAATAGCCTTCTTTTTCGAGAATTTCTATTTTCTCAATCTTGTCCCAATTTCGAGCGTCAAGAAAGTCGACGATAACAAGTCCTCTTGTCGCGTCAACTAATGCGTCCAGAAACCGCTTAGCTTCTTTGATGTCACGGGTATGTTCAATACCAACTTTTTCAACGACGTCTTTGAATATTTTTACTCCTTCTTTTATCGGGTCCATAAATTTTGCCGCTAACGTTCCCACGCTTGGCGTTCGTGCGGGTTTTCGGAGTACAAAACTGGCAACCCAGCACCAAAGCCCAATTGGAAAACTGAACTTGAATGTAAGCACGTCACCCCGCATGACGCCAAACGTGTGTTACCACCAGCTTTTCTGTCTACAGTGTCTTGAACCATTCTTTTTTAATGTTTACTTTTTCTACAAGTTCAATGTCAATTCCAAGGCGTAACTCTTTTAGTTTTTCAGCCAAGTCGTTACCGTCCATCAAGTCAATCGGTGGTGCTCCGTCCCGTTGAGCCTCTTTTTTAGCTTCTCTTGTAAAAGTTCCAGTTGTTATGATTAGTCCTTTGTCTGCTCTACCAACCATAGCTCCTCTAAAGTCACGAACGACCGAAGGAGATACGCTGCCTTTATATCTTTTGGCTTGAAAAATAACGTGGAATGAAAGGACACCGCCAAGTCGTAACATTCCTTTACCGTCAATTCCTCCATCGTTTGTCTGTCCGGTTACTTCTACGTTTTGAAAACCGAGTTCTCTTAAAAGTCTTTGGCATAGTCTTTCAAATGCACTTGGAGCAATACTTTGTAATTCTTCTATTATCTCCTCTTGCCAAGTAAATTTTTGAATTTCCTCACTCTCGTCCTCTTCATCAGCGTGTTCTTCGGTCTTTGGCTTTTTATTCTTTGAAAGTCTTTCCTGTCTGTCGTCTGCTACAACCTTTCTTTTTACAACTTCTTTGTCTACCGACTTTGTTTTTAAACCTTCTTCTGTCAATGCCCAAACGCCACGAGAAGAGTTTTCTAAAAGTCCGAACCTTTTTAAATAATTCCTTGCCCAAGCAAGTCTGTAAGTCAGTTTAGACGTATTACCTCTATGAATTTCATTTACTTGTTCGTCTGTCAGGTTTAAAATAATTGCAACTTGTTCTTCCAATTCCTCTACTGAACCAGAACCACCGAGATTGTGTAATGCTGTCAACAAGGAGTTGAAGAGTTCGTCATATTTATATTTAAAGTGTTCTTTCATTCTGTCGTTTTAAAGTTGGTGGTAACGTTTGGCGAATAGACCCAGGCGGGCTTATGAAACATCACCTGTCTTAAACCACCAAAGGTTATTTAAAGATACAAATGTTTTTTAGTGAGCCGCAAATAAAATGTCACGAAGTGGCCAAAATTTTGCGCGCGAACGATGACTGATTCCGCCCGCTTGGGTTTATTTGCTGTTATAGGCTGCCAAAATATTCAGTTCTATTCTCATGTTCAATTTACAGGTATACCAAACCATGTTACTTTATAGAACATAGATTTTCTACCTGCCTTGCTTTTACTAAAATACAACTTCAGCCAATCTTGTTGCTCTTTCAGTTGTGTCGAAGCATCGTCAATAGATTTGGTTAATTGTGTTTTCATATTTGTTGTATTGATGTCTGCATTTGATATTTGAGCCAACTTGTCTTTAGCGTCCTTAAATTTAATGCTCGGGTTGTCAAGCATGCTTTGTATTTCAGGGTCACTTTTCTTAGGTGTAAATTGTTTGTTTCTGAAATTAATGAAGTCGTTCAAGGCATTTATTCCTTCATTATAATCAGCTACAGAAGAGTTATATAGATTAATTGTCTTGGCTTGTCGGTCATTTTCTATCTCTAATTTCAAATGCTGCAGCCTGTCAAATACTAAAGAGTTTTTTAGTCCATTTTTTTCTACACGATAAGCTGATGAAATTACTTGGTCGATGTGGTTTAAATTTTCATAAACTTTAAGGGTGTCAATGAAATTGAAAAACGGTTTAGCTTTATTTTCTTGTGTTTTACTTTCGTAAAATTCTTGGTTTGTTACAGGGTAATTAAGAAATTGCCACAAATAGTCAAAAGGCATATGAGATTTGATAAGGGCTGTCGGTTTTGCTTTAAAATAGTCGTTGTTTATTTTTTTGAAAAACTTTCCGCCATTTATATAACCCGAACCCCAAGTTGGGTCAAATAGAAACCAAGAACTGTCGATAAGGGCAGCGCTCCAAGCGTGAGGAATATAGTCAGTAAATCCGTTTTGTTTTGTGTAACCTTCAACTACAAAAGATTTGATACCTGATTTGTTACAAATGTCTGTAAACAATGATGCATAATTTTCACAAATTCCTTTTCTTGTCCTTAGTGGTTTAGCAATTTTTTCTTCTTTCTTTTCGTAAAAGTTTATTGCAAATATATTATCGATGTCGTATTGAATGTTTGAAGCAACCCAAATAAAAATCGCTCGTGATTTGTCTTTGTCCGTTGTAAAGTTTGTCTTGATGTAGCTTGCAATTTGGTCAGTGGTCTTGGTCAAGGAGTCGGGCAATTGTAATGCTTTTTTATCTAACGTTGCAAATTCATTCACAGTCGTCTTTTGTGAAAAAACTGTATGAGCTGCCAAGATTAGAGTTAGTATAAATTTTATTCGCTTCATTCAGTTGTCGTAATTATTCTCTAATGTCTTTGTTTTGGTTGCCTATAACGTTTTCGCGCTAAGCAACGGTTTGAATTGAAACATTGTCTGCCGAAACGCTACTAACAAAGTTAAATGTTTACTGGACTTTTGCAAAGCGAAAATAAATGTCTTTCGCGGAGCGACCGCTTTTGCAAAAGCCGAAGCCCAATTCCAAACTGTTGCCTTAGCGTGTGTTATAACCTAGCAGGGGCACATTTAGGTTGTCTCTAGCTTACGTGTCCGCATTACCTAACTTTGCTAAGTTTTATTAAATAGTAGAATGTTGGAGGCAGAATTAACGCAAATATTATAAGAATTAAAAAAGGTGTATGTTCTGTCCATTGACCTTGTGCTGTTTTTACCATGAAAAAAGAAAGAATAACAAAAAATATTAAAATATACATTTTCATTGTTCTAGTCATTTTTGATGTTAGCGCATATTGTTCTTGAATATTATTTTCTGTCATACGTGATTTATATAACTCAGGTCTAAACGAAATAATGGTAAATATTGTGTACATTAAAAAAGCAATTCCAAATACAGCCCATAACATATATTTGCTGCCAAAGCCGTCGGCTTTGCCTTCAAAATTAAAATGAATGGGTATTGTGTCTGGTAAGGTCGGCAAACTATACGTAAGTATTATTACAATTGTCAGTAATAATAGTATTGAAATTGATTCCCATATTTTGTCGTATTTGTCAAGAGATATTTTCATGTCAAATTGTTTTTTGTCTACGGAGTTTTAGTCAGCCCCTGTTGGTTATAACGGTTTGCGGCTACCAGTAGTTGGCGTTTTGAAACACTCAACTATCTATAACCACAAATGGTTTTTTAAAGATACAAAACTTTATATTACCTCGTCCGCGCCAATTACTGGTAGGTGCTGTTATAACTAGTAGGGCGGCACAATGCTTGATACGTCTTGTTGTCGGTGTCCGCTTTACTTTTTATTTTTTACGTACTTGTCCAAAAACTTTTCCATGGCTTCATAAAAATCAAATTGGTTTTTCTGATTACTGAAACCATGCCCTTCGTCATTCTTCACCATATATTCTATAACTACGCCTTGTTTCTTCAATGCAGCAACCATTTGGTCGCTTTCAGCTCTATTCACTCTTGGGTCATTGGCACCACATGAAATAAACAAGGGAGCTTTAATTTTGTCTACATGAAATAAAGGTGAAATTTCGGCAAGCATAATACTGTCTTTCGGGTCACTTGGGTCGCCAACCATTTGATAAAACTGTTTAATATATGGTCCCCATTCTGGCGCCAACGATCTGATAAACGTAAACATATTACTTGCTGCTACGTCAGCAATACCTGCTGCGTAAAGGTCGGGCGTTGATGTAACGCCAAACAATGCAGCATTACCACCAAAACTACTTCCGTATATTGCAATACGTTTAGGGTCAGCAATGCCCTCTTTCTTCAACCACTCAACTCCATCTGTAATATCGTCCTGCATTTTCTTTCCCCATTGTTTAAAGCCTGCCTCGTAAAATTTTTTGCCATAACCAGTACTTCCTCTGTAGTCCATTTGTAAAACCGCGTAACCACGATTTGCCAAAAATTGTACCTCAGGGTTGATGCCCCATTCATCCCTGTTCCAAGGGCCACCGTGCGGATTTACAACAACAGGTAGGTTCTTTGCTTCTAAACCTATCGGCAATGTAAGATAGCCATGTATAACCAATCCGTCTCTCGATTTATAATTAATAGGTTTAGTGTGACTCATTTGTTTTTCATCACACCACGGATAAGGATTTGCGGCTTCTTTGGTTTCTTTGGTTTTAAAGTCGTAAAAATAAAACTTTGGCCACATACGATCATTATAAATTGCAGCTATGGCTTTTGTCCTTGCATCATCATAACCACCAACTATAGTTGTGTAACCTTTGAATTTTTCTTCAAGTCCTTGTTGAATTTCCTCCCACTCCTTGTCAAAGAAATGTTTCTCCTTTCTTTCACCTGTCCATGAAACAGAAACTAACGATCCCTTCTTTCGGTCATAAAATATTTTCTCAAGATCATAATCCTTACTACTATAAATTTCTTTTACTTCTTTTTTAGTTACTGGGTCATATTCAACTAAAGTCACTTTATCCCTGCCCATGTTACTCAGCGCGTAGACACTTTTATTGTCCTTATCAAAAGCACCAACTGTAAACTGTTCATCAAAAGGTACTGTTATTATCGCACTGAAAGGCTCTTTTTCATTATTTCTATGAGTCCAAATAACATTTAAACCATCCGGCCTTGAAGCCATTCTTATAGCACCTGTATTATCAATTACCCATGTGTCATAATTCTCTTTATTTTGATACAATAAATTAAGCTCTCCGCTTTCTATATTTAAAATGTAAGGATCCATACATTCTCTATTCCTTTTGTTCATTCCAATTAACAACTGCTTTTCTTTGCCAGGAATTTCAGTTAGCGCATCAATTACGTTTGTAAAAACACCAGCAAAAGGTGTCAAAGCCTTAAAATCGCTACCATCAGTCTTAACTGAAAATAATTGGTAGTTCTCATCACCCGCCGCATCTTGTGAGTAAACAATTCTATCTCCTTTCCAGAAATATCGCCCAATGCTTCTAAGGGTATCATTGGTTACGCGCACAGCCACAGTATCTGCAAGTTTCTGTACAAAAATATTCATCATACCCTTATAGTCGGCTCTATAACTAAAATAGTTACCGTCAGGTGAAATGAGAAAGGAAGTCTTGTTACCGTTTTTAAAAAAGCTCTTCATGTCAAGCAATGGTGCAGGCATTTCTTTTTCTGTCTGCTTATTTTCCTCTTTTGTCTCGGATTGGCATGATGTCAGAATTAATAGCAAAGCAGCTGTCGTCGTCAGAACGAAAGTTGCCTGAATGATCGTGATTATTTTTTTTGTCATAAATTTTTTGTCTGCGAGAATGTCCCGCCCTATTAGTTATAACGTTTTGCGACTACGCATCCGTTTTTTGCTTTGTCAAGTTACACATTTGAGCGTTAACACGCAAAAAATGGAGCGTAGTTGCTGTTATAGGTTGTAAGCGACACACAGATACGTCAAGTATACGTGTCCGCAAGTACATATTTTTTTAGTCTTTGGTTCTACGCATTGTCTCGTCTTCTTTGTCAAATTTAAGTCGTAATGCAATGGCTTTAGATGGCGGATCTATGAAAGTTGTCGGCATTAATTTCTCAAGTCTTAAGATTTCAGCGAGAAAAGCATCGTCCCATTTAGCATTTGGTAGTCCAAGAAACTTAAGTTTTTTTAAGTTTGTAATTTCGGCTGGGATTATTTTAATTTTATTTTTCGGATAATATTCGGGGGTCTTTGGTCCCGAGTCATACATACCTTGCTTTGATTTAATTTTCTTAAACTTCTTTTTTTGATGGTCGGAAAGATTCTTATAAACAATTGGGTCGTCCCAGTTAGGCGTATAAAAACTTAGAAACTCTAAGTTCTTATAATTAAAAACTTCTTTTGGAAACTCTTTAAGTCCTTCGCAGCAGAGGTCAAGTCCGAATACACTATCTGGATTCACCTTTCTTGCGTCTGATAAACTTGAAAAAACTCTGTAATATTCGGTGTCGATTTTGATAACTGTGTCTTTTTGTCCAAAGAAAATTTTGAAACAGAAAGTAAATAATAATATGGAGAAAGCTCTTTTCATTCCGTTGTCCGCTTATTACCTATAACGGTTTGGGTATTGCCGAAGGCGGGGATTTTCAGCACAAAAGTTCATTTGAAATCCAAATGTTGAACCTTGCACAAATGCCCAATCGAAGCACTTCAGCCCCGCTTTTGGCAATACCTTGTTATGTGCCGTATTTTATTTGTCATTAAAGTATTTTTCAATTTCTGTTATTGCATTGTCAAGTCCGTTTTCGTCTCTGATTTGTTGTCCAACGGTCGTAACATTATTTTTTATTTCGACTGATTGTATATTTTGAATGGCAGATATAAGTTTTTCAGCCGATAACGTTTTGACTGGTATATGTACTCCCAATTTCTTTCGCTCTACGATTTTTCCCCAAGTTGGTTGGTCTGTATAAAACGAAACAATAATTACTGGTAAATTGTGTCTTAACATCGTTGCCAAAGTTCCTGCTCCACCGTGAAAAATGCCAACTTTGCATTGTGGTAAAATCGTTTCGTGATTTACATATTTGATTACAAATAAATTTTCGTGCTTGGGAAGATTGTCAAACTGCGACCAACCCGTACAAAACAAAACTCGTTCATTGGTTTTCTCCAAAATATCTGTCAGGATTTTAGAAAACTTTTCTGTATTCCCAACTCCATTGCTTCCGAAACCAATATAAATGGGTTTGTCGCCATTAGATAACCACTCAGAAAGTTCGCTCGTTGTTTGGTCCAAAAAGTGATTTTCTCGTTTGTGTTTTGGGATATTTATAAAACCAGTTATTTTATGGTGGCTTTCCCAGTCTTTTGGTTGTTGGATTAATGCCTGACTTATACAATATAAATCCAAAATCTTTTGTTTATCAAGATAAGTTACCAAGTTCTCTTTTAATTCAGGCAAGCCCAATTCCTTTCTGTATTCGTTGGTGTCTTGCTTTATAAATTTCCAAAAGAAACTTTGTGCAATTTTATACGTGAGTTTGTTGTACCAAGGAAAGTTGCAAAAGTCAAAGTCGCCCAATGGAAATTCGGTAGTTGGAACAACGGGTGGCATAAAATAGGTTAAAGCCATTTTCTTATTCTGTTTTTCAGCAATAGCACTTACAATTGGAAGTGTCATTGAGTTAGCAATAATAAAATCAACTTTTGCAATGGCTTCGTAATAAGTTTTTCTTAAAGGTTCTCTATTGTCGTGAAGTACTTTAAAATAATACTTCATCAATTTTATTGAGTTTTCTGTCTGCAATATACTTTGACCTTCTTTTGAGTTCATCATTGTCTCTGCATTCCCCCAAAGCGGTTGAAAAGATACGCCAAACCCTTCTACAAAGTCTTTAAAGTCTTCGGTTGCAGCAAGGGTTACTTTATGTCCTTTGTCCATTAGTCCAAGAGCCAAGGCTACATAAGGTTGCAAATCTCCTCGTGTTCCGTATGTAAATATTCCTATGTTCATTTATTGTCGTCTGTCTGTTTGAGGATTGTCATAATATGGCACATAACGTATCGCAAGCTTGCGGCGTGCGGCTCGAAGCCGTTGTCTACCGAAATGCTTTTAACAAAGCTAACTGCTTTTTAGACATTTGCAAAATGAAAAAACTGTCTGCCTTGAACTTTTGCAAATGCCTTGTGCTTCAGCCCGCATGATGCAAGCTTGCTGTTAGTGCCTAGTTGTTATCCTGTATATGGTGAGTAAATAATAGATACTAAAATATTGTCTTTGAAATAGAAGGTCAAATATGAGCCCGGCTCTTCATTCGTTGTCGTAAGTTCAATGTACTTGTATTTTTTTTGTGAGTCATGTTTTATATTAAATGTACTACACACGGTTTTCAGGTCTTGTCCTATTCTAATATTATTACGTAGCACAATGTTATTATCGTTAATTATTGCATACTGCATAAATATTCTGTCTGAATTATTATTAGTTTTTGTTTCAATATATGACTTGCCCCAATAAATAGTTTTTACAGTATCTATTACATTTTCATCATATTCATTCTTTTTTAATTCTACATCTATTTTTGTTCTTTTAGGCATTATTTTTTTGAAATAGATGATTTCATCATCTTTGTCGAATGGCGTATTTACAAATTTATTTTCTACAATGATTGAGTCAAAGGCAATTGGTACTACACTCAGGTCTGCAGGTGTGTTAACTATATTTGTGTCTTTACTTTCAACACTGACATTGTTGTCTTTAACTTCTGAGTTACATGATAGTAGCAATATTGAACTTATTGTCAAAATAAATGTTTTCATTTTATATTTTTTAAGTTTATTTTTCATACAATTGGCACTAACGGTTTGCAAGCAGGCGCAGGCGGGTTTTTGAAACCCCCCTGTTTCTACTT
>CAZPSQ010000201.1:0-10977 GCA_964588755.1 uncultured Prosthecobacter sp. | reverse complement strand
GCGCAACAGCAACGTCCTTGCCATCGCGCCGACCGCCACGATCTCCAACATCATGGGCTCCAGCCCCTGCATCGAGCCGCTGATGAGCAACATGCTCGTGAAGTCCAACCTCTCCGGCGACTTCATGCTGCTGAACCCCTACCTCATTCGCGACCTTAAGAAGCGTGGCCTGTGGACCGCCGACATCCAGAACAAGCTCAAGTACATGGACGGCGAGATCGAGGCCATCGACGAGATCCCCGTGGACCTCAAGCGCCGCTACGCCACCGCCTTCAGCATCGACTGGGCCTGGCTGGTGGACGCCGCCGCCCGCCGTCAGAAGTGGATCGACCAGAGCCAGAGCGTGAACCTCTTCTTCGGCAGCACCGAGATGAGCACCCTCTCCCACATGTACCGCGGCGCCTGGCGCAAAGGCCTCAAGACCACCTACTACCTCCGCAGCCGCAGCGCCTCGAATATCGAGAAAAGCACCGCCGAAGTGGAAAAAGAACTCCGTGGCGTCGTCGGCCAGGCCTCAGCCGCCAAGCGCGACTACTCCGCCGAGGAGAAAATGGCCTGCTCCATCGAGGCCATGCGCCGGGGTGAGACTTGCGAGGCTTGTCAGTGATAGACCAGTTCTCAAAAAGCCTGTCACATTCCCGGCGGTGGAGAGGCCGCATTGGCTGCGTTGGTCGCTTGCCTGTTATGTTCCCATAGCAGGCGGCGCTCCCGCCTTGCCACTGGGGCCGCTGCGCTCGCCGGAGAATAGGTGACAATCTTTCCGAGAACCAGTCTACGCACAGGCGCGCCTTGGAGGGGGCTGCCAGATCGCCTCGGCCTTCGGTGCTTCCTGGGAAGCAGACGCATCACTCACAGCATTCCTTTGACCTTCGCCCAGACGTGGTCAGCGACTTTCTGCTGGCCTTCCGCAGTGGGGTGGATGCGGTCCGCCTGGTTGAGCTTGTCATCTCCGCCAACTCCTTCCAGCAGGAAGGGCAGGAGTTCTGTTTTTTGCGTTTCTGCCACCTTGGAAAAGATGGCTTTGAAAGCTTCGACGTATCTCGGCCCCAGGTTGTCGGGCATTTGCATGCCTGCGACGAGGATCTTGATCGCGGGGTTCTTGGCACGGGCTTTTTCGACGATGCCTGTCAGGTTCTTTTCGGTCTGCTCCGGGGAGATGCCGCGCAGGCCGTCGTTCCCGCCCAGGGCTACGAGCAGCACGTCCGCGCCTTTTTGACCGAGCGCCCAGTCGATCCGCCGCAAACCACCGGCAGTGGTGTCACCGCTCACACCGGCATTGACGACCTCATAGGGCAGGCCGGCATCGTCCACCTTCTTTTGCAGCAGTGCGGGATAGGCCTCCTCCGGCGCCAGGCCGTAGCCTGCGGAGATGCTGTCTCCGAGAACAACCAGGCGCTTTTTTCCGACATTGGTGTCTTGTGCCCGCAAGGCCGGAGTCCCAGCACTGAATGCTGACGTAAGCAGTCCCAACACCAGCCATTTCATCCATGTCATCCGCAAGGCTAGAATCACCGTCCCAGACTGTCAAACGCCCCATCCTGGAGATCCAGGGGCTAAAGAAGACCCACTCCACCGCCCGCCATGAGCTGACAGTGCTGCATGGCATCCACCTCACGCTGGACGAAGGAGACACCCTGGCGGTCACCGGGCCGTCCGGCAGCGGGAAGACCACACTGCTGGGCCTGTGCGCGGGGCTGGATGACGCCACCGCCGGCTCGATGAAGCTCGACGGCCATGCCTTGGAAGAGCTCTCCCAGGACGCCCGCGCCGCACTGCGAAACCGGCTGGTGGGCTTCGTGTTCCAGAACTTCCAGCTCATCCCCACGCTCACCGCCCTTGAAAACGTGCTGGTGCCGCTGGAGCTGCGTGGGGAAAGCGGCCGGCAAAGCGATGCCGAAAACCTGCTGCGCGAGGTGGGCCTCGGCGACCGGATGGACCACTACCCTGCGCAGCTTTCCGGCGGGGAGCAGCAGCGCGTCGCCCTGGCCCGCGCCTTCATTCACCGGCCCAAGATCCTCCTGGCCGACGAGCCAACCGGCAATCTCGACGCCGCCACCAGCGGGCCGATCGTCGAGATGCTGCTCCGCCTGAACCGGGAGGCAGGCACGGCACTCGTCCTGGTGACACACGATCCCGGGCTGGCGGCGAAAGCCCGGCGGGTGATCCGCATGAGCGGCGGAACCATTGTCTCGGAGGTGGAAAATGCCGTCTGATCCACGGCCGCTCCCCGGCAGTCTGCCCGCCGCGCTGGCGCACCCGTGGACCTGGCGCATGGCCTGGCGCGACAGCCGCAGCCAGCGCCTGCGCTTGCTGGTGTTCTCCCTCGCCATCGTCTCAGGCATCGCCGCGCTTGTCGCGATCCATGCGCTGAAAGCCAGTGTTGAAAGCGGGATTGCACAGCAGGCCAAGGAGCTCCTTGGCTCCGACCTCCTGGTTTCCTCCCGCCAGGCGATCCCTGAGGAAAACATCACCCGGCTTTCGCAACTGGCCAGCCGCACCGCCCGCGAGGTCACTTTTCCTTCGATGATGACCTTTCCAGGTGGCGCGGCCCGGCTGGTCCACATCCGTGCCCTGGAAGGTGGCTATCCCTTTTATGGGAAAATCGAGACCCTGCCCGCGCCAGCCTGGGGACGCCTGCCGTATGAGGGAGGCGTCCTGCTGGCCCCCGCCTTGCTGGAGCAGTTCCAGGTCAAAGTGGGCGATGAAGTCGAGCTTGGGAGCCTGCGTCTGAAGATCCTGGGGGCCATCCTCAATGCCCCGCCGCGTGCCAGCATGTTCAGCGCCTTTGCCCCTGAGGCCTACGTCAGGCTGTCCGACATCCGTCAAAGCGGGCTGGTCGGAGGCAACAGTATGGTGACCCAGCTTGTGCATCTCGAAATCCCCCAGGCCCGTCCGGCAAAGGAGCTGAAGGAAAGCATCCGCCGGGACTTCCCGGAGACCACCTGGCGTCTGGAAACGCCTGAGGACCGCCGGGAAACGCTGGGCAGCGCGCTCGACCTGCTGCAGCGCTACCTTGGCATCCTTGCGCTGGCCTCCCTGGCCCTCGGCGCGCTAGGCGTCGCGGGTGCAGTGCAGTCGCACATCAACCGTCGTGTTCCCACCATCGCCATCCTGCGCTGCCTGGGCGCCCCGCGCCAGCTTGCCGCCGCAGTTTACATTGCCCAGACAGCCGCGCTGGGATTCCTGGGTGCCATCGTGGGGGCGCTCATCGGCGTTTCCTTGCATGCGGGGGTGGTCATCGCGTTTCGGGACAGTCTCCCCATTGCCGTGAATCCGGCGCCCGACTGGCAGATCGTCCTGCGCGCCACCCTGGCAGGTTTTGCCGTGTGTTGTGGCTTTGCTTTGGTTCCGCTCCTGAAAATCCGCCGCATCTCACCGGTGGCCACCCTGCGGGGGGGCACGGCCATTCCAGGCGGCACGCTGCGTGCCCTGCCGGTGTATCTGCTGCTCACCGCGCTGCTGGTGCTGCTGGCCCTCATGAACGACCCGGACTGGAAACGGGCCTGCATGCTGGTCGGCGGGCTCGCCGCCGCCTTCGCGCTTGTCATCGGTGTTGCTCGCGGGCTGATGGCTGTCACCCGCCGCATCGTCCGGCCCGGGTGGCCTTACCTGCTGCGGCAGGGTATTTCAAACCTGCACCGGCCGGGCAACCAGACGCTGCTCTTCCTTCTTTCACTCGGACTCGGGACCTTCCTCCTGCTCACCATCCTCCTGGCAGGCGCTCTCATGCAAGGCCGCCTGCAGACCGGCCATTCGGGCGAAAGCCCCAATCTCTACCTTGTGGACGTCCAGCCGGATCAAATCGAAGGCGTCACCTCGCTGGTGAAAAGCCACAACCTCCCCGTGCTGGAGAGCGCTCCCATGGTGACCATGCGGGTCAAGGCCCTGCGAGGGGTGCCAGTCACCAAGGCCGCAGACGTTCCCCGCTGGATTGCCAACCGGGAGTTTCGCTCCACCTACCGGGACCATCTCAACTCCAGCGAAACCCTCATCGCAGGCGAGTGGCATAAGGCTGTCCCAGACCCAGGCGGCCCCGTTCCCTTGTCTCTTGAGGAAAAAATCGCCAAGGACATGCGCGTCACACTCGGGGACAGCATCACCCTGGATGTCCAGGGAATCGCCGTGGAAGCGCGTGTCACCAGCATCCGCCAGGTTGATTGGAGCCGCTTCAACCTGAACTTCTTCATGGTGTTTCCGCCCGGCGTGCTGGAGGGCGCGCCCGGTTTCCAGGTGGTGACCACCCGCACGCCGGATGCCGCCGCCTCTGGCAGGCTGCAGCAGTCTCTCACCAGAGAGTTTGGCAATGTCTCCGCCATCGATCTCACCCAGATTCTTGGAACAGTCCGTGACATCCTGTCGAAGATCTCGCTCGTTGTCACCCTGCTCGGCGGGCTGACCCTCACCGCAGCGCTGCCCATCCTTGTTGGCACCCTCCTCAATGGGCGGGACGTCCGCCTGCGGGAAAGCGTGCTCCTCCGCACCCTTGGTGCGTCAGCCAGCCAGGTCCGCACGATCCTTGCGATTGAGTACGCCACGCTCGGCATTCTGTCCGCTGCCACCGGCACGCTCCTTGCCGTGCTGGCCAGCTTTGTCCTGGCCCTTTTCGTCTTTAAGACACCTCCGCAGGCGGACCTGGGCACGCTGGCGGCCACCTTTCTGGCCGCCACTGCTGTCTCCGTGGCCGGCGGTTTCGCCGTGAGCCGTGGCGCCTCCAGTCAACCGCCGCTCCAGGTTCTGCGGCAGATGTGAAAGGCAATGCCCTGCAAGTCTTGCGGCAAGGCTGCGCTGGCCGCGCGTGCTCTCCTTCCCGGAAAAACCCGCGCCGGCCCGGGGTTGGCCGCGCCGGCACAGGTTTCGGATGGTGAACGCGGAGGCGGTCAGGGTGTCATACGAGGGCATGCCTCATCTCATCACTTGGGCTGGGCGTCCACAGCGGCCTTGGCAGCTTCGGCTGCAGCCTCAGCCTTTTTCTTTTCAGCGTCGAGTTGAGCCTGGGCGGCTTCTTTGTTGGCCTCGACATTGGCCTTGTCGATTTTGGCCTGGGCCTCAATCTGCTCCTTGGCCTTTTGTGCCGCGTCCTCAGCGGCGTCCTTCTGACGTTCCAGGGACTCCTTCGTCGCCTCTTTCTGTTCTTCGATGGCTTGTTTCTGCTTGTTGCACCCGATCACAAGGATGGAGGCGACGGCAAGGATGGCTGGCAGGGTGTGTTTCATAGGTTGGTGGGGTTGCTGACCGTGATATCGCCCATCCAGGCCAGAATGGATGGGCCTGCCTGGTCTTCGGGCCTGCCGCTGCACTCAGGTCACAGCGCGTGCTCCCCTGGTGTCAGCCCCCGTTCAAGGGCACACGCCCAGACTGAGGAAATCAGCTTTGCCCCTACCCCGGCCGCAGGAATACGGCCACCCCGGAAAACCACGCCTCAGCGTTTGGCCCCGGGAAAGGCATCGGGGCTGTCCGCAAAGAACTCCCCCACGTCACCGTCTGGCAGGCCGTGATTACGGATGCCTTCCAGGCGGCGGCGGCTGCCACGCTCCGAACCAGGGCGGTTGGCGGTCCGCTGCACAAACTCCGTGATCACGGGAGCGGCCACCACGGCGCTGGCGGCCAGCAGGGTGAGCGAGATGACGTTGGACGAACCCCGGCTCATGCCGCGGCCAAACAAGATGCCCAGCGCGCAGCCAGCGGCGGCAGGGGCGATCAAGGAGGCGTAGGTCTCGTAGCTTGTTGCTGGGGTTTGCTCTTGCATGCCACCACAATAGCCCCGCAAAGGAGAATCGCCAAAGAGGAATTTGCCCCCCTCCAGCTTTCCGTTTATGGAAGGCCTGGGTTATTTCCTTTTCGCATGAATCACGCCACCCCTCAAAAACGTTACGCCCTCATTCTCGCCGGAGGCAGCGGCCAGCGCTTCTGGCCCATCAGCCGTGACGCCCAGCCCAAGCAGCTGCTGAAGTTGTTTGGCGACAAAACACTCCTCGAACTCACGGTCGAACGTTTGGACGGCATCGTTCCGAAGGAAAACATCCTCATTCTGACCAACAAGCAGCAGGAGGCCAGCGTGCGGGCCATCATCAAAGACCTGCCTGCGGAAAACATCGTGGCCGAGCCTGAAAAACGCGACACCGCCCCTGCGATCGCCCTGGCGGTGGGCTGGGTCGTGGCCCGGGACCCGCTGGCAACCATGATCGTGCTGCCTGCGGACCACCTGATCCAAAACCACGCCGAGTTCAAACGTGTGCTGAACAACGCGGCGGTGGCCGCCGAAAACAGTGGAAACCTGGTGACTGTGGGGATCAAGCCCACCTGGCCCTGCCCCAGCTACGGCTATGTGGAGCGCGGCAAGAAGGCCAGCATTGTCGGCATGGACGACCTGCCCGCCTACGAGATCGTACGTTTCCGCGAGAAGCCGAATCCAGATCTTGCGGAGCACTTCATCAGCCAGGGGAACTTCCTGTGGAACGCGGGCATGTTCATCTGGACGATTCCGGCCATTTTCAGCGAGCTCAGCCGCCACTGCCCCGTGCTGGCGGACTTCGTTTCCGAGCTGCGCAATTCCAAAGACTTCGCAGCCACCGTGGACAAGCAGTTCGGCAAGCTGCCGAAACTGTCCATCGACTACGCGCTGATGGAGAAGGCCTCCCGTGTGCTGAACATCGAGGCAACCTTTGACTGGGATGACGTGGGGAACTGGACCAGCGTGGGCCGCTACCTGAAAACGGACGAGGACGGCAACCAGTTCAACTGCGCCTTCTCCCAGCAGGAAGCCGCCAGCAACATTGTCTTCTCCCAGACCGGCCAGCATGTGGCCCTCATCGGAGTACAGGATCTGATCGTGGTGGCCGCCAAGGACGGCCTGCTGGTGGCGGACCGAGCCCGTGCGGAGAACATCAAGAAACTGGTGGACGGCCTGCCGGCAGAACTGCGGTAGCCGGATGGGGGACCCCAGCCCCGGAGTTTAGACCACGAATCACACGGACTGTCACGGATCAGAGTCCGGGGCCTCCCGTGTCTATTGATCCGGGGATGACAAGGCTGGACTGGCAGCCTTTGTCGGTTGCTGTCTGGAAGGGAAGAGCAAGGTCGCATGGCTTTGCTCGGGTATTGATAAAACATTAGAAATATCATATTTATTATGATATTTTAATTATTAAGCCGTCTGGAGCCGCTCTTGGACAGCGATCCGTCCCCAATTCAGCCTCTCTTTCCATGCCTTACGTAGCCGCCTTGGATGGCATTCGCGCTCTTGCTATTCTGGCTGTTCTTGTTTTCCATGTCTCACCCACTACGCTGGAGGGGGGCTTTATGGGGGTGGATGTCTTTTTTGTGCTGTCAGGTTTCCTGATCACTTCGATCCTGATGCGGGATATTCGAGGCGGCACGTTTTCGATGCGGGAATTTTACCTGCGGCGCATCCAACGACTGCTGCCCAATTCGCTGCTGATGCTGCTCACGGTGCTGGTTCTGTGGGCGCTGTTCATGTCCCCTCTTGTGGCCACACAGACCGGCTGGCACGCGCTGTGGGCCGTGCTGAACTTCTCCAATGTGTATGTTTGGAAGAACCTCGGAGGCTACTGGGGAGACGGGGCCGAGTGGGCACCCCTGACCCACACTTGGTCCCTCGGCATCGAGGAGCAGTTCTACCTGCTTTTCCCCGTGGCGCTGCTGTGGCTGGCGCGCCGCCAGCCACGCCGACTGGTGGCATGGTTGACAGCGGCCCTGCTGGTGAGCTTCTGCCTCTGCCTCGCAGGCACATGGCACGCGCCACAGGCCACATTTTACCTACTTCCAACACGCGGCTGGGAGCTTCTTTTGGGCGCGGTTCTGGCGGCGTGTTTCAACCCGCTGCCCCACGTAGCCGCAATGCCCCCGATGCTGACATCTCAGCGCCGGGAGGCTGCCGCCTGGCTCGGTCTTGCCCTGGTGCTGGCTGGTTTTTTTGGGCTCAGCGGGCGCGCGGCGTTTCCGGGCGTGGTCGTCCTAGTGCCCACCCTGGGCACGGCACTGCTGCTGCTTTCCATCGCGGAGGGGGAAACCCGTGTGTCCCGTCTGCTCTCCACACCGGTGATGACAGGCATCGGCAAGCTCTCCTACTCCCTCTATCTGTGGCACTGGCCGTTGATCACCTTTGGAAAGATCCAGGCGGAGATTCATGGTTTTTCGCCGCTGACCGGGGCGGCGGCAGGCGGGGCCGTGGGGTGTGTGCTGGCCTGCGCCGCCTATGTGTACGTGGAGCAGCCCCTGCGGCAGGGCGGGGCGGGCCGCCCATGGCGGCTGAAGGCGGTGGCCGCAGGGTTTGTCTCGGTCCTGCTAGGCTCGGCTTTCCTGGCCGCCCAGCCTGTGCGGACGGGCGCTGAGTCACAGTTTGATCCCGTCGCCTTCCACGGGGAGCTCTACGATGTCGCCCGTGTGGCGGACACTCCGGCGAGCCGGGGCATCCGGTATGCGGATGTCCACTTCCCCCCCGTCCCGCCCCGTGCCAAGGACATCTGGCGCACCGGGGGCATCCGCCATGAATATGGGGGCGCACGTCCGCAAGTGGTGGTGATGGGCAGTTCCCACGCGCTCATGTATGGCCGGATGATCGACGACATCTGCCGCGACATGGGGTTAAGTGTCGCATTTCTATGCGCGGACTCCACCCCGGCTTTTTTTCTCAACAAGCCTATGCCCGGCCTGCCAACGCAGGAGGCGGCCGGTGAGTTTGACGCCGCGCGCAGGCACTGGTTGCAGGAGTGGCGACCTGAAGCGCTGGTCGTGGTGGACCGATGGGATTTGTGGGAAAAACTAGGCCCTTCGTTCATCAACAGGCTGCAAGAGTTCCTTGGCGACGTCACGCCGCTTGTCGGTCGTGTTCTGTGGGTCGCGCAGCCGCCGGTGGTCCAGGGCGGGGACATGGTCAACCTGCGGCAGTTTGCCGTCTCGCGCATGCGTACCAAGAATCACCTGCCCAGCCTGAAAGTGGATGGCAGCGAAGCCTTCCGACAGTACACCACCGCAGCAGCAAGTGCCATTGCGGACTCGTTTCCCAATGTCTCGGTGCTACGCGCCGACCGTCTTTTCTATGGTGACGAGCCTGGCACCGTGCGTTATGCGGAAGGGCGGACCTTCTACTACGCAGACAGCGACCACCTGTCCGACATGGGGGCGGAAGCCGCGCGATCCCTGTTTCAAACTGCCCTGGCGGAGGCCCATGCCAGCGCGGTTGCCAAAACGAACGCCAACGCCAGCCTCGTTTCCACCCAGGAATAAGGCACAGCCACGGGCAGGCGGAAAACTAGGCGCGCTCTTGCCCTCTCCTCCGCCTCCAACTAAGGTTGGCTCAGACTCACCATGTCCCGCATCCTTGCCATCGACCACGGCACCGTCCGCATCGGTCTCGCCATCAGTGACGAGATGGAGATCATTGCCAGCCCGCTGAAAACCCTCGATGCCAACCGCGAAGCGGAGCGCAACATTGCGCGCATTGTGCGGGAGAAGCACATCGGCAAGATCGTCATCGGCATGCCCTTTCACATGAACGGGGACAAGGGCGGCGCTGCGGAACGCGTGGAAAAATTTGCCACCAGCCTGGGCAAGGAACTGCACCATGCCGTGCCGATTGAGTTTGTGGACGAGCGCCTTTCCTCCGTGGAGGCGGAGGCCTCCCTCTCCCGCGCAGGCATCACCAGCAAACGAGAGCGCAATGAGGTGGTGGATCAGCTCGCCGCCGTGGTGATCCTGCAGGAGCACCTGAACCAGCAGCGCGGACCGGAGGGCTTCCTGCTGCCCGACGCCTCCTACGAACTCCCCTGGACCGATGAGCCGAAGCGACGCCGAAAGTAAGCTCGGCCTGCGCCACGGTCCTCCTCCCGGCTGGAAGCGCCTGCGCCTCACCATCGCCTACAACGGCACGCCGTGGAAAGGCTGGCAGAGCCAGGAAGGTGGCGGCGGTGTGCAGGACGAGATCAACACCGCCATCCGCAAAGCCACCCGCATCGAGACACATGTGCAGGGCAGCGGCCGCACAGATGCTGGCGTGCATGCCCTGGCCCAGACGGCCCATTGCGACGTGCCCGAGACCGTGCGCATGAGCGGCGAAGCGTGGGTGAGCGCGCTCAATGCCTGCCTGCCGCTGACCATCCGCGTGCTGGACGTCAACGCGGCCGATCCACAGTTTCACTCCCGCTTTGATGCGACGGGGAAGGTTTACCGCTACCGCATCTGGCGGCCCAAGATGCTTTCCCCCTTCGAAGCCGACCGTGCCTGGCATGTGTATGGCCCCCTGAATCTGGAGGCGCTGCGCTGGTGCTGTGAAAAGCTGGTGGGCACCCACAACTTCATCCGTCTCTCCGCCAACCGCGGCGACATGCCGGAAACCGTGCGCCGCACGCTGCCGGAGAAAACCACGCGCACGATCCACCGCGTGGACCTGCGCGAGGATGGCGACATTTTGGAGCTCGAATTCGAGGGAGACGGGTTTCTTTACAAGATGGTGCGCCTTATCGTGGGCAGCCTCATCCACGTGGCGCGGGGGAGGGAGCCGAAGGAGTGGTTTGAAAACGTGCTGACGGACCCGAGCGGGAGGCAGAGCAACCAGACCGCGCCGGCGGGTGGGCTGTATCTGGTGCGGGTGGGGTATTGATCCCGGCAGCTGTGCGTGTTGCGCTGGCTGGGGAGAGAGTGAGGGGCTGGCCGCCGTCGGACTACGCGCCGCCCCAGTCTGTGACGTGACTTGCATCCCGCCCCGGCATGGACGATGTCAGGCACCCCCCAAAAGTCTGCCCGCCCGTCCGCCCCCATGTCCAACGAAGCCCAAATTGCCCGCCGTCGTTCGTTTGCGATCATCTCGCACCCGGATGCCGGCAAGACCACGCTCACAGAAAAGCTGCTCCTTTACGGCGGTGCGGTGGCGCTGGCGGGATCGGTGACGGCGCGCAAGAACCAGCGGGCAACGACCTCCGACTGGATGGAACTGGAAAAGCAGCGCGGGATTTCCGTGAG
>CAZPSQ010000200.1:0-10978 GCA_964588755.1 uncultured Prosthecobacter sp. | reverse complement strand
TCGGCACCAAGGCTCACTTCACAAACATCGGATCCTCCGGGTTGCCCTTGCTCAGCAGGTAGGCCATCAGGTCGAGGATGTCGTCCTCCTTCAGCATGTAAAGCAGGCCGGGCGGCATCATGCTGACCTTGCTCTCCTCCGTCTTCACCACGTCCTTGACGTTGACATTGGTGAAGTTGTTCGGGTCCATCATGTTCGTGCACACCATCATGGTGTCCTCCTTCATGTTGGCGATGCGGCCCGTCACCGTGGTGCCGTCCTTCTTGGTGAAGACCGTGCTGCCATACTGGTCGCTGATCTCCTTGTTGGGCTCCAGGATGTGCTCCAGCAGGTCGCGCGGGCTGTACTTGCCCGCCACGCTGGTCAGGTCAGGCCCCACCGCGCCGCCTTCATTGTTGAAGCGGTGGCAGGCAAAGCACGTCGCCGCGCCGAACATGTTGCGCCCGTTTTGAAAGTCACGGTTCCCCTCCAGGCCCACGCCCAGGGACTTCTCCAGCTCCGGCAGCGTCCATGCTTTCACAAACTGCATCGGCTTCACGCTGAAAGGCAGCGCCTTGGACTCCGGCTTCGCGTCCAGCACATCCTTGATGGCCAGCTTCTCCTCCTCGCTCATCGTCGCCAGCGCGTTGGTCTTGATCTCCCCGATGAAGAGATCAAACGACGCGCCTCCCTTGTAGTTCGCCGCGCGCAGGAACCAGCGGAAGTAGTCCGCCCGCAGCTCCTTCGTCCAGCCCGCCTTGGCAAAGCCCAGGATGCGCGCGTAGTCGATCTGCTCCTCCTGCGTGGGGGACCCGTTCACCAGCGGCTCCGCCTTCGCCACAATGCCTTCATCGCCCAGATACACCAGCAGCTCGGCCAGGTCACGGCTCAGGCCCGTGTCCGCATGGGGGAAGAGGGGATTCAGACGCTTGATCAAATCCGCCTTGGTCGCTGCGTCTGGCTCGCCCATACGGGTGAAGACCAGCCAGTAGTTACGCACCAGCGTGTTGCGGTCCAGGCCCTTCAGCGTCTTGAAATCAATCTTGCTCAGCGCCGTCAGGATGGGCTGCATCAGCGCCTTGTCGCCACCACTGCTGCGGATCAATCCCATCAGCGCCGTCAGCGCAGCGCGGGGATTGGCCTCATTCAGCGCCTTGTCCTTCCAGGTGGCAATAGGCTGGTGCTCCAGCGCAATGCGCGCGGCAAAGCGGATGTTGCGGTCCTCGGCGCTCAGGCTGGGCCAGACGGCCTCCACAGCCTTCGGATCCTGTTTGCCGTGGAACGCCTCCAGCCCCTGCCGGGTTGCGGGTGACAGCCGGTTAGGCGGGCCTTCACGAACGGCATCGCTTCCGGTGTAAGTCACACGATACAGCCCTGACTGCACCTTGCGCCCGCCCACGCTCACATACATTGCGCCATCCTTCTTAGACACTTCAATGTCCGTCAGCGGCAGCGGCGAGGCGCTCATGAACTCCTCCGTCACACCACTGTGGCTCGCGCCATTGTCGGACGGCGTCAGATGCACCGCATACATCTTCCCATAGCTCCAGTCGCAGATGTACAATGCGTCCTGGTACTTGCCGGGGAACTTCGCCCCATAGCCAAACGCCACGCCAGTCGGTGAGCCCGGTCCAATGTCCACCACGGGTGCCAGGTTGTCCTCCCACCGCACCGGCCATTTCTTGCTGCACGTGCGCCAGCCGAATTCGCCGCCGCTTTGCATCAGGCCCACCCGCGTGGGCCGGTACCACGGCATCCCCGTGTCCCACTCCATGTCCGCGTCGAAGCCGAAGATGTCGCCGTTGTAATGCATGGCGATGTCATAGGTGTTCCGCGTGCCAGTGTTCACCAGCTCCCACTTCTTGCCGTCCAGGTCCGTGTGCGCCAGCCAGCCGCCGGGGGCCTGCACGTCGCGCATGAAGCCGCGCCCCAGCAGCATCGGGAAAAGCTGGTCTTCCCCCCAGTGGCGCGGCACACGGCTCGTCTCGCAGTTTGGCTCAGGCGTCTGGTTGCCGCACATCACATACAGGCTCTTGCCATCTTGGGAGGCGATCACAGCATGCGGTCCATGCTCGCCCGCCTTGCCGGGGAAGGCGCGCAGCAGTTCCACCGTGTCAAACTGGTCATCATTGTTCGTGTCCTTGCAGCGGTACAGCCCGCGCCCCTGGTAGGCGTCGTCATTCACCACGCCATACAGCGCCCCCGCATGATACAGCAGCCCCTGGCAGTGGCCGAAGTCGATGCTCAGCTTCTCAACCTTCGTGTCTGCCGCAGCGCCGCCGATCGCCGGAGGCGTGATGCGGTACAGCGCGCCATATTGGTCACTGCAGATCATGCGCCCCTTGTCATCCTGCGTCATCGCCACCCAGGAGCCTTCGCTCTCTTTGGGCACGGAGTACAGCAGCTCCACTTGGAAGCCTTTGGCAATTTTGATCTTGTCCACAGGCGTCGCCTGCGTGGCGACCTGGGCGTTGCTGACCGACGCGCCGGCCAGCAAAAAGGGGAGTAGAATGGATTTCATGGTGGTGTGAATGAAAATAAGAAACAGCCGGGCAGGGGAGGGCCGCTTGCGCCGGAGGGATGGAAAAGAAAGAGTGAGAAGGCGCGTGGTACGAAGCTGTTCCTACCCCTCATCTTCTCACCCTCAAAAACGGGCAAACCAAGGCAATGTCCGGCTGGTTACTTCAGCAGCTCGGCCACCTTGCCCTCGATGGCGGCGGCCCACATCTCGTAGCCTTTCACGCTGAGGTGCAGCAGGTCCGGCATCACTTCCTTCGGCAGCACACCGTCCGGCTGCAGGAAGGTGTTGCCGATGTCCATGTAAAACACGCGCTTGTTGTCCGCGTGGCCGGAGATCAGGTTGTTGGTGGCCACGTTCTGCTGGCGCATCTTGTCCTCCTTCGTCTCTCCGCGTGGGAAGATGCCCAGCAGCAGCACCTTCGTCTCAGGCATCTTCTGGCCCAGCAGGTCCAGGATGGTCTTCACGCCCACGGCCGTTTGCTCCGCGCTGCTGGTATAGACCACATTGCCATGCTCCGCCGCCGGGCGGCCCTGGTGTCCGGTGTTGTTTGTGCCGATCATCAGCACGATCAGCTTCGGCTTCAGGCCGTCGAAATTACCGTTCTGCAGGCGCCACAGCACATGCTCCGTGCGGTCCCCGCCGATGCCGAAGTTCGCCGCCTTCAGCGGCTCCCACTTCTCGGCCCACACCTCCTTGCCATTCCCGCTCCAGCCCTGCGTGATCGAGTCGCCCAGAAACACCAGCTGCGCCTCACCCTTCTTGGAGATTTCATTGAAGGACTCATGCCGCTTCACCCAGCCGCCTTCACGCGGTTTTGGATCAATGGCCATGTTCTTCGGTGTTTCAGCAAAGCTGGCTGCCGCAAGGCACAGCGTGGCGAGGGTGAGGACAATAGGTTTCATGGTGGGGATAAGAACATTGATGATGTCGAAAAGCCGCCAAACCCGCAAGCGGATTCAAATTGTGCCGGGCCGTCCCCCTGCGATCAAAGCGCGCCCGTTTTGAAAATGCGCGCCGGGCAGGTGCTCAGCGTACGGTCGAAGACTCTCTTCGTGGAATCACCCCGCCACCGCCGCGCGCGGCACGCCCTTGGACAGCAGAAGCGCGCTCAGTGCCTCGGTGTCCATGTCCGTTGGAACCCCCAGGCACACCACATGCTCCTTGGGGCCGTATTGGAACATCAGCACATGATACTCCGTGCCTGAAACCCAGTCAAAGCAGCGCATCTTGGAGTAGTCCCAAAGCGCATTGCTCCAGTGCTGGCGCAGGATTCTGGAGCTGAACAGACGCACCTCCGAGGGGGCATGGATCACCCCCTGCAGCCACGGCAGCCCATAAGCCAGGAATAACCCTGAAACGAAGGCTGTCGGCACAATATACTCAGCGGATGGCGGCTGCTTGCTGGGGTTCAACCTTGCCACAGCCCAGGTGCCCAGCAGCATCAGCATGATCACACAGACCTGCGCCGGCTTGTGCCACCACCGGGCACGTGCCTCATTCATGGCGTCCCTGGCCTTGAGAAAGGCCTTCGGTTCTCTCCAGCGGAAAGCAGGTTTTTCAAAGAGTTTCACAACGGCGCAGCAGGTGGATGGCATCCAGCCAGGGGTGGGCTTTGGAGCGGTCAGCCTCGCCTCCTCCCATCCCTTTGCACACTACAAAAAGCAGCTCCGTTTCCTCATTGCCTGGAAATGAACCGCCCATCTGCGCACCCCAGTGTTAAATGGGATGACTTACGCCTTCAGCGCCCAGTCCAGCAGCGTCTGCGCGTCCTTCCACACGCCATCATGGCTGTCATTCAGGACGACCACAATCCGCCGCCGTCCATTGCGCTCCCCGGTGGCCACCAGGCAGTAGCCCGCCGCCTCCGTGTAGCCCGTCTTCATCCCGTCGCAGTAGCTTGTGCTGCGCAGCACGCGGTTCGTGTTGGCCAGGTCGATCGACTTGCCATCCGGTCGCGTGAACTTGTAGCTCTGCATCTTCACGATCTTGCGGATGTCCGGCATCTGGTCGGCTGCCTTCGCAATCACCGCCAGATCGCGCGCCGTGCTGAAGGGGTCCTGGTCTGTCGTGGATGGCAGCCCGTGAGGGTTTACGAAAAACGTGTTCTCCAGGCCCAGCGCCTTCGCCCGCTCATTCATCTTCGCGGAAAAGGCCTCCACACTGCCCGCGTTGTCCCGCGCCAGTGCCTGGGCGATGTCGTTGGAGCTCTTCACCATCATCGCGGTCAGCAGCTGGCGGCGCGTGTACGTCTCCCCCACCTTCAGCCCGATCCGCACCGGCGCGCACTGCGTGTCGCTTAGCTCGATGGTGACGACCTTGTCCAGGTCGCCCGCCTCCACCACCAGCAGCCCGGTCATGATCTTCGTCGTGCTGGCGATCGCGCCCCGCAGGTCAGGGTTCTTTTCAAACAGGATGTCGTTCGTCTCCGGGTCGATGACAATGCAGCGTCCCGCGCTGATCTGTGGAATCGGGCCGCGCAGGTTCTTGATCTCAATCTCCCGGCGCACCCTTTTCGTCTTCTCGATCTCATCGGCCAGCTGCTTCTCCAGCTGCGCCTTGAGCTGCGTCACCGCCGTCTCGCGGGCTGCCACGGATGCGATGTCCTGGTCAATGCGGCGGCGCTCAGCGGCGATCTCGCCCTCACGCTTGGAAAGGGAGGCGATCTTGGCGTCCACCTCCTCCTCGCGCCACTGCAGCTCCTGCGCGCGTTTGGGGTCGTCGCAGCCGGTGATGGCGGCGCTGTACAGGGCTGCCAGCAGCAGGTTGCGGGAATTCAGGATGGGGGGAAAACGGAAATTCATCTCAAAGGTCGGCAAGGAGTTCTTTCAGGCGGGCCACGGGCCACTGGCCTGGTGCGTTCGAGGTGCCAATGAAGCCGTAATTCAGCAGGCTGCCACATTTTGCCAGCACCAAACGCGAGACCCGCCCCCACGGGCCCATGCCCATGGTGGAGACACGCAGCCGGTGCGGGCTGCCGGTCAGCTTCATCAGGCGGCTCAGGTCCTCCTGGGTGTTCAGATAGGTGGCCACCTTTACCGCGTCCAGCCCCGCCTGCTGGCCAAAATTCGCCGCGCCTTCCAGCACCTCGTCGGCCGGGGTGGCCTGGAAGTCATGAAACGATCCCACCACAGGCACACCGGCCGAGCGCGCTTTTTGAATCGTGCCCTGCATCTGCATGGCGCTGCGCAGCTCGATGTCGATCAGCATCGCCAGATCCAGCAGCGGCTCCAGCATGGCGGCCCGGCCGGCCGCATCCTCCGGCCCTTGGCCCCCTTCAGCAGGGTGGCGGGCGGTCAGCAGCAGGGGCGTGGCATTGCCGGCCAGTTTGGCGCGCACATCCGCCGCAGGCATCTTCAGCATGTCCAGCCGCAGCTCAGCCACGTCACAAAGGGCTGCCCTCGCGTCCGCATTCAGGGAGGCGAAATGCTCCAGCGCGGCCACATCTGAAATCACCCCCACCGCCAGCGGGCGGGTGGACATCAGCAAATTTTTGGAGGAAACCAGTTGTGCCATTTTCTGTGTTTGTTATAATTTTAACAGAAGTTAATAAGTTTTAAGCGTTTACGCACCACTATGCTGGGCAGGAAGCAAGAAATCAATTTGCAGCTCACAGAACTGCTCGACAGCGCCCTGCTGGCGTTCTGTCTGTGGTTCGGGCATTTCCTGCGTTCCCGCTTGGTCCCGGTGTTCATCCCGGACGCGGTGGAGATTCCCTCCCTGGACAAATTTTACTGGGTGATCGCCGTGGTGGCACCGTTCATGCCCATCGCGCTGGAGGCGCGCGGATTCTACTCGAACCTCAGCAACAAGACGCCTGGAAAATCCGTCCGGCAGCTTCTGGAGGCCCTCGTCATCATCGGCATGTGCATCGCCTTCTGCATGGTCTTCTTCAAATGGTCGGTGGAAAGCCGTGCGGTGATCATCTTTTCCGTCGGCCTCGGCGGCCTTGCCCTCCTGCTGCGGGAAGCCTGGCAGCGGGAGCGGCTGCTGCGCCACCTGGCCTGCGGCAAAGGGCGCGAGCGCGTGCTCCTGGCAGGAGATCAGGCCGACATGGACACCTTCCTCGCCAACATGGCGGCGGACCAGCGGGCCGAGATCGACGTGCTGGACACCATCGACATCATGAAGCGCCCGGTGGCAGACCTCGTCGCCGCGCTCCACCAGCATTCCATCAGCCGCGTGCTCTTCGCCGCGCAGCATGTGCATTTCAGCAAGATCGAGGAGGCCGTTCAGGCCTGCGAGACCGAGGGGGTGGAGGCATGGATCGCCGCGGACTTTTTCCAGACTGCCATCGCCCGCCCCACCTTCGACGTGCTGGGCGGCAAGCTCATGCTTGTGTTTCACAGCACCCCCCAGGCCTCCTGGGAGCTGCTCTTCAAGGGCATCGTGGACCGCGTGGGCGCGCTCATCCTCCTGGTGCTCTCCCTCCCGTTCTGGGTCGTCGCCTACGTGGGCATCCGCTTCAGCTCGCGCGGCCCCATCTTCTTCAAGCAGGAGCGCGCCGGCCTCTACGGCAAGCCCTTCACCATGTGGAAATTTCGCACCATGCACGCCGACGCCGAGGCCAAACGCGCCCTGCTGGAGCGGCACAATGAGATGGACGGCCCCGTCTTCAAAATCAGCCGCGACCCGCGCATTTTCGGCTTTGGCGGCTGGCTGCGGCGCACCAGCATCGACGAGCTGCCCCAGCTCATCAACGTCCTCCGGGGGGAGATGAGCCTCGTCGGCCCGCGCCCGCTGCCTGTTTACGAGATCCAGCGCATTGAAAAACACGCCCAGCGCCGCCGCCTCAGCGTCAGGCCCGGCCTCACCTGTCTCTGGCAGGTCACCGGCCGCAACGGCATCAAAAACTTCGAGGAATGGGTCGCCCTGGACCTCAAATACATCGACAACTGGTCCTTCTGGCTCGACCTCCAAATCCTCGCCCGCACCCTCCCCGCCGTCATCCGCGGCTCCGGCGCGAGTTAAAGCCGAGGCGATCAGCCGCAAAAGACGCAGAAGCCGCAAAAAAGCCCGGGGAATGACCGCCGGAACCAGAAAGCCCGCCCCTTTCTGATCCGATCCCATTTTTTTTGCGCTTTTTTGCGTCCCTTTGCGGCCAATCCGTCTCTTCGCAGCCCATCATTCTGCATTGCATTCCGCCCCAAATCCGCGATTCATTGCGGCCCCCTCATGACTCCGAAGATCGACCCCGCCCTTCATCGCGACAAAAAACCGGACTGGATCCGCGTCACGCTGCCGAAGGACCCGAAATTCTGGAGCACCAAAGGCCTCATCACCGACCTGAAGCTGCACACCGTCTGCGAAGAGGCCCAGTGTCCCAACCGTTGGGAATGCTGGAGCCAGGGCTCCGCCACCTTCATGATCGCCGGGGACCGCTGCACCCGCGCCTGCGGCTTCTGCGCCGTGAAGACCGCCAAACCCTTCGCCCTGGAGGCGGACGAGCCCCAGCGCGTGGCCGAGGCCACCAAGCGCATGGGCCTCAACCACATCGTCATCACCGCCGTCGCCCGTGACGACGTCAAGGACGGCGGGGCCGAGCACTTCGCCCGCACCATCGAGGCCGTGCGCGAGGCCGTGCCCACCATCACCATCGAGATCCTGGTGCCCGACTTCAACGGCAAGGACGACGCCCTGGAGGTCGTCATGAAATCCCGCCCTCACATCTTCAACCACAACCTCGAGACCGTCGAGCGCCTCACCCCCCTGGTGCGCAGCCGCGCCCAGTACCACCGCAGCCTGCAGGTGCTCAAGCGCGCCAAGGCCATGGCCACCGAGATGGGCAACCACTGCGCCACCAAAAGCGGCCTCATGCTCGGCCTCGGAGAGACCGAAACCGAGCTCTTCCAGGCCATGGACGACCTGCGCGAGCACGACGTCACCGTCCTCACCCTCGGCCAGTACCTGCGCCCCTCCGCCCAGCACCTGCCCGTGATCGAGTACATCCACCCGGACACGTTTGAGAACTACAAGCAGATCGCCCTGAAAAAAGGCTTCCGTCACGTCGCCAGCGCCCCGCTGGTGCGCAGCTCCTACCACGCCGCCGACTTCAAGCCCGAGCTGGACTTGGAGTAAGGAAAGCGCTGCCAGCTAGGAGTGGCGGCGAAGATTTTCGAGTTCCTTCTTCAAAGGGAGCCAGTATGCGGCATCCAAGGTCCTCTCGGCTTGCTCCTCTGCATTGAGAGAGTTTGTCAAAGCTTCCAGTCCGGCATCTGTTGCGTGTCGAATGAGCACGCGTGATGCTGCTGCTTTTTAGTGTAGGCATGGTCGCGCGATTTTCAATCCTTGCGTGGCACCCTGCGGCAGATTCAATGTTGAGGCGTCGGCAGCCGAAAGGCAGACGAGCATGAGCACCAAGGTCAACACGTGGAAGATGAGTTCGGAGAGGCTTTGCTCAAAGAACTGCAGGCATGGTTGAAAAGCCTGCTGGAGGCCTGGACGATCTGCCTTTGGGAAGCCTGTCATATCTTTGTGACGCCCACGGATATTATTGGCTTTGACGCCACCTTTGACGACGCTGCTTTCCAACGTCTGTTGCGGGCTTGAAACCGTCTTGCACCCCGGCCAATCCCGCCCTTCTTCTCAGCGATGCTTGAAGATGTGAACCAAACCATCGCGCGTCTGCGCGTCGTGCCTGCTGTGGTGATTGATGATGTGAACACGGCGGAGCCGATGGCGGAGGCCATGGTCCGTGGTGGCCTGCCCGTGGTGGAGGTGACGTTGCGCACCCCCTATGCGTTGGAGGTCATCCGCACGCTCTCGCGGGTGGAGGGGCTGCTCGTCGGCGCGGGCACCGTTGTCTCCCTCCAGCAGCTTGACCAGGCGCTGTCGGCTGGCGCTCAGTTTGTCGTCACCCCCGGTCTGGATGCGGACATCGTGCAGATGTGTCAGGGAAAGGATGTGCCCATCTTCCCCGGGGCCGTCACGCCCACCGAAATCATGCAGGCGTTGAACCTGGGCCTCCCGGCGGTGAAGTTTTTCCCCAGCAACATCTATGGCGGGCTTCCGGCCATTGAGGCGCTCAGCGGCCCCTTTCCCACCATGAAGTTCATGCCCACCGGCGGCGTCAGCCTGGAGAACCTGGCCACCTTCCTCAAGCACACCAGCGTGCTCGCCTGCGGCGGCACCTGGATGGCGAAGCGCGAGTGGATTCGCGAGGGCAAATTTGACGCCATCGAAAACGCCTGCCGAGAGACGATGCAGATCGTGCGTAGTTTGAAGCTCTCCTGACCAACCTTTTCCACCAACCTCCCAGCCATGTCCCTCCGCACCGCCGCCGAAGCCTACGAGAAAGTCCCCACCCACATTTTCCCCGACTCCGCCACGGCCGCCAAAACGCTGGCCAAGGAGGTGCGGGAGCTCATCGAGACGCGCAACAAAACCGGCAAAGCCGCGGTTCTGGGCATGGCCACCGGCTCCACACCGGTGCCATTTTACCGGGAGCTGATCCGCCTGCACAAGGAGGAGGGTCTGAGCTTCAAAAACGTCATCACCTTCAACCTGGATGAATACTACGGCCTCAGCGCCGACCACCCGGAAAGCTATGCCAAGTTCATGGCGGAGCAGCTTTTCGACCACATCGACATCCCGAAGGGCAGCATCAACATTCCCAGCGGCACCGTCCCGGGAGACCAGGTGTTCAACCACTGCCGCGACTATGAGCAGAAAATTCAGTCGGTCGGCGGCATCGACCTCCAGATCCTCGGCATCGGCCGGACCGGCCACATCGGCTTCAACGAGCCAGGCTCCAGCCGCGACTCCCTGACCCGCCGCATCACCCTGGACCGCGTCACCCGCCAGGATGCCGCCAGCGACTTCCGCGGGGAGCAGAACGTGCCCCATTTTGCGATCACCATGGGGGTTGGCACCATCCTCCGCGCCAAAAAGCTCGTCCTCATGGCCTGGGGAGAGAACAAGGGGGCCATGGTCGCCAAGGCCGTCGAAGGCCCCACGACCGAAGCCATTTCAGCCTCCTTCCTCCAGGACCACGCCGACGCCCGTTTCTTCATCGACAGCGGCGCCTCCCGCGAGCTGACCCGCATCAAGCTGCCCTGGCTCGTCGGCCCCGCCTCCTGGACCCCGCGCGAAACCCGCCGCGCCATGGTCTGGCAGGCCTTCAAGATCAAGCGGCCCATCCTCAAGCTCATCGATGAGCATTACAACGAGAACGGCCTCTCCGACCTCCTCTCCGAGCAGGGGCCGGCCTACCAGCTCAACATCCGCATCTTCAACCAACTCCAGCACACCATCACCGGCTGGCCCGGCGGCAAGCCCAACGAGGATGACACCTACCGTCCCGAACGTGCCAACCCGTATCCCAAGCGCTGCCTCGTGCTCAGCCCCGAGCCGCAGGATGCCGTCGTCTCCATGGGTGCGACGCTGGAACGCCTCTCCGAACAAGGCCACGACGTGCGGCTGATCTCCCTGACCAGCGGCAACCTGCGCGTGCCGGACAGCGAGGCCGACAAGTTTGCTGAA
>CAZPSQ010000199.1:0-11031 GCA_964588755.1 uncultured Prosthecobacter sp. | reverse complement strand
ATCTTGTAACGCTCGACCAGGTTAAGAATGAGGTTCTTCGCGTGGACGAGGCTGTTGCCATCTCCCAGCAGGTAGATGACATCATTGTAAAGAAGCTGGCCCTGCGCGTCGAGCACGACGGTTTTGCAGCCGGTGCGGAAGCCGGGGTCGATGCCAAGCAGGCGCTTCTGCCCCAGCGGAGCGGCCATGAGGAGCTCGCGCAGATTGTCGGCGAAGACCTTCACGGCGTCGGCGTCGGCCTTTTTCTTGGACTCAAGACGTCCCTCCGTCTCCATGCTGGAGCTGAGCAGGCGCTTGTAGCTGTCCTGCGCGGCGGTCTTCATCTGCGCGGAGCAGGCGTTGCTGCCTTTCACGACAAGGCGCTCCACCAGCGAGACGGCGTCCGCCTCCAGCGGCTGGATGCGCATGAGCAGGAAGCCTTCTTTCTCCCCACGGCGGATGGCCAGCATGCGGTGGGAGGGGATGGACTTGATGGGCTCGTTCCAGTCGAAGTAGTCGCGGAACTTCTGCGCCTCGGGGTCTTCTTCTTTGCCGAACATCACCTTGGAGGTGACGGTGGAGCTTTCGGCGAAGAGCTTGCGCAAAGCGGCGCGGACCTCGGCGGTGTCGCTGATGCGCTCGGCGATGATGTCGCGCGCGCCGACGAGGGCGTCGCTGGCGTCCTTCACCTTGAGCTCGTCCGTCTCGGCGGTGGTGTTCACAAACTTCGCGGCCTCGGCATCGAGATCGACGCCAGCGGTGAGCACATTTTGCTCGATGAAGTCGGCCAGCGGCTCCAGCCCTTTTTCTTTGGCGATGGTGGCCTTGGTGCGGCGCTTCGGGCGGAAGGGGGCAAAGATGTCCTCCAGGGAATTCAGCGTCTCCGCCTTCTCAATCTTGGCACGCAGGACGTCCGTCATGAGCTTGCGCTCCTCCAGGGATTTCACAATGGACGCGCGGCGGTCGTCCAGCGCGACCAGTTGCTCCAGCCGGTCCTTGATGTTCTGCACCTGCACTTCATCCAGCTCGCCGGTGGCCTCTTTGCGGTAACGGGAGATGAAGGGAATCGTGGCGCCGTCCGCCAGCAGCTTCGCCGTGGCCCCCACCTGGATGGGGCGGATCTTGAGCTCCCCGGCGATGCGTTCGACGTGGGCGACGTTGATGTTCAATTCGTTGGCGGCAGGCATGGTCGGAAAATGGATGCTATAAAGGTTGGGACCGGGTGACGTAGCGAGAGCATCCCGCGCGGCAACTGATCAGCACACCGTGCGAAAAACTTTTGTTCGGCGTGCTGCTTGACAGGCCGCCCGCGCCCTTCGCCGCCGAAGGCGAAACGGGTGATAGCGGAGGGCCTCCAGCCTCGTGTTCTGTCACATGCCACGTGTTTTCCTTCTCTCCCTCTGCCTGACCCTGGCCTGCCATGGGCAGGACTGGCCGCGCTGGCGCGGCGCGAATGGTGATGGCAGGTGGAACCCCAAGGACGCCCCCGCAGACCATGCGCAGCGTGAGCCGGAGCGCCTGTGGAAGAAGGAAATCGGCGGAGGCTATGGCGGTGTGACTGTGAGCGGCGGCCGCGTCTATGTCATGGACCGGCAGAAGACACCCAGGGAGGCCGAGCGTGTGCTGTGCTTCGACGCGGAGACCGGCAAGGAGCTGTGGACGCACCCCTGGGAGGTGGAATACGGCAGCATGGACTATGGCACCGGGCCGCGCTCCTCTGTGAACATCACCGACGGCAAAGCCTATGCCCTGGGCGCCACCGGCGTGGCCGTGTGCCTGCAGGCGGACAGCGGCAAGGTGCTGTGGCAGGTGGACACAGTGGCGCAGTTCGGTGCCAAGATCCCCACCTGGGGGTTTGCTGCCTCCCCCGTGCTGGATGGCGGCCGCGTGCTGCTGCATGTGGGCGCGGACAAGAACGGCTCAGTCCTGGCGCTGGACAAAGACACCGGCGCGGAGGTGTGGCGCGGCGGGCCGGATCCCGCCGGCTACTGCACGCCTGAAATCATCACCCATGCGGGCACACGGCAGTTGATCGCCTGGGGGCCGGAACATATCCAGAGCCTCAACCCCGAGACGGGGGCGGTGAACTGGACCTACCCTTACAAGATCACCTATGGGGTGAGCATCGCACAGCCGCTGTATCATGAGGGGCTGCTGCTGGTGTCCGGCTACTGGCATGGCGCCAAGGTGCTGCAACTGGGCAGGACCGCCAAGGACGTGACCCTGGTGTGGGAAAATGAGAAGGCACTGTGCGGCCTGATGTCCGCCCCGCTTTTCAAGGACGGCATCGTGTACATGCTGGACAAGAACCGTGGCCTGCAGGCCTTTGAATTGAAGACCGGTCAAATCTTGTGGAGCGATGACAACACGCTGACGCCAAAGGACCGCAACCCGCAGATGAGCCTGGTGTGGATGAAGGAGGCGGAGGACATGGCCACGCTGCTCAACGCGAGCGGCGAGCTGGTGCATGTGGCGCTGCGGCCCGCCAGCCGGGAGGAGCTGGGGCGGCATCAAATCATCGGCAAGACCTGGGCCCACCCCGCCTTTGTGGGCAGCCGTGTCTTTGCGCGCAGTGACAAGGAGCTGGCAGCGTGGCAGCTTTGGTGATCGTGGGAAAGAACAGGGCGGTTGCGGCGACTTACATTGCAGCATGAAACTCTGGCTCCCGCTGCTCCTCCCCCTGGCCATGTGCCTCATGGCCGCCACTCCCGCGCCCGAGGCTCCCGCATGGAAGGCCGGAGCCGCGTCTGCCAAGATCACACCGGAGAAACCCATGTGGATGGCGGGCTATGCGGCACGCACCAAGCCGTCCGAGGGTGTGGAGCTGGACCTGTTCGCGAAAGCACTGGTGCTCACAGATCAGCAGGGCGCGCGCTTTGCGCTGATCACGCTGGATCTCATCGGCGTGCCCCGGGATCTGCGGCTGGCCGTGGCGGAGCGGGTGAAGAAAGACCACGGCATCGAGCCTGCAAACCTGGCCATCAACGCATCCCACACCCACAGCGGCCCCGAACTGCGCAGCGGCAGGGCCTTTGGCACGGCGGATGTGGTGCGGCGTGAGGAAGAAGCGGCGGAATACACCGCGAAGCTGGAGGACACCCTGGTGCGGCTCATTGGCGAGGCCCTTCAAAAATCAGCACCCGCCCACCTCGACCACAGCAGCGCCCGCTGTGGTGTCTCCATGAACCGGCGCACGCCAGATGGCACCGGTGGCTGGCTCAATTTCCCCAACCCTGCGGGGCTGGTGGACCAAACCGTGCCGGTGCTGAAGGCCACGGGCGGCGACGGCAGGGAGATCGCCATTCTCTTTGGCTACGCCTGCCACTGCACCACGCTGGGGCATCAGAAGTTCAGCGGTGACTACGCAGGCTATGCGCAGCAGGCGCTGGAGAAAGCGCACCCGGACGCGGTGGCCCTGTTCATGAACGGCTGCAGCGGCGACCAAAACCCCTACCCGCGCAAAACCATGGAGCTGGCGCAGACGCATGGACAGTCGCTGGCGACGGCGGTGGAGGCGGCGCTGACCACAAAAATGCGGCGTCTCACAGGACCGATCCGTGCGGCCTATCGTGAGATCCCGCTGGCGTATGACACCCTGCCCACCAAGGCGCAATTGCAGGAGGAGCAGAAGTCCGGCAACAAGTATCTGGCCGCCCATGGCCAACGGCTGCTGGAACGCCTGGAAAAAGGAGAGTCCCTGCCCACGACCTACCCCTACCCTGTGCAGGTGCTGCGGCTCGGCAACGACCTCACCTGCGTCACACTCGGCGGCGAGGTGGTGGTTGACTACTCACTGCGCCTGAAGCGCGACATTCAGGACCCCATCGTCTGGGTCAGCGGCTACACCAACGATGTCATGGCCTACATCCCCAGCCGGAGAATCTGGGACGAAGGCGGCTATGAAGGCGGCGGCGCGATGATCCACGGCAGCCATCCCACACGGTGGAGCAGCGCGGTGGAGCAGCAGATTGTTGGCGCGGTGATGGAGCTGCGGCAGAAGCTCAAATGACGAAACCAGGAAGTGGAATGACAAATGACAGCCTTGTTTCAGGCTTCATCCGTCATTCTGGTTTCGTCATTCCGCGCAGCAGCTACGCCTCCTTGCACTTGCCAGCCAGGTTGTCCACGCGGCGCTTGAAGTCGCTGGAGCCGTTGATGAGGTTGTTCACCACCTTGCAGGCGTGGATGACGGTGCCGTGGTCGCGGCCGCCGAATTCGTCGCCAATCTGGATGAGCGGCAGCCTGGTGAGGGTGCGGACAAGATACATGGCGACCTGACGCGCCTCGGCGATGTTCTTCGGACGCCGCGGCCCGGTGAGGTCGCTCACACGCAGGTCATAGTGGGTAGCCACGATGCGCTGCACACGGTCCACCGTGATGGTCTTTGACTGGTCCTCGTCGATGACGTCATGCAGGAGCGTGGCGAGCGCGGACTCGGTCTGGATCTGCCCTTCCAGGGAGACATGGGCGGCCACGCGCATGAGCGCGCCTTCCAGCTTGCGCACATTGGCCCGGATCTTCTGGGCGATGAAGTCGAGAATCCAGGAGTCCAGCGACACATTGAAGTCGCTCTGCTTGCGGCGGAGGATGGCAAGGCGGGTCTCAGTGTCCGGCACCTGGATCTGGGTGGCAAGCCCCCACTCGAAGCGGGAGACGAGGCGGCTTTCCAGGTTTTTGATCTCGCTTGGCGGGCGGTCGCTGGCCAGGACGATCTGCTTCTGGTTGTTGAACAGCTCGTTGAAGGTGTGGAAGAACTCCTCCTGGGTGCTGTCCTTGCCCTCAAAGAAATGCACGTCGTCAATCAGCAGGACATCCACCTTGCGGTACTTCTGGCGGAACTGGCTGAAGGTCTGCTTCTTGATGGCGTCCACGAACTCATTCGTGAACTGCTCGGAGGTGACGTAGCGGACGAGGGCGCGCGGCTTCCGTGCCAGCACCTCCTGCCCGATGGCCTGCATCAGGTGGGTCTTGCCCAGGCCGGTGGGGCCGTGGAAAAACATGGGGTTGTAGATGCGGCCGGGCTTCTCCGCCACGGCACGGGCCACGGCCAGGGAGTAGCTGCTGTTCGGACCGGCCACGAAGCTGTCGAAGTTGAACTTGGCGTTCAAGCCCGCCTCGCTGAAGAAGCGGATCGGCGGCTGGTCGGCGGCATTGCCACGGGCCGCCTTGATCTCCGGCAGAGGGGCGAGCTTGGCCGGGACAGGCGCCGGCTCGGTGGCCACATGAAACTCGATGATGGCGGGAACGCCGGTGATCTCCGCCACCGCGTCTGTGACGGCGACGGTGTGGTTGTGTTCGATCCAGATTTGATTGATCGGGTTCGGAACAGTGATGATGAAACGCCCATCATCCGTGAGGCGTCCGCTGGTGCCGTTGAAGCAGCGCTGAAAGTTGTCATCGCCTAGGCGGCGCTGCAACACCTCGCACACACCATCCCATGCCGTGGGTGTCAGCGTGAGGAGTTCGTTGCGCGCGGGATGACTGTGGCCGTTGGAAGGTTGCGTTTTCGTGCTTTCATCGTTGCGCGCCATGATGGGTTTCTCCGGGAGAGTGATAATCAAAGGAAAGGGGTTGGGACAGTTTCGAAAAGCCAGTCAGCGGTGTTGCAGGAGAGCGTTGAAGACTTTCAAAATGTGGATGGCTTTGTATGTCGAAATCGACACGACTCACAAGCTCTTCTTCGATATATTTTTTGAATTTTTCCCAATCCATCCCTAATTTTTTAAAACATTGCGAGATGAGTTGACAGACAGCTTCGCTCCAAAAGGTGAACAAGCTGTGAACAGCGTGCGAATAGCCTGGGTGCAAGCACGGACAGGCACGAAAGCTGCGCCTTCCCGACACCCCTGCGAACCTCCGGCTTTGCATCACCAAAACAGGCTGCTGAAGCATGGCCGTGAAGGCCGCATTTTTTTAATGCGCCTGCCGCACATGCTCGCCGATGAGGTCCCGGCCGAAGTCGCCATCAAAGCTGCGCCACACGCTGTGCACGTGGTTGGCACCGTTCTGCACATTGTCGTATTCAATGAGGAAGGTCTTCCCCTGCACCCTGTAGTAGTGCGGCTGGCCGCGCTCCATGCCACCGGCCCAGCCGAAGTGGACGGCACCGCTGCTTTTGATCTCGGCACGCGTCTCCGCGGCGATCTCCGGACGCATGCGCTCCAGGTATTCGTCGATCAGCCGTGCCAGCAGAGCCTTCTGCCTGGCATCAAGCTCCGTGTCGGCAATGCCGGCGGGGGAAAGAGGGCTGACCTTGAGCTCGGCACCGGTGTGGATGTCCTTGGGCGCGGTCTCCGCCACCACGGCGCTCTTGAGCTGATCCGGGGTCAGTGACTTCACCAGCTCACGGCCCAGCTCCTCCTCGGCCGAAAGCACACGCAGGCCGGCCAGCGGGCCTTCACGCACCTCCCCCGGATTGGAGCCCATGAAGGAAGGTGTGGCACGCAGCAATTGCCCGTCCTTGATGGTGAAGTTCAACGCCAGGTGGTGGCCTTCCACACGCCAGCCCCATGCGCCTTTCTCAGCCGGCTCGCCGAAGATGGAGACGAAATAGTTTTCCGGATCACGACGCACACGAACGGCGGCACGCCTGGCCTCGTCCGCGCCTTCAATGTTGTAGAGCACCTCCTCCAGACTCATGATGGTGACAGCCTTGGCCGCGCCACGAAAGCCCAGCCCGGTGTTGAGCAGCGCGTGCGCCAGCAGCTCCTGCTGCGGCGTCATGTCCTTGAGGGGGAGGCCCTTGCGCTCGCGTGGAATGAAGTGCCAGTTTTCACGCTCCGCATCGGTGAACTGGAAGCAGGCACGTGCCTTCTGCTCAGGTGTGAGCGCGGAGATGAAGACCTTGGTAATGGCAGCCATCTGCGCGCCGCCCTCATGCGCCCGGGCGAAACCAGCCCAGGCGAGGTTCAGCCCTAGAAACAAGACAGCAGAGAGGAACAGGTGATGCATGGATTTTGGAGTGCGAGATGGGAAATGAAAAGGCCAACGACATGAAAACCGGATGTTTGTCATTGATCCGCATCATTTTTGCATTCGTGCACGCCGATTCGTTGACACTTTCCCACGCGAAGCTGTAGTCTGAGAATTATCCTAAAAATCCCGTTTTCGCCCCCAACAGCCCAGCCGTTACGATTGCATGTACTCGAATGAAGCCTACCTCCTCGAACAGCTCCAAGAATCCGGACTGCTGGAAGACCGAGAAATTCAACAGGCCAAGAGCGGCCTGAAGCCGGGCGAGAGCACCGTGGATGTGCTGATCAAGACGGGGGTCCTGTCAGACGAGCAGGTGGCGCGCACCGTGGCGGTGAATGCTGGCATGGAGTACTTGGACCTGGATGGGTTCGAGGCGCATCCGAGCCTCAAGGACCTGATGAACGTGGATTTGGCGAAGAAGTACAAGATCGCCCCCATTGGCATGAACCACAGCGCGCTGCAGGTGGTGGTGTCCGACCCGTTTGATTTCGAAACGCTGGACGCGCTGCCCCACGTGCTGCAGCCGGAGCTGGAGTTCTACTGCTCCACACCTGCCCTCATCAAGACCCTCCAGAGCAACATCTATGGCAGCCAGGTGGACGTCATCAAAGACAAAACCGGCACCGACGGCGATGATGCCCCGGTCATCCGACTGGTGCAGAACATGCTGATGGAGGCCTTCAAGAACAAGGCGTCCGACATTCACGTGGAGCCGCTGGAGAAGGACATCCGCGTCCGCTACCGCATGGACGGCGTGATGGTGGATGTGGAGCACCACCCGAAGCGCCTGCACTCCGCCATCATCGGCCGCCTCAAGATCATGACCGGCTCGATGCAGCTGGATGAAAAGCGCATCCCGCAGGACGGCCGCATCCAGATGAACTACAATGACAAGGAGATCGACATGCGTGTGTCGATCATCCCGACCAACAACGGCGAAAGCGTGGTCATGCGTGTTCTGGACAAGAGCAGCCTGCGCCTGGGCCTTTCCGACCTTGGCTTCCTCAGTGATGACCAGTCCTCCTTTGAGCGCCTCATCACCCTGCCGGACGGCATCATCCTGGTGACAGGCCCCACCGGCTCCGGCAAGACGACAACACTCTACGCCTGCCTGAACTACATCAACCGGCCGGACCGCAAAATCATCACGGTGGAAGACCCGGTCGAGTACGAGCTGGCCGGGATCAACCAGGTGATGGTGAAGGAGGACGTGGGCATGACCTTCGCCGCCGCCCTGCGCGCCATGCTGCGCCAGGCGCCCAACATCATCATGCTGGGGGAAATTCGTGACCTTGAAACGGCATCCATCGCCATCCAGGCCTCCCTCACCGGTCACCTTGTCTTCTCCACGCTGCACACCAACGACGCCCCCGGCGCCGTGGCCCGTCTTGCGGACATCGGGGTGAAGCCCTTCCTCATCGCCTCCGCAGTGCGCGCCATCGAGGCGCAGCGCCTTGTGCGCAAGCTCTGTGGCGAATGCAAGACCCCCACGTCGCTGAGCGACCGCGAGCTGCGCGGACTCGGCCTGGAAGTCGCCCAGGTGACCGAGGCCACCATCTTTGGCCCCAACGGCTGCAACAAATGCCGCCAGAACGGCTATCGCGGCCGAATGTCCCTGGTGGAAATCTTCACCATCGATGACGAGGTGCGCAACATGATCAACCAGCAGCTCACCACCCCGCAGCTGCGCAAGCGCGCACGCGAGCTGGGCATGCGCACGCTGCGTGAGGACGGCATCCGCAAAGTCCTGGCAGGCATGACCACCGCCGAGGAAGTGATCGAGTCCACCATGGCCGACGTTGACTGATCCCCTGCCCCCCCTTTTCCCAAACGAATTTCATTTTTCAGACCCTATGACCGCACAGAACGTCATCGAAATGCTCGAAAACCGCGGGGTGATCGACAAAGGCGTGGCCTACGACCTGGAGCAGGACAGCGTGCACAATGGCAAGGACATCATCCAAGTGCTGCTGGACTACGGGATCTACACCAGTGAGGATGAGTTTTGGGCGCAGGTGGCCGATGAACTCGGCGCGGAGCACTTTGACCTCTCCGCTTTTGAGCCCGCTCCCTCCATCGTCGCACTGGTCCCCGCCGGCATGGGCCGCCTGTATGGCGCCTTCCCCATCACGCTGGACGGGCAGGGATTGCACGTGGCGTTCACCGACCCGCTGAACCCCCAGCTTATTGAGGACCTTCGTTTCGGCCTGGAGAAAACAATTGTCCCGGTCGTGGCCCGGCGCAGCCAAGTGCAGGCGCTGATCGAAAAGCACTATGGCGCCGGAGCGCCCAGCATCGACGAAATCTTTGGCAATTTGGGCAAGGCCGGCAAGGACTCCAATCATGAGGCCGAGGCCAACTCCGCCCCGATCGTCAAATTTGTGGACCTGGTCATGCACCAGGCCATCAAGGAAAAAGCCAGCGACATCCACTTCGAGCCGTTCGAGCGCGAGTTCAAGATCCGCTACCGGGTGGATGGAGCCTTGTATGAGATGGCCCCCCCGCCCGTCCATCTGGCCACCTCCATCATCTCCCGCGTGAAAGTCATGGCGAACATGAACATCGCCGAGCGCCGCATCCCGCAGGACGGACGCATCATGACCAACGTGGGAGGCAAGGCGGTGGACATGCGCGTGAATTCCCTGCCCACCCAGCACGGCGAGTCTGTGGTGCTCCGCGTGCTGGACCGCTCCTCCATCCAGCTTGAGCTGTCGGACCTGGGCATGTCGGCCCCGCTGCGGGACTACATTGAGGAGACCATTCACAAGCCAAACGGCATCTTCATCGTCACCGGCCCCACCGGTGCCGGGAAGACCACCACGCTCTACGCCTGCCTCCGGAAGATCAACACGATCGACTCCAAGCTGCTCACCGCGGAGGACCCCGTCGAATACGAGCTGGACGGCATCATGCAGGTGCCGATCAATGACGCGGTGGGCCTCACCTTTGCCAAGGCACTGCGCTCTTTCCTCCGCCAGGACCCGGACCGCATCATGGTCGGAGAAATGCGTGACCTTGAAACCGCGCAGATCGCCATTCAGGCCTCCCTCACCGGCCACTTGGTGCTGAGCACCCTGCACACCAATGACTCCGCCGGCGCAGTGACCCGTCTGGTGGACATGGGCGTGGAGCCCTTCCTCGTCTCCGCCACGCTGGAGGGCGTGCTGGCCCAGCGCCTGCTGCGCACCATCTGCAAGAGCTGCAAGTCCCCCTACGAGCCGAGCCTGCACATCCTCAACCAGCTCAATCTCACGCGCGACGACATCGGCGGAAAACACTTCTACACCGGCGCGGGATGCTCCGCCTGCGGCAGCAGCGGCTACAAGGGCCGCCGTGGCATTTACGAGCTGCTCGACTGCACCGACCCGATCCGCGAGCTCATCACCGGCCGCGCGCCATCCCTTGTCCTGCGGCAGAAAGCCATCGAGCTGGGCATGGTCACCCTGCGCGAGGATGGCCTGCGCAGCATCTACGATGGCGAGACCACCATTGAAGAAGTGCTGAAATACACCTGATCCCGCATCCAAGACGACGAAACCCGGGCGCACCAGTCTCTCCACATTATTTTTGATGGACAGAACGCCCGCGACCCCGGTATTCTGAAATTTCCCCTAACACACGCCTCTCTAGACACGTTTTTATGCCCAAGTTTCACTACATCGCCCTGGACCAGAACGGACAGGAAACCGTCGGAGACCTTGATGCTGGCTCCGAGGCCGATGCCATCAACCAGCTCCGCCAGTCCGGCCTGTATCCCACCAGTGTGGCAGCCGAGGGCGCAGGCCAGGCGGCGGCGATCAAGAAACGCGTCAAGACCACCTCCGGCAAGGGCAAGTCCAAGGTGGTGAAGGTGGGCGCCAACGCGAAGGTGAAGAGCAAGTCGCTCATGATCTTCACCCGCCAGCTTGCCACCCTGATTGATTCCGGCCTGCCGCTGCTGCGCGGCCTGACCGTGCTGGGCCGCCAGGAGCCCCATCCCGTCATGAAGGGCACCATCAACACCCTGGCTGACAACGTGCAGACAGGCAGCACCTTCTCCGAAAGCCTGCAGCAGTATCCGCGCATCTTCAACAAGCT